>JAAWKA010000001.1 GCA_022797145.1 Clostridia bacterium
AAATGTAAATGGTTTAGTTACTACTCCTATTGTTAATATATCTTTTCTTCTAGCAAGTTCTGCAATTATGGGAGTTGCTCCTGTTCCTGTTCCTCCTCCCATTCCACAAGTAAGAAATAGCATATCTGTTCCTTCTATAATATTTTCAATTTCTTCTACACTTTCTTTAGCTGCTATCTCTCCTACTTCTGCATTTGCTCCTGCTCCTAGTCCTTTTGTAGATTCTTTACCAATTTGTAATACTTGTTTGGGATTAGCCTTTTTTAATGCATTTAATTCCGTATTTATTAAAACAAATTCTACATCTTTTATTTTATCTTCTATCATTCTAGTTACTGCATTATTTCCGCCTCCACCAATTCCAATTACTTTTATATCAATAAGATTTTGTTTATTACTTATTTTATTCATTAGTTTAACTCTCCTTTTCTTGCCTATTATATTATAAATTTCTTATTAATACTAGATTATTATACATTTTTTATAATATCTTTTATTACTTCTCCTGCTATTATTAATCCTGCAACTGATGGAACAAAAGAAATACTGGCTGGTACTTGCTTTTTTGATACTATATTTTTTTCTTTTTCTAATAAGTTTATTTGCTTTATTTTTATTGGTTCCTCTTTTGAATATAATACTTTTAATTTTTCTATTCCTCTTTTTTTTAATTCTTTTCTCATAATTTTAGCAAGTGGACATGTAGTTGTATTGTAAATGTCTTCAATTTCAAATTTTGTTGGATCTAGTTTATTTCCAGTTCCCATAGATGAAATAATAGGTACATCAATTTGCTTAGCTTTTACTACTAATTCTATTTTTGCTGTAATTGTATCAATTGCATCTACTATATAATTTATAGATGTATCTAATATTTCTTCCTTAATATTAGGCATATAAAATGTTTTATATGTTTCTATTTTACAATTTGGATTAATTTCTAGGGCTCTTTTTTTTGCTATTTCTATCTTATCTTTACCAATTGTTTGTGTTGTTGCTAAAATTTGCCTATTTATATTTGAGGTTGAAATAACATCATGATCAATCAATACAAAATTTTCAATTCCACTTCTTACTAATGCTTCTAATACATATGAGCCAACTCCTCCAAGTCCAAAAATTGCAATTTTTGATTTTTTTAATTCTTGTATTGCTGAACTTCCTATTAGCATTTCTGTTCTAGAAAATTTCTCCATTTATTTCCTCCTATTAATAAATAGAACTATTATTTACTAAATTTAACTCTTCTTAATCGTAATGCATTAAATACTACTGTCAAACTACTAATTGTCATTGCAAATCCTGCAAACATAGGATTCATTACTATTCCAATTGGTTTTAATAATCCTGCTGCAATAGGTATCATTGCAATATTATAGAAAAATGCCCAAAATAGATTTTGTTTTATATTTACTATAGTCTTTTTGCTTAAATTTATTAAATCATTTATTTTATTTAAGTTAGTATTCATTAGTACCACATCAGCACTATCTATTGCAATATCTGTTCCACTTCCAATTGCTACTCCTATATTAGCTGTTACTAAACTTGGAGCATCATTAATTCCGTCTCCTACCATCATTACTTGTTTGCCTTCTTTTTTTATTTTCTCTATTTGCTCTGTCTTTTTAACTGGTACTAAGTTAGCAATCACTTTATCTATTCCTAAAGTAGAAGCAATCACTTTAGCTGTTTTTTCATTATCACCTGTTAGCATAATAATCTCTATATTTTTTTTATTTAATTTTTCTATTACTTCTTTTGCTTCTTGTCTTAACATATCTTTCACACCTACTAAAGAAATAAGTTCGTTTTCTACTGCAACAAAAAGTATGCTATTGCCTTTAGTAACTAAATCATTTTCATCTTGTTCATTATCTACTTTTATATCATTTTCTATCATCATTTGTTTATTTCCTATTAACACTTTTTTGTTGTCATATGTAGCAACAACCCCTCTACCTGGTATTGCTTTAAAATCCTTTACTTCTTTTAGTTCAATTTCTTCTTTCTTTGCATAATTTACAATAGCTCTTGCTATTGGATGTTCTGATTTATTCTCTATGCTCGCTATTTGTTTTATTATTTCTCTTTCTTGTTGTTCATTATAAATATATATTTTAGAAATATTAAGGCTTCCTTTTGTTAATGTTCCTGTTTTGTCAAATACTATTGTATCTATTTTATGTGCATTTTCCAAAATAGCACTGTTTTTTATTAATAGTCCATTACTAGCACTTATTCCTGAGGCAATTACAATAGCAAGTGGAGTTGCAAGTCCTAATGCACAAGGACATGCAATTACTAGCAGTGTTATAAATATATTTATAGCAAAGGCAAAACTCTCTTGCATTAATAACCAAAAAACAAAAAATATTATTGCAATTATAATAATTATTGGTACAAAATATCCACTTATTTTATCTGCAACTTTAGCTATTGGTGCTTTTGTGTTTGTAGCTTCAACTACTAGTCTTACAATTTCTGATACTGTTGAATCTTTTCCGATTTTCTCTGCTTTATATTGAATAGTTCCCTCATAATTAATGCTTCCTGCTATTACAGACATCTTCTCTTCTTTTTTTACTGGAATACTTTCGCCTGTTATAAAAGATTCATCAATATGTGTTATTCCTTGTGTTATTACTCCATCTACAGCAATTTTTTCCCCTGGTTTACAAATTACAATATCCCCTTTTTCTATTTCATCTATTGTTACTTCTATTTGCTTCCCTTCTTTCATAATAGTGGCTTTATTAGGAGTTAATTTCATCAAGTTTGCTATTGCTGCTTTTGTTTTTGTTTTATTTTTTCCTTCTATGTATTTTCCAATTTTTATAAAAAATATAACAATTGCTGCTGACTCATAATATAAATGTTCTACATGAGTTATATTACCATTTAATATCATAACAGTCCCATAAATACTGTATATAAATGCACTTACAACTCCAATCATAACCAGAGTATCCATATTGGGTGTTTTATGTATTAGATTTTTATATCCATTTTTTAATATATCTTTTCCAATGTATAAAGTTATTGTTGTTAGTATTAATAAAGTTATTGAGTAATTAACTGGTTGTTTCATCATGTGAAGAAATGGAATACTTGGTAGTCCTACCATATGTGCCATAGATATATAAAATATTAGAATAGATAATACTGTTAGTATAATTAATTTATTTTTGCTTCTGGCTTCTTCTTTTTCTATTTGCTTAAAATTGTCTATTCCTAAACTTTCAAATCCTGCCTTTTTTATATATTCTTCAATATTCTTTACATCTATTATTGTGTCATCATATTCTATATTAGCATTATTCATAACTAAATTTATTGTTGCATTTTTTATTCCTTCTTGTTTATTCAAAAATTTTTCTAATCCTGTAGAACAAGCACTACAACTCATTCCTCCTATTTTTAATAATACTTTTTTCATATATCCTCCTATTCTCCTAAGCTTTTAAATCCTGCTTCATCAATTACTTCTTCTATTCTTTTTATATCAATTTGTTCATCATTATATTGTATTTGTGCAACATTATCATTTATATTAACATTAGCCTCCTCGACTCCCTGTGTATTTTTCAATACCTTTTCTAATCTTGTAGCACATGCTTGACAGTGCATTCCTTCTATTTTTAATTTTATATTTTTCATATTTTAATCCTCCTTAATATAATTTTTATTATTCTATCATAAAGTTATGCAAAATGCTACTATTTATTTAAAATCAAAAAATCATAATTCTCTACTTTCATAGATAATTATGATTTTTTGATGATTATATTTTTAATTATTTATTATTTTTAAATCTTATTTACATTTTTCATAAAAAATACACTCTCTATTATATCAATAATAGCATAAACTAACATTAATACTCCTATTGTTATTACAATAGCTCCTGAATTTACTAATATATATATACCACACAATAACATTGTAACTGATAGTCCAAGACTATATGTCCAGACTATTGAATTAAGTTCTTTTAATTTAATAGATAAATCTATTCTTGTTAGTCCACTATAAATAATCCAAATTCCTACTATAATTCTGAATATTGTTCCTATTGTATCTGTATATATAATTGCTACAATTCCTATTAAAATAGAAATTATTCCAAAAAGCATATCATAATTATAAAAGTCATATTTATTTTTACTAAAAACATATGTCATAATTCTAACTATTCCTACTAAAATAAACATTGTCCCTATTATATATGATATAAATTTTACTGTTCCTTCTGGCTTCATAATTAAAACTAATCCTAAAATTGCAAATATTAGTGAGACTACAATAGATGAAAAGCCTACTTTTTTTAATATTTTATTAAAATGTTCCACAATTACTCTCCTTTTTTGTAATATTTTAATTTATTATATCATATATAATAGAATTTTATATGTCAATAAGTTTTATACTTTTTTCATATTTTTTAACTTATGTTAATATATTTTTATATGAATATTTAACTTTGCAATTCATATATTAAACAAGAGGTGCGTTTTCTTGATTATAAAAAGTTTTTTATTGAAAAAGGTTTTGTTTATATCTTTAATATTTTTATTTATTAGCATTTGTATTTTCAGTATTGTATATTCTACTAGTATTTTAGATAGTTTTGAAAATTTAATCTGGATTACCAAAAATAATTCAAAAAATAAATACATAAAATGGATTGATTTTAATGTTACTTATGAGGTTTTGGATAAAACTTCTAAACTTGATATTTCTTCTCATGTAAATAATGAATCTATAACTTATAATTGGATAGAGCTTTTATCCTATTTAGCTTGCAAATATGGTGGAAACTTCAAAAAATTTAAAGATGCTGATTTATCTTCTTTAACAAAAAGATTACAATCTGGTGAAACAATGGAAATTATATCAAAAGATTTAAAAAATTATTCATATTATTACGAAGCTTATAATGCTATTTTAAGTCAATTTATTGGTGAATATGAAATAGAAGTTCCAAATAAAAATAATAATGAAAAAGAATTTGTAAAAAAATATGGTATAAAAGCTTTTCTACCTATAGCAAAAAATTATAGTTTTAGTCATTATGATGATTTTGGAAATTCAAGAAATTATGGATATAAGCGTGTACATTTAGGTAATGATTTAATGGGAAGTATTGGTACTCCAATAATTGCTGTAGAAAGTGGAATAGTAGAAGCACTTGGTTGGAATCAGTATGGTGGCTGGAGAGTTGGTATTAGAAGTTTTGATAAAAAACGATATTATTATTATGCTCATTTAAGAAAAGATCATCCCTTTGTAAAAACTCTAAAGGAAGGAGATATTGTTACAGCTGGTGATGTTATTGGTTATTTAGGTATGACTGGATATAGTGCAAAAGAAAATGTAAATAACATTAATGTTCCTCATCTACATTTTGGTATGCAAATTATTTTTGACGAATCTCAAAAAGATGGTGTTAATCAAATTTGGATTGATGTTTACCAAATTATAGAGTTTTTAAGAAAAAATAAGTCTGAAGTTTATAGAAACACAGAAAAAAATGAATTTTACAGAAAATATAATTTTATAGATTCTAATTTACAAGAATAAGGGTGAATTTTTTGAAGTTACGGTATTAAGGTTTTTAAATTAAATTATAGATTAATTATCTTATTTATTATATTAATTTTAATTGTTTCTTGCATTTACATATATAGCTCTGTTAAAGCCAATGAAACATCTGGTATTAAAGTTCCTATTATTATGTATCACAGTATTTTAAAATCTAGAAGTGGTGATTTTATTGTTTCACCAGATACTTTTGAAAAAGATTTATTATATATAAAAGAAAAAGGGTATACAACCATAACTATGCAAGATTTAATTAATTACGTTTATTCTGATATCCCGCTTCCCTATAAGCCTATTATAATTACTTTAGATGATGGTCATTATAATAATCTTACTTACATAGTACCAATTTTAAAAAAATATAATATGAAGGCTGTTATTTCTATTGTTGGCGAATATACAAATTCGTACACAAAAACAGATGAAGCAAATCCTAACTATAGTTATTTACGTTGGAAAGATATAATTGCATTATCTAAAAGTGGCTACATAGAATTTCAAAATCATACCTATAATTTGCATAGTATGATAAATGGTAGAAATGGTTGTATGAAAAAATATACTGAAAGCATCGCTCAATATTCTCAATTATTAGAAAATGATATTATAAAATTACAAGAAGAATTTAAAAATTATACGCGGATATATTCCAACTACTTTTACCTATCCTTTTGGTGCAGTAAGTAAAGAATCCTACCCTATTATTAAAAATTTAGGATTTAAAGCTTCTTTGTCTTGCAGTTCTGGCATAAACTATATAACAAAATCGCCTGAATGTTTATATCTTTTAAAAAGAAATAATAGAAAAAATAATATAGATAGAGCTAGCTTTTTTAATAAATTATTAGAATAGTAAAAAGAAGAAAATAGTAAATATTTTCTTCTTTTTGCTATTTTGGCATTTCTACAATCTCTTTTATCTATCAAATATTGCCTTTCCTACTCCCTTATCTATTAAAGTTGAAAATATATTTTTTAATATAATTAATATTATAGGACCTATAAACATTCCTAATACTCCCATAATTTTAAATCCTGTATACATAGCTATCAATGTAAATATAGGATGTATTCCTATATGTGTACTTACAACTCTTGGTTCTGCAAATTGTCTAATAATTGACATTATAATCCATAATATCAAAATAGCTACTGATAATCTTATATCACCATTAATTGCTGCTATTATAGACCATGGTACCATTGCTGTTCCAGAGCCTAATATTGGCAGTGCATCTACAAATCCTATTCCTAGAGCTGCTAAAAGTGGATACTTTATAGAAAACCCCATAAAAGTTAGTCCATACAGTCCTATTAATGATATAATAAATGATATTATTACTAGTATTGCTTCTGCTTTTAAGTACCCTCCTAAACTACTAATTAGCTCTCTTATATGATATCCAATTCTTTTTACCCATTCTTTAGGTAGATGATGTTCTAACTGGTCTATCATATATAATTTATCTGTACATATAAAATATATAGCTATAAACGATATTCCTATATATATTGCTATTGTTGGAATCTGAGTAAGTCCATTCATTAAAGATGTTAATCCATTTTTTACCCAATTTGATATTGTTCCTATTATTTCTCCTGCTGAATTTTGTATTACATTTGTTACTTCTGAAGATATTTTTAGCTTGGTAAAATCTATATTATTCATTATGTCTTGGACTTGTGTATATGCCTTTTCAATATATTGATTTAACCCTTGCAATAAATTACTTGCCTCTGCAATAAGACTCGTTATCCCCCATGCAATAAAACCTATTAATATTGAAGCTACTACCATTAACACTATAATTGCGCTTGTTTTTCTTGTAAAGCTTGTCTTTTTACTTACAAATTTTATAATAGGTTCAATTAAAAGAGATATAATAAATGCTATTAGAAATGGCATATAAAAAATTGCCAACTTAAATGCTAGATAAATTCCCAATATTGTAAAAGTAAGTATTAATATCCTTTTTCCTACCTTTGTCCAATATCCCATATCAACAACCATGTTCTTTCTTCCTTTATATATAATAATAGAAGTAGTATTACCTACTTCTATTATTATATTGTTTTAATTTATAATTATTCGGCATTTTTGTTTTTTCCATCACAATTACAAATGTTCTCTAAAGTATCACAAACTTGTTTTGCTCCTATTTTATTATCATTATTTGCTAAATCTCCCAAAGAAAGGATACCTACAATTTTATTATTGTTATCACATACTGGTATTCTTCTTATTTGTAAGTCTGACATTAATTTTGTAGCTTCATTAATATCTGTTTCTGGTGTACAACAACATGTTTTACATGTCATTATATCTGATGCTTTTGTTATATTTGCATCTTTATTGCAAGCAACTGTTCTTAAAATAATGTCTCTATCTGTTAACACTCCTACTACTGTATTATTAGTGTCACACACAGGAATACATCCTATATGATTATCACACATTTTTTTTGCAATTTCAGTAACTGTTGTATCTGGTGTGCAACAGCATACATTTAAGCTCATGCATTCTTTTACTTTCATATTACTACTTCCTTTCATGTATAATATAATTAATAAAAATTAATATATATTATTTTGCACATTCTGAAAAAAAGTATGTAATTTTTTATTTTTTAATCATATTTTTCTATCTTGGAATAATTGGTCCATGAGGTCTTGGAAATGGTGGTCTTGGTGGCATAGTTGGTCCTCCTGGAAATGGTGGTCTATTGTGTCCTCCTAATATTTCTCGTAAAATTAATATTTTAATTAAATCTCTAATTATATTATTTTTATTTCTGTTTTCCATTGTTTCTACATTCTTGCTTCTATCTTCTTTTTTTGTTTCTAACTTAAAATCTATTTCTATCTTTTTATAAATATTTTCTGTCATCTCTTCTATTTTTTGATTATTAATTATTTCCATATTAGCAAGACATTCTTGACAAACTAATGGATATACTCTTTTATATACTTCTGGATATAAATTTTCTAATTCATAATCTATTGTGGCATTTCTACTACTTGGCATAACATAATAGTTGTTTTCTTGATATGTATCTTTCATATAATTATTAGGATTATATCCTAATGTTCTCATCATATATTCTTCATATGATGTCTCATAGTTGTTATACATACTTAAACCTCCTCATATTAAATGACCTTTAAAGTTCACTTTTATTATGAGTAGTATATGCCTTTTTTTAATTATTGTTACTATATTTTCAAATTTTATTTACTAATTCCTTAAATTTATTTCCTCTATCTGCAAAGTCTTTAAACATGTCAAAACTTGCACTTGCTGGTGAAAATAAAATAATTTGTCCTTTGGTTGCTATTTTATGTGCAATATTTACTGTTTCTTTTAAAGTATTGCATTTATATATCTTTAATTGTTTATTTTGTTTTTTTAATTCTTTTGACACTTCATTAAATATCTTCTCTGAAGTTTGACCCATTAATATTAAAGTGTTTACATTTTCTACAATTGGTTTTGCCATTGGTTCATAATCTAAGTGTTTATCATATCCTCCTGCTATTAATATAATTTCTTCATCAAATGATTTTAATCCTGCTATTGTTCGTGTAGGACTTGTTCCTATTGAATCATTATACCACTTCACTCCATCTATTTGTTTTACAAATTCTAGCCTATGCTCAACTCCTTTAAATTTAGTAATTGCTTTTTTTATATCTTCGAAATCTACTAATGTTTTAGTAGCAGCTATTGCTGCACATATGTTTTCATACATATGTTTTCCTTTTAATAATAATTTATCTGTACTAATAATATGTTTTCTTAAATCATCTTCACATTCTTTTATTACATCATTATCTAAAATAATTCCATTGTCTAATTTAGTTTTACTACTATAAAATACAACTTTTCCTTTAGCTTCTTTTTTACATTCATAAGTCAAATCATTATCATGATTTAAAACTAAAATATCATCTTCTTTTTGATATTTAAAAATATTTTTCTTAGCATTTATATATTCTTCATAAGAAGTATGAATATTTAAATGGTTTGGTGTAATATTTGTAATGACAGATATATTAGGACTAATTGTCATATCAATTAATTGAAAGCTACTTAATTCTAAAAGAATTATATCTTTTGGTAATATTTTATTTAATTTAGTAAAAATTGGGGTTCCTATATTACCTCCTAAATGACAATTATATCCTGATTGTTTTAATATTTCATAAATAATACTTGTTGTTGTTGTTTTTCCATCACTTCCTGTTACTCCAATTATTTTACATGGTGCCATTTCCATTAACATTTCAATTTCTGATGTAATTATTGCCCCTCTTTGTTTTTCCAATAATAATTCTTTCTTATTTGGCATACAGCTTGGTGAGCGAAATATTATATCAAAGTTTTGTAATTTAGATAAACTATTTTCCCCTAAAGATATTTCAAATTTATATTTATCAATTTTATTTATAAGTTCTTTATCTAATCTATCTATAGTTCTATCATCAAATACAGTTACTTTTGCTTCAAATTCATGTAAATAATCTATTAATGGAATATTACTAATGCCTAAACCAATAATTGCTATTTTCTTATTTCTCAAATATTGATTAAATTTTAATAATTTCTTATTTACAAACTCCATTTTATTATACTTCCTTTCTTAAGGGCCTACAACAATGTGTTCTAGAACCTTTTTAGCTGATTCCTGAGAATTTTTGCAGTTTGTAACATCAATTGTAATAGTGTTTTCATATATATCGTAAAATCCTGCTTCTTTCTGCAATTCATCTCTTTTTATAATATTTTGTTTTAGTTGTTGTTTCTCTACTTTTCCTTCATATTGTATGTTCTTTCTTTTTATTCGTTCCTCAAGACTTGCTGTTATAAAAAAGTGATAGTCTAAATTTGGATAAATTTTCATTAGACTTCTTCCTGATACAATAACATTATTCTCCTTTTTTAACTCATCAATTAAGTTTTTTGCAAATTGAAATAATTTTTTATTATTAGCTTTTCCTCCTATAGTTGAAACAGCTAATGAAGCTTCTTTTGATTGAAGCTTTTCTTCTGAAATTAGTTGTTCATTTATATAAAATTTTGTTTCATTATTTTCTATCTTAATTTTTACTAAAAATAAATCCATCATCTCTTTAATGTCTAATTTATCACCTCTTTTGTATAATTCTTCTACCGTAATTCCCTTTGATGTCATTGCATATACAATAGCTCGATATAAGTTTCCACCTTCTAATAAAACAGTATTTGGAATTATTTTGGTTAAGTCTCTACAAATTGATGACTTTCCTGCTCCTACTAATCCTTCTATTCCAATTATAATATGGTTCATGTTTTTACCTCTTTTTATTTTTTCCTAATTATATCATATTTTATTACAATTTATCTTTTATTTTTTATTTTTTTATTAAAACTTTTTCAGTTTATTTTCTTATTGTAATTTTATGAATATTTTTTATTTTTTTGTTAAGAATATAATTATCAAGAAATGGAGGTGCTTTAGTTATGGCAAAAAATAATAAAAACCAAAATAAGAACCAAAATAAACAAAATCAAAATAAAAATGAAAACAATCATCAAAACAATAACAATAATGAAAATTGTAGATAGTTATTAAAATTTAAGAAGAAGTTAAATATTTTATATTTAACTTCTTCTTAAATTTTACCCTAAATATTTTTTTAAAAATTTTCCTGTATAGCTTTGTTCATTTTTTATTATTTGTTCTGGTGTGCCTATAGCTACTACTTGTCCTCCTTTGTCCCCTCCTTCTGGTCCTAAATCTATTATATGATCTGCTGTTTTTATAAGATCTAAGTTATGTTCTATAACTATAATACTATTTCCTGTATCTACTAGCCTTTGCAGAATGTCTACTAATTTATGCACATCTGCTATATGAAGGCCTGTTGTTGGTTCATCCAATATATATAGTGTTTTTCCTGTAGCTTTTTTTGATAGCTCTGTAGCTAATTTTACACGCTGTGCTTCTCCTCCTGATAATGTAGTTGATGGTTGTCCTAATTTTATATATCCTAATCCAACATCATATAAAGTTTGCATTTTTTGTTTTATTCTTGGTATATTTTCAAAAAATTCTAGTGCTTCTTCTACTGTCATATCTAAAACTTCTGCTATTGTTTTTCCTTTATATTTTACTTCTAATGTTTCTCTATTATATCTTTTTCCTTTACATACTTCACATGGTACATATATATCTGGTAGAAAGTGCATTTCTATTTTTAAAATTCCATCCCCTGAACAAGCTTCACACCTTCCTCCTGAAACATTAAAACTAAACCTTCCTTTTTGATATCCTCTAATTTTGGCTTCATTAGTACCTGCAAATATATCTCTTATTATATCAAATACTCCTGTATAAGTTGCTGGATTTGAACGTGGTGTTCTTCCAATTGGCGATTGATCTATATTAATAACTTTGTCTATATTATCTAAACCTTTTATTTCTTCACATTTACCTGCTTTTTCATTAGAACCATTTAATTCCTTTGCTATTGTTTTATATAATACTTCATTTATTAAAGTACTTTTTCCTGAGCCTGAAACACCAGTTACACATGTAAAAATACCTAATGGAAATTTTACATTTATATTTTTTAAATTATTTTCTACTGCATTTTTTACTTCAAGAGATTTCCCATTAGACTTTCTTCTTTTTTTAGGTACTAAGATTTTCTTTTTTCCACTTAAATATTGTCCTGTTATAGATGTTGATATTTGTTTTATTTCTTCTGCTGTTCCTTGAGCTATTACATTACCACCATGTACTCCTGCTCCTGGGCCAATGTCAATAATTTCATCTGCTGCATACATTGTATCTTCATCATGTTCTACTACTAATAGTGTATTTCCTAAATCTCTTAGTTTCTTTAATGTTAGTAATAATCTATCATTATCTCTTTGATGTAATCCAATACTTGGCTCATCTAATATATATAATACTCCTGTTAACCCTGACCCAATTTGTGTTGCAAGTCTAATTCTTTGTGCTTCTCCTCCTGATAGTGTTCCTGCTGCTCTAGATAATGTTAAATATTCAAGTCCAACATCTATTAAAAATTGTAATCTTTGATTTAATTCCTTAAAAATTTGATCTGCTATCATTGTTTCTTTTGGAGTTAATTTTAATGAATTTATATAATCTTTTATTTTATTAATTGACATATCTGTTAATTCATTTATATTTTTATCTCCTACTTTAACAGATAAGCTTTCTTTTTTTAATCTTGCTCCATTACAAGTTGGACATGCACTATTGCTCATATACATTTCATAAAAATCACGCATTCCTTGTGATTTTGTTTCATTATATCTTCTATCTAATGTTGGTATAACTCCTTCAAATGGTGTTTTAAATTTCCTTATTCCTGATGTTGAAGAATATTCAAAATCAATTTCTTCATTTTTTGTTCCATATAAAATTTTATCTAAAAAGTCCTTTGGTAATTTTTTTATTGGTTGGTTTATGTTTACTTTATAATGTTTTGCAATACTTTCAAAATACATTTTTGCCATCGTTTCTGATTTTTTCATTGTACTTGCTCCAAATGCTTTTACTCCCTCATAAAGTGTTTTATTTTTATCTGGTATAATTAAATCTTCATCTATTTTCATTATATATCCAATACCTGTACAACTTGGACAAGCACCAAAAGGATTATTAAAAGAAAACATTCTTGGTGATAATTCTTCAAAGCTAATTCCACAATCTGGACATGCATAATTTCCACTAAATAATTTTTCTTCTTTTCCTACAACATCAATCAATACTAAGTTATTTGCATGTTTTAATGCTATTTCCACAGATTCTGTTAATCTATTTCTTATGTCTGGTTTTATAACTAATCTATCTACTATTATTTCTACATTATGTTTTTTATTTCTATCTATTTTGATATCATCTGTAAGTTCTATGGTTTGACCATCCACCCTTGCTCGTACAAATCCTTCTTTTGAAAAATCTGTAATAAGTTTTACAAATTCTCCTTTTCTTCCACGTATTATTGGAGCTAATACTTGAATTTTTGTGCCTTCTTCCAAAGTCATTATATTATCAATTATCTGATCTATAGTTTGCTTTTCTATTCTTTTCCCACATTTAGGACAATATGGTATTCCTATTCTTGCATATAAAAGACGGATATAATCATATATTTCTGTAACTGTCCCTACTGTTGAACGTGGATTTTTAGAAGTTGTTTTTTGGTCTATTGATATTGCTGGTGACAACCCCTCTATTGTTTCAACTTCTGGTTTTTCCATTAATCCTAAAAATTGACGTGCATATGCTGATAAGCTCTCTACATATCTACGTTGTCCTTCTGCATATAATGTATCAAATGCAAGTGACGATTTTCCTGAACCTGAAAGTCCTGTAATAACAACTAATTTATCTCTTGGTATTTCTAAATTAATATTTTTTAAGTTGTGTTCTTTTGCTCCTTTTATTACTATTTTATTATTCATGTTTTTCCCCCTAACATGTATTTTATTTATATTTTAATACATGCTTAATATATTATACTATATTATTTAATTTTAAACAAGTGTTTGTTGTAATAATTTTTATTTTTTATATTCTTTTCCTGGTATTCCTATTACTGTAACATTATCTTCTATGTTTTTTGTAACAACTGAGTTTGCTCCTATTTTTACATTATTTCCTATTTTTATTGCACCTAATACTTTTGCACCGCAACCTATCATCACATTATTGCCTATATCTGGATGTCGTTTATTTTTATCCTTTCCTGTGCCTCCTAATGTAACTTCATGATACATAGTACAATCATCTCCTATTGTTGCTGTTTCCCCAATTACAATTCCCATACCATGATCAATAAAAAGTCTTCTACCTATTTTAGCTCCAGGATGTATTTCAATTCCCGTAAAAAACCTACCTATTTGTGAAATAAGTCTAGCTATAAATAGAAACTTTATTCTATAGAAAAAATGTGCAATTTTATGAAACACTAATATATGAAATCCTTGATATAATAGTATAACATATAATATATTTTTTGCTGCTGGATCTTTTTGTTGAATATTTTTTGCTTCTTCATATAATTCTTTAAAAATATTTCTCATTCTTAGCCCCCCTTTATTATGGTATGCATTTTTGTTTCATAATGATTATCATATTTTATTAATTTTTGTCTCAAAATTTAGTTTTTTTACATATACTGTTATAAGTTTATAATTGGAGGAATTGTATTTATGTGTGGAATTACTGGTTTTGTAAATTTAAAGAAAAATACTACTTGTGATAAAAATATTATTGTTGATATGACAAAAGAATTAAAAAAACGTGGTCCAGATGAAGAAAATTTTTACATAAGTGAACATATTAATTTAGGTCATAGAAGACTAGTTATTATTGATGAAAAAAATGGAAAGCAACCTATGTTTATAAAGCATAAAGATGAAAGTTATGTTATTGTATACAATGGTCAACTTTACAATGCAAAAGATTTACAAGAAGAATTGTTAAATTTAGGCTATAGTTTTAAAGGATATAGTGATACTGAAGTAATTTTGAAAGCTTTTATCCATTATGGGCCTGACATTGTTAAAAGGTTTAATGGTATTTTTAGTATTGCTATATGGAAGGAAAAAGCACAAGAACTTTTTTTAGCAAGAGATCATTTTGGTATTAAACCTTTATTTTATTGTTTTGTAAATGAAACTTTAATATTTGCCTCTGAAATAAAGTCTTTATTGAAACATCCTTATATTAGTTTAGAAATAGATCAAACAGGTATATCAGAACTATTTGGTCTAGGTCCTGCTCATACTCCTGGATATACTATTTTTAAAAATATCTTAGAAGTAAAGCCAGCACATTTTGGTATATTTAATAAAGATGGTTTACATTTAGAAGAATATTGGAGATTAGAAAGTAAGACTTATACAGATAGTTTTGAAGATACTTGTGATAAGGTAAAATTTTTGTTAGAAGATTCTATTAATAGACAATTAATTTCTGATGTTCCTCTTTGTACTATGCTTTCTGGTGGACTTGATTCTAGTATAATTACTGCATATGCAAGTAATTACAATAAAAAACACTCTTTGCCAAATATATCTACTTATTCAGTTGATTATGTTGATAATGATAAAAATTTTGTAAAAAGTGATTTTCAACCTAATTCAGATAATTATTATATTGATATCATGAAAAAATCTTTTAATACAAATCATCACCAAATTGTTATTGATACTCCTGAGCTTGTTGAAGCTTTAAAAGATGCAATGATAGCAAGAGATTTTCCTGGAATGGCAGATGTTGATTCTTCATTATTACTTTTTTGTAAGCATATAAAACACGGAGAAACTGTTGCTATTTCTGGTGAATGTTCTGACGAAATATTTGGAGGATATCCTTGGTTTTTCAGGGAAGATGCTTTAAATAGTAATACTTTTCCTTGGTCTATTGCTTTAAATGAAAGACAGGAACTTTTAAATCCTAATATTTCAAACAAAGTAAATCTAAAAGATTACATTGATTTTAGATATACAGATTGTTTAAAAAATGTTAAAATATTAGATTCTGATTCATTACAAACAGCTCAAAAAAGAAAAATTTCTTATCTAACTATTAATTGGTTCATGCAAACTTTGTTAGATAGAGCAGATAGAATGTCTATGTATAATGGTCTTGAATTGAGAGTTCCTTTTTGTGATTATAGATTAGTAGAATATTTATGGAATGTTCCTTGGGAAGTAAAAGCATTGGATGGTAGAGAAAAGGGATTATTACGTTATATTGTGAAGGATTTATTGCCTGAAGAAATAGTAGAAAGAAAAAAGAGTCCTTATCCAAAAACTCATAATCCTACTTATTTGAATGCTGTAAAATCTATGCTTACTAAAATTATGGCAAATCCAGAAGCTCCTATTAATCATTTGTTAAATAAAGACTATATCTTAGAAATACTACAAACTAATGGCAATGCATTTTCAAGACCTTGGTTTGGTCAGCTTATGACAGGTCCACAACTTATGGCATACTTATGCCAAGTAAATATGTGGCTTGAAAGGTATCAGCCAAAAATTGAATTATAGATTGAGTAAAACGGTCGCATTGCGACCGCTTTTGGCTTACCTTATTACATACTCATACATTCTTCTGGTTTTGCATATTGTTTTAGAAAATTTTTTCTCTTCTCCTTTATCTTTCATTTTTGGAATTGGATTAAGATTGTTTACCACAACATCCGCTACACATGCTGACATTAGTATTGTCAGTGCAATTGTTGTTACTGCTATCATGTTATTTTCTCCCCCTTCTAAACACAGCCATTGTTAATCCTGCTACAAGCTTATATTCCATTTTATCCTTATAAGCTCTTGGTTTCATAACATCATAAAAGGAGTTTCCTTTATTTCGTTTTCGTATATCTTCTCTTTGTCCCATCATTACCTCCTGCCATTTCGGCTTGTGCTTGTTAATAGTTTCATTATACTTATCTCGATGTTGCTAAGATAAGAGGTCTTTCTAGTACTTTGACGCTATTGTGTTAACATAATTTTATTGTGATTTCAACTAAATTTTCTCATTTCCTCTATTTTCCTTATGGTAATTTGTTACTAGCCATTTTTTTGCTTTCATTTTTTACTCTTCTTTCTAATTTCTTCAAGTCTTCTGCTGGTTTTAAGTTTTCTGGTTTGATTCCTCTTTTATTTAGCATACTTCTTACACTTAAATTGTTATCTATATGTTCACCTGTTATGCTTTCTTCTCCATACATATCTTTTTCGGTTACATTATAGTTAGTCATTTCTGTTGCTAAGTTTTTTGCCGCTATTGTTAGTGTTGGTAAGAAATCTGCAAGTGGTCTATTTTCCTTTACTCCGTATTTTGCTTTCATTTGCATTGTATTTAATCCACCAAATAAAGCTGAATCTCCTTTTGAACGAATTCTTGCAAAACCTAAATCATCTACTCCTCTTTCATAAATATTTTTTGATAATTGTTTTTCTGATTCTTTTAATTTTTCTCTTGCTTCTAATCTATTCATTAGTTTTATTCTATCTTCAATTATTTCTTGTTTTCTAGTTTGTACTGCAAAATAACTTTGAGCAAATGCTATTTCTTCTTTTTTAGAATCTCCATTTTGTGCAATTAAATAACATGCGTATCTTGTTAACATATAATCTTCTACTTCTCTTTTTGCACTCTTTCCTATATCTATCATTTTGCTGACCTTAGCAAAATGATCGTTTTCACTGATACCAACATTTTTACAAGATTCAATTGCTTTATTAATTACTTCTAAAAAGTTTCTCCATTGAGTATAACCTAATTGTATTTGTAAATCCCTAGCATACCAAAATTCTACATTTTCGTTTTCTTCTTTGTTAATAATAGCATCAAACTTTTTCTTTAACTCCACTATTTTTGCTTTTTTAAATTCCATACACATCACTCCATATAAAATACTCATAATAGCATATAAATTTATATATTAGTGTATTTATTATTACATTTGATATTATTGTATTTACATTTTAAAACGTTTGTTCTTACTTGTCAAGTGAATTTTTATATCTTATTTAACTTATTAACTATTATCTTTTCCATTACTTCTTGAAATGTTGGTCCATCTTCACTAAAAGTTTGAATTACTTTGTATTCATACTTTTTCTCTTTTTTATTTTCACTTTCTTCTTTATTCATAATATTATCTTCCTTTCTTTTGTATTTTTAGGTAACCACAGTATTAATTTTTGTTATTTTTACAAAATTTATTAAAAAACACCCATTTATCATTTTACGTATTTCCCTACAGGCTCTAAATATATCTTTTTGTGTTGTTTTCTGACAACCAATGACAGGTCCACAACTTATGGCATACTTATGCCAAGTAAATATGTGGCTTGAAAAGTATCAACCTAAGATTGAGTTTTAATATAATTTAGAGGTTCATTTTGAACCTCTTTTATAATTCCATTTACAATCTCTTTCCAAATCTTTATTTTTTAATTTTCAAAATATTTAGTTTATATTAACATTAATCAATTATATTAGACATTGCATCGTCTAATCTTTTTTTACACATATCTATTTCTTTTTTTATTATTATATCTATTTCTTTTGTATATTCATTTTCTCTCATTTTTAATAAATCTTTTAAATTATGTATAGTATCTTCTACATTTTTAATACTTATTTGGGTCGTTATACTATTAGGTCTTCCACTTATATATTTATGTACAACAAAGTCTGCTATTTTATAACTTTTTGATTTCATAACACCATTATATACAAATAAAACATCTTCATACTGCCTATATTCTGGGAACTTTATGTCACTTTCTTCTAAAAATTTTCTTCTCCAACACTTACTCCATGCATTGGGATATTTATCTACTGATGATTTATAAGTTTTTGTACAAGTATCTTCTGTTGGAATAACTAATTCTTCCCTATTTCCCTCTATCTCAAAGCCTAAATATATTATATCTGTTTCATCTTTTCCAATAACTTTGTCTATTTTTTCTAATACATTATCTGTTGCTAAATAGTCATCACCATCTAAAAAAACTATATATTCTCCTTTTGCAACATTTAATCCTGTATTTCTTGTAGCCCCAATTTTTTTATTTTCATTATGTCTTAGATATATTATGTTTCTATATTTTGAACATAATCTTAAAATTTCCTTTTCTGTATCGTCTGTTGAACAATCATCTACTACTATTATTTCTATATTTTTAAATGTCTGATTTTCTACACTTAAAATAGCTCTTTCTATATATTCTTGTATATTATATGCTGCTATTATTACACTAAATCTTCTTTCTTCTTTTATAAGCTTTGCTTGTTGGTCCATCTTTTACCTCAAACTCCTTTTTATCAATAATACTTTCAAATAAATCTATTAAATTATTTGCTGCAATATTACTTGTCCAATCTTCTGTTATTGTTTTATATGCATTAGCTCCTAATTTTTCTCTTAATTTTTTATTTTGAATTGCATCTTTAACATGTTTTTCCAATTCTTTATATTTGTTATACATTAATCCATTTTCTTCATTTTTTATCAAAAATGGTACTGACCCCATTTTTTGATTAGCTATAACTACACATCCTGCATTCATAGATTCATTAATTACAGCTCCCCAACTTTCTCTACTATCACTTGTTCCTATAAAAATATTTGCTTTTTCCATATAATCTTTAACTTTATCACTTTGAACTTGTCCTACAACTTCTATTACATCTTCTAAACTTTCTTTTTTTATTTCTTCTTTAATTTTGTCTTCAAGTATACCTGCTCCCAACATTTTTATATTAAAATTGTAGTTTTGATTTTTTAAGTTTTTTGCTAGCTTTATAACAATTTCAGGATGTTTCCATTTTATAAATCTTGCAACCCAAATAATTTGCACTTTTTCATTTTGTTCTTTTTTGTTAATTAATTCTTTTATGTTATATTTATTTATTTCTAAAAAGTATCCCCATTTATACATTTTATCTTTGTATAATCTGAAAAGGTTAAAATCATTTGCTCCATATGCATTTGCACATAAAATATATAAATTTTTGTTTTTTCTATATTTTATATGTCTATCAAAAAATAACTTCATTTTTTCCTTATTAAATATTGTTTTAAAAAAGCCATCTACAAACATAAAAATTCTTGCTCTGTACCTAAATGTTAGTTTATCTAATTTTAATCTTTCTTCTATTAATTCATCTGTTGTAGATCCTATTATTACTACATCACTCTCTAATGCTAATCTTTTTGCTTTTTTATATTCTTCATCACTTTCGTATGCTCTCACTATAAAGTCATATTCTTTATCTAAATCTTTAAATCCTAAATCTAGTCTCCATTGAAATATTTTGACTGTAGATACAAATTTAAAATCTTTTCCTAATCTTTTTTGCATTTCTAAACAAAAAGGAAGTTGGTGGTGTGTTAAAAAGTTTGAATAAAATGTTACTTTCATATTTTTCCTCATACTATCAATATTTTTATAATTATACCATTTTTGTTAATTTTTTTCAATTAAATTTAATAAAATTATTAAGTATAATTATCTTTCTTATATAAACCCTCTATATATTTTATTACTTTTTTAAAATAAGTAATTATATTTTAAAAAAATTTTTATTTTTCAATACTTTTACATATATTATTTATTGACATCCTACAACAGTTCCACAGCTTATAGCATATATTTTTTAAGTCAAAATCTGGTTTGAGGAACATCAAGCTAAGATTCAAATATAAGATTTCATAAATTATATTTGTCCCTTTATAAAAACCCTGAAGTTTTATATTTAGGGTTTATCATAAAATATTATGATTTTTTAAATCGTTTTCAACAAATTTTAATTGTCTCCTCTTCCATTGTTAAACTAATTACATTTCCTCTCTTTATTCCTAATATATCTAAATATTCTGCTGGAAGGGTAATTCTGTTAAGTTGATCTAGTATCCTAACAATTTCAATGTATTCTCTTTTCTTTATAGCTTTTGCATTAAATCTTTTAATACAAATTTCACCATATTCAATTGTTATTTCCATTTTCTCTTTTTTCGACAAGTTCAATTCATTAAAAAATTTACTTGGAATACATACTCTTCCTAATTGATCCAATTTCCGTTGTTGCATAAAATATTCCTCCTAAAAAGATTTAATTTACAATATATACTATGATTTTACATTTTAACACATTTACATAAAAAGTCAATAAAATTATATTAAATTTAAGAAATTTATTATAATTTTATGGTAACTTAAATTTATTATAAATTTTAAACCAATATTTTTGAGACCACAAAATATGGTCTCATCTGTTAATAAACATTTACATACTCTGCATATAAAAGATATCTAAACTGTTACTCCAATTACATTTTATCAAGTTCTCCTCTTCCTTTTCTGCTATTTGTAAGCAGTTCAAAAAAATTTCTTCAACTTTCTTTATGTCCTTAGGTTGCAATTTAATTATCTCTTCTTTAATAGCCTCAAAACTTGAAGACCGTCCTCTCAGCTGATATTTAACAATCATGTAAGTTAATAATGGTTCATAATCTCCCTCCTTAAATTGTTTTACAAAAGCTGATATTCTTCGTTGCATTTGTTCTTCCTCCTATTAAAATATATGCAATTAACTACCTGTTACACAATTATCTTATCACACACATGTTAAAGTGTAAATATATTTTTATATTATCATAAAAATTATTGTAAAAAACGTAAAATATAAATCAAATAATCCATGAAAAAATAAAGAAAAACTAATAAAACTTTATAGAGAAAGAAATTTGAAGGAAAAAATACAACAAAAAGTAAATAAAATCATTTTTGACTTTATTTACTTTTTGTTGTATAATATATTTAACCGTTAATTGTATAAGAAGGGAGATCAACATGACTTTAGAAGAACAAATTGAATTCACTCTTTTTGAGTGTAATTTACGTCGGGATTTACAACAAGAAACTTTAGACTCAAGTCTTTCAATGTTACTCTATAAGGTAGATAGTGGTATATCAACACCTTTAAAGTATAAAATTGCAAGTTACGAATTGGAAACTAGCTCCAAAAACAAATGTGATGTATTTTTTACTTCAAAGCCACCACATTATTCCAGTATTAATGAGTATATCTCTGCTCAACCTTTTAGAGCGGATATTAGAAGTTATCTAAACATGTAATATCAATCCTCGTCTCACTACCTGCCAATAATAGATTTATATTGGCAGGTGTATTTTTTATGAAACACTTTCTTTAAGTCTTACTAAAGTATTTAATGCCTCTATTGGAGTCAATTCATCTAAATTAATTTTATCTATTTGATGTGCGATTTGTGCAAGTTTGTAGTTATACATATCCAATTGTCCATCTGTTTGTTTTTTATTTTCTTTTTGCTCTAGCTTTTTAGGAACTATACTTTTTCTTTCTAAAGTTTTTAATATTTCATTTGCCTTTTTTACAACTGGTTGTGGAACTCCTGCAAGTTTAGCTACATGTATTCCATAGCTCTCATCTGTCCCTCCTTCTATTATTTTTCTTAGAAATACTATATCCTCCCCTTTTTCTTTTACTGCTATTGAATAATTTTTTATCCCTTCTTGCTTACTTTCCAATTCTATTAATTCATGATAATGTGTTGCAAATAAAGTTTTAGCACCACACTTTTGTTTATCTGCTATATAAGTTGCAACTGCCCATGCTATTGATAATCCATCATAAGTTGATGTTCCTCTTCCTATTTCATCTAATATAATTAAACTATTTGGAGTTGCTTCTTTTAATATTGTAGCTACTTCCATCATTTCTACCATAAATGTACTTTGACCCATACTTAAATCATCTGATGCACCTACTCTTGTAAAAATTTTATCTACTACTCCTATTTTAGCATAATTAGCAGGTACAAAGCTTCCAACTTGTGCCATTAAAGTAATTAAAGCTACTTGTCTCATATATGTTGATTTTCCAGCCATATTAGGGCCCGTTATAATTGACAGCCTAGCATCTTCCTTATCTAAATATGTATCATTTTCTACAAATTCTCCACTTGATAACATTTTTTCTATTACAGGATGTCTTCCTTCTTTTATGTCTATTTTTCCTTCATTGTCAACTATTGGCTGTATGTAATTCCTATCCTGTGCAACTACTGCAAAAGATGTCAATACATCTAATGTAGAAATTATATTAGCTGCTTTTTGTATTCTTTGTATATTATTTGAAAGTTCTCTTCTTATTTCCAAAAACATATTATATTCCAATGTTATTAGTTTTTCTTCTGCTCCTAATATTTCTTCTTCTATATTTTTTAATTCCTCTGTTATATATCTTTCAGCATTAGTTAAAGTTTGCTTTCTTATAAATCTATCTGGTACTTGTGATAAATTTGATTTAGTTACTTCAATAAAATATCCAAATACTTTATTAAATCCAACTTTTAAATTTTTTATTCCTGTTTCTTCTTTTTCTTTAGCTTCTAACTCTACTAACCAATTTTTTCCGTTTACTACCTGCTAGCTTTAATTTATCTATTTCTTCATTATATCCTATTTTTATTAATCCCCCCTCTTTTACAGATATTGGTGGTTCTTCTATGATCGCTCTATCTATAATTTCATAAATATCCTTCAATTCATCTAATTCTTCATATAACTGTTTTAATAATGGTGAAGCTACTTTTGATAATATTTGTTTTATTTTAGGAAGCTCTTTTACTGAATTTTTTAATGAAATCATATCACGTCCATTAGCATTTCCATAAGATATCTTTCCTATCAGTCTTTCTATATCATATACTTTTTTTAATGCTTCTATTATATCTCCTCTTAGTATTATACTATCTTTTAATTCTTTTACTGCAAATAATCTTTTATTTATTTCTTGTATATCTATCAACGGATCATTTAGCCATCTTCTTAAATGTCTTCCCCCCATTGAAGTAGATGTCTTATCTAATACCCATAAAAGTGTTCCTTTTTTTGTTTTATCTCTCATTTTTTCAGTTATTTCTAAATTTCTTCTTGCATTTATGTCTAAAGCCATATACTTATTAGTAGTATATATTTGTATTTTATTAAGATGTTTTAACTTTATTTTTTGTGTTTTGTTAAGATATTCAAGTAATCCATTTATTGCTGACAAAATAAATAATTCTTCTTCTAATTTTTCAATTTTATTTTGTGTTTCATCTATTATTTCATAATTGGATATTATATCATTTGCTTCTTCTTTAAAAGCTTCTTCTTCTCCTTTTGAGATGAAAATTCCAAATCTCTCTTTTATTTTGTTTATTTCTTCTATACTAGAATACATTAAATCATTTGTTATTATTTCTGCTGGTGAAAATCTAGATATTTCATCTAGTAATCTTTCGAAATTATTATTTTGAGTTATCTTTGTTGCATAAAATTCTCCTGTTGAAACATCACATATTGCAATTCCAAAAAATAACCCTCTTTTAAATATCGACATAATATAATTGTTTTTCTTTTCATCTAATAAATTAGATTCTATTAAAGTTCCTGGAGTAACTACCCTTATTACATCTCTTTTTACAATTCCTTTAGTTTGTTTTGGATCTTCTAATTGTTCACATATTGCTACTTTATAACCTTTTTGTATTAATTTTGCTACATACATATCTAGTGCATGTGATGGAACTCCACACATGGGAGCTCTTTCTTTTTGTCCACAATCTTTTCCTGTTAATGTAATTTCTAATTCTTTTGATGCTGTTAAAGCATCATCAAAAAACATTTCATAGAAATCACCTAATCTATAAAATAAAATTGCATCTTTATATTGCTCTTTTGTTTCCAAATAATGTTGCATCATTGGGGAATATTCTGCCATATTTCTACTCCTTTTCTTCTATTCTTCTTCCTTTTAAATACCACATATGTTGAGATATAATTTTTAAATCTATTATTTCATGAATTAAATCTTTGCTTCCTTCAAAAATAACCACTTTATTTGTACTTGTTCTTCCTGTTAATAATTTCTCATTATTTTTGCTTGTCCCTTCTACTAAAACTTTTTCATGTTGTCCTATATATTTATTATTATTTTCTTCTATTTGAGTCTCTACTAATGATTTTAATTTATCAAATCTTTTATGTTTTATCTCTTCTGATATTTGATCCTTCATTTTATCTGCTGGTGTTCCTATCCTTCTTGAATATATAAACATGTATACTTGTTCAAATTTTATTCTCTTTACTACTTCTAATGTATCTTGAAAATCTTGTTCAGTTTCTCCGTGGAAACCCTACTATTATATCTGTTGAAAATACGATATTAGGAATCTTTTTTTTCATTTTCTCTGCAAGCTCTATATATTGCTCTTTAGTATACTTTCTATTCATTGTTTTTAATATCTTGCTACTTCCTGATTGTAATGGTAAATGGATAATTTTACATACTTTTTTACATTGTTCAATTGCCTCTATTACATCATCTGTAAAATCTTTTGGATGTGGTGAAACAAATCTTATCCTTTCTATTTTCTCTATTTTATTAACTGCTTTTAATAAATCTGAAAAACAATATATTCCTTCTTCCCCATTGGCTTTATATGAATTTACATTTTGTCCCAGTAATGTTATTTCTTTATATCCCTCTTTTGCTAAACTTTTAATTTCATTTAATATATCTTTAGGATTTCTACTTCTTTCTCTTCCTCTTACATATGGTACAATACAATAGGTACAAAAATTATCACATCCATACATTATTGTTACAGATGCTTTAATTTTATCATTCCTTTTTATTGGTAATCCTTCATATACTTCACCATCTATATCTATAATATCTTCTATTTTTTGTTCCTTTTGTAATATTTTATAAACATCTTGTGGCAATTTATGTAATGTATGAGTACCAAACATAATATCTACATATGGGTAGCTTTTTTTTAACTTTTCTATAATATGTTCTTCTTGCATCATGCAACCACCTATAGCAATTATAGTTCCTTTTTCTTCTTTTTGTTTTTTTATTTCTCCTACTTTTCCAAATAACTTGTCTTCTGCATTTTCTCTTACACAACATGTATTATATATTACAAAATCTGCTTGTTTTAAATTATCTGTTTTTTCATATCCCATTTCTTCTAGCATTCCACTTATTTTTTCAGAATCATTTTCATTTAACTGACATCCCATTGTTAATATATAATATTTTAATTCTTTATCTTTATTTATATTTCTTACTTCTTTTATATAATTATATTGTTCTTGTATTTCATTTTTCAATATTATTTCCACCTTTTTGTCGATATATATATTTTTTATATTTTATCATACTCTTTTTCTTACTGCAATAAAAAACAAAAAAAGCAGTATCAAACTGCTATATTTTATTCAATTCCATATTTTTTCTTAAATTTATCTGCTCTTCCTCCTGTAGTATTTAATTTTAAGTTACCAGTCCAAAATGGATGACATTTTGAGCAAACATCTACTTTAATATCTTTTTTAGTTGAATTTGTATTAAGTACATTTCCACATGCACATGTAATTGTTGTTTCATTATATTCTGGATGTAATCCTGCCTTCATTTTGTATTCACCTCTTTCTCTATGAAATAAATTTTCTGTTTATTATATTATCATATATCTTATTTATTTTCAATATATATATATAACTTTTTATTATTTTTTATTTGGATGTTCTAATATGTATTGTGCTGAACTTGTTAATTCTTCAATAAATGGTGTTTTTCTTACTATTTTTATGACTAAATTAAAAAGACATGCAACAATTAAAATAAAAAATCCTATTTTTTTCCATAATTTTGCAGCCATAGTCTTCCCTCCATTTTTAACTCTATTAATTATTATACTACATTTTTAAATTTTGTCAATATTATTTGTTTTTTTGGAAATACTATATTATTATATTTATTTTTGTATTGATATACTCTTAAGAAAGGATTAAATTATGAAGAAAATATCAATTTTTATTATTTTACTTATTATTATATTATTTTCTCTTTATGGTTGTTCAAACAACTCAAATAACAATACTTATACTTATGAAAATATTACAAATACTTCAGTAGATAAAATAGGTAGTGAGTTAGAACTAAATAATATACCTCCCAATTCTAATAATAGTCCTAATAATACTGTAACTGAAATTGTTAAAGGGGCTCATGATAGTGAAGACACTTATGAGGAAGAAATTGCAAATTTTTCTACCAAATTAAGTGGAAGTGATAGTCCTAGAAGCAGAAATATTAGATTAACTTGTTCTTTTTTAAATGGTAGTATAGTAAATCCTTCTGAAACTTTTTCTTTTTGTGGAACTATTGGGAATCCTACTCAAGAACGTGGCTATGAACAGGCTGATTCTTTTGATAAAAATGGTAATAAAGTAAAAACTTTTGGAGGTGGCAATTGTCAAGTTAGTAGTACATTATATAATGCAGTACTACAAGTTCCAGAACTTTTAGAAGTAAAAGAAAGACATGCTCATATAAAAAGAGTTTATTATGTTCCAAAAGATAAAGATGCTACTGTAGCTTATGGTAGTGTAGATTTCAAATTTAAAAACAATACTGATAGTAAAATCAAAATTTACGCTAGTTCAGAGTTACAAGATGTTGTAATAAAGCTTGTTAAAATACCTTAATTTTTTGTTAAATAGATAAAAATGTAAGTATATAATATTTCTACTTACATTTTTATCTATTTAGTAGTTATATAATTGATTTTAGTTTTTATTTTTTTATTGAAATTATTTTATATTTTACTATTCCTGCTGGAACTTTTATTTCTATTTCTTGACCTTTTTTTGCTCCTATTATAGCAGAACCTATTGGTGATTCATTTGATATTCTATTTTTAGATAAATCTACTTCTGTTGAACCAACAATTGTATATTCTTCTTCTTCATTAAGCTCTAAGTCTTTTATTTTGACCGTATTTCCAACTTGTACTGTTTTTGTATCTATTTCAGATTCATCTATTATTTTTGCATATCTTAGTTTTGTTTCCAATCCCGCTATTTTTATTTCATTTGCTGCTTGTGCATTTTTCGCCTCATCATATTCAGAATTTTCAGATAAATCTCCAAAGCCTAATGCAACTTTTATCCTTTCTGCAATTTCTGCTCTTTTTTCTGTTCTAAGATATTCTAATTCTTTTTCTAAATTATCATAACCTTCTTGTGTTAATAATACTTCTTTTTCTTCCATTTATGTTTTCCTCCTTAAATATAAGCTTTATTATTATCTTTATTTAACATTACCTATATTAAACAAATTATCAGCTTTTGTCAAGTATTTAATTTCTTAAATATTCTACTTTGTTAATAATCCCTTTTCTTCCCAATAAATTGACTATTTTCACCTCATCTTGTTGTATAGTTCTTATTACTTCATTATAGTCTTTTAGTTTAGAAATTATACTTTCATATAGTATATTTTTATTAAATAATTTAAATTCTTCATCTTTAAATCTATCTTTATAATTTATTTGATAATCACTTATATTAATCCCATAAAAACTTTTTTTCTTAATTTCTATTTTTTCCTTCATATTTATAATAATTGCATTCATATTTATATTAAACTTATTTAATATTTCCTCTGAAAAATCTAAGTTTATAATAATTTTAGTCTTTAATAAACTTTTTCTTTTATTATTGGTTATTAATATATATATGCCTAATTCTTCTTGTAGGTATTGTTCCAATTTTTTAAATTTGTTAAAATTTTCTGTTACAATATGAAGTCTTTTTACGTTTTTAGCAAGATTTATAATATTATCAAAATTCAAATTAGTTGGATTATTACTTAATATTGTTATTTCTTGTTTGTATAGTTCTTCATTTTTTAATGTGTATATATATTCTAAACAGTTAAAAAGTAAATATTCAAATAATATTCTTCCTGTTAATATTTCTATCTTCTCTTTTTGTAAACAATATTTAAAATATATATTATTTTCTAATTCTTTAGATAATACTATTTTTTTACTATTTTCACTCACTTTTATAGTAATTTTTCTTATTATATATGCATATTTTATTTTTTTGTATGGTAAAATACAAATTCCATTTTCTTTAATTGTTATTATACAAAATAGTTTTCTTATTATATATATTATCCATTTTGTAACATCTTTTTTATTTTGTTGTGTAAACAATTCATTAATATTATTCATTTCTTTTACATATAATATTTTTATGATATCACCTTATTTCTCCTTTAATGTATTTATTCTTATATATTCTCGTTTTTTTGTTTTATTCCTATTAATATTTAAGTTATCACAAAAAAATTTTTTGTAGTTTTAAATAGTAAAAGAAATTAGTTCTACACTAATTTCTTTTATTGTTTTCTTATATATGTTATATATTCATAATCATATGGATTTTCAGTATTTTTTATACCTTTTTGTCTTTGTATTTCTTCCCATTTGTCTTCATCTATTTTAGGAAAATATGTATCTCCCTCAAATCGTTTATGAATTTTTGTAATATATATTTTACTAGCTAATTCCATAAATTGTGTATATATAATTCCTCCTCCTATTATAAAAGCTTCTTCTTTTGAATCTCTATATTTACTTATGTCTTCTTTATTATTTATTATTTCAACATTTTCATTGTCCACTTTAAAATCTAAACTTCTAGTTAAAATAATGTGCTTTCTATTTGGCAAAACTCTTCCTAATGATTCAAATGTTTTTCTTCCCATTATAATAGTTTTTCCTGTTGTAATTTCTTTAAATCTCTTTAAATCTTCTGGAATATGCCATAGTAATTTATTGTCTTTTCCTATAACATTATTCTCTGATACTGCAACTATAATACTTAACATATATCCTCCTATACTGATACTTCCATTTCTATTTTTCCAAGATGTTTATAATCAATTAATTTTATATCTTCTATTGTAAAATCATAAAAATTTTTTATTTCTGGATTAATCCATAGTTTAGGTGCTGGCATTGCTTGATTTTTTCTTGATAATTGTATTTTCATTCCTTGTATCTGATTTTCATATATATGTGCATTGCTAATACATACTGTTAATAATCCTGGCTTATGTCCTGTAACTTGTGCTAATAAATGAATTAGCACTGCATATTGTACTACATTAAATGGATTTCCTAATGGAATATCATTAGAACGTATGGTTAACATACAATTAAGTTTATCTTCTGTAACATCCCAACAGCTATTAAAAACACATGGATATAATGCTCCTGTATCTAAATATGGTATTTGCCATAGATTAATCATCATTCTTCTATCTTGGGGGTTTGTTTTTAGTTGTTCTATTAATTTATCTATTTGTTTAAATTCTTTTACTACCCAACCATATGATGTTCCTATTGTTCCATCTTCCATTTCCCATTCATCCCAAATATGAACATTATCTTTTTGTAATTCTTTTACATCATTAGATTGTTTTTGAAATATCCATAATAATTCTTTTACAGCTGTTTTGAATGCTACAAATTTAGTTGTTAATATAGGAAATTCTTCTTCTAAATTAAACTGTAATATTTGATGAGGTAATTTATATGTAGGAATTCCTGTTCTATTATTATTAAAATATCCTTTTTTTAAAATTCTATCTACTAACTCTAAATATTTTTCATCATATAAACTCATTTTCTTCCTCCCATAATATTTTTTATAAAAACACACCTAACAAATTAGGTGTGTTAATTTTATAAACTAGTTTTCTCCTCTTCCCTCTGGAAGTGTTGGTACATCTAGTACTACTCTTATTCTGAATAAACAACTAACTGTTCTACCAAGTCTACTATTTTTAATTCTTTGCCATAGTGTTGGTTTTACTTCTACTCTTGTATTTTGAATATATTCTTGATCTATATCTGAAGTTTGTGCATTTTGTGCTATTTCTTCTTCATAATCAGCTGGTGTTGGTATTACTTTTAATGCATCTGCAACTTCTATTCCTATATAGCTTAATGCTTTTGACCTATCTTCTATTCTTTCCATATCTATTTCTATATGTAAGTTAGCTTCTAAATTTGCTATTCTTGCATTTATTAATTTTACTGCATCTTGATAATTTTGAGATTTTTCACTTTTTGAACGTCCTATTATTCCTAAAGTTTCTACTATATCATCTCCAAATTGTGTTTCTGCTTCTTTTATTTTATCTTTCCAATCTCCATCTTTCATTTCTACACTTTCTAAGATTTCTCTTAATGTTCCAGATAGAATAATATTTTTTTCCCTTTGTCTTATTAATTCTTCTATATGTTTTGTGTTTTCTTCAAATTGTGTTGTTGCATATTCAACTAACCCATATGCTGCTTTATATACACTTTTAGGAAAGTTTTTCTTTTTAGGATATTCAATTAAATATGTTTTTATTGATTCAATTAGATCTTTAAAATATGAATCTTCCTCTAATTGAACAATTTGCTTTTTACTATTTGGATTTATCAATTTTTGAATCTTATCAATATTTGATAAAATCTTTTCTTCTGTGATTACCATTCTCACGTTTACTATGCCAGACTTAGACATTGTAAACCTCCCTCCTTTGTCCTATGTATTATTCTAACAATTAAAATTATACAACTTATTCTAAAAAAGTACAATAGGATTTATAAAATTTTATATTTTAATTTCATTACAATTTTATTACACTTATATACCAAAAGTCAACACTAAAATTCATTTTTTTATTATTTTTTTGAAAGTTTTTTTAATATCAAACTATCATATTCTTTATATAGCTTTGCTACATCTATTTCTTCTTCTATTTTCAATTTATATATTAGGCTTGAACAAGCAAGTCCAAATATTCCTGAAGCTACTAGTCCTGGATCCTCTACTTCTATTTCTCCTTTTTGCATTCCTTTTTTTATTATTTCTTCTATTGTTTTTATATATTCAATTATATAATTCTTACATGCTATATTTCTTGCTTCATGTCCCCATATTTGACTAAGAACTATTGTCATGAAATCTTCATATTTTATTATAATCTTTATTTGTATTAAAACAATTGCTCTTAACATATCTATTGTATTATTTAGTCCAGATACTTTTATCGCAATGCTATTTTTTAATAATTTCATTCCTTCTTCAACTAAAAAATTAAAAATTTCTTCTTTGCTTGAAAAGTGATAGTATAATGTTCCTTTTGCAACTCCAACTGTTGCTGTTATTTCTTCTATACTTGTTGCATCATATCCCTTTTTTGCAAATAGTTTCATTGAGGTTTCAAATATTTTCCTTTTTGTTTTATTCACTTATAACCTCCTTTAACTAATAATTCTTTTCATATTATATAATTATATTTTTATTTATGCAATATATAATATAAAAAATTTTAGTAAATTTATATCTTGAATATCTTTATTTTTAATGATATTATTTCATGTATATTTTACAATTTTGGGAGGTGTCTTATGCTTAGGAACGAAATTGACTCAAGCTTGAAATGGGATTTATCTAAGATCTACATTTCTAAAAAAGATTTTTATTCTGATTATGAAGCTGCTAAAAAATTAATTTCTAATATAGAAGATTATAAAAATATTTTTTTATCTAATAGTGAAACTTTTATAAAATTTATGCTTTTGATAGAAAAAACTTCTAGAATACTTTCTAAACTTTCACAATATACTCATTTATCTGTTGATGTAGAGCCTGATAATGATATTTTACAAAATATGCATTCTGAAGTCCAAACTCTATATACTATTTTTTCAACTAACACTACTTTTATTACTTCTGAAATTATAAAAAATGATTCTAAATCTAAGGAAATTTTAAATTCAAAAGAAGCTTTTGCTTATAAAAAATATATTTCTGATATTTTAAGAAATAAACCTCATATCTTATCTGATGATATAGAAAATATTTTAGCCAATGTAGATGATCTATTAGATAGCTCTTATAAAACTTATAGTGTCATTAGACCTGATTTTTCTCCCATTGTTATTAATGGTAAAGAATATTTTTTAAATGAAGAAACTCAAAAAAAATTCTTAAAAAATAAAGATGAAAACATTCGTAAACAAGCTTACAATAATGTTTTTTCTGAATATAAAAAGTTATCTAATGTATTTTCTAATACTTTAATTGGAAATTTAAAAAAAGATGTGTTTCTATCTAAAGTTAGAAAATTTGATACTCCATTAGAATCAAGTCTTTTTGAAGATGAAGTTCCAAAAGAATTATTTTATAAAGTTCTAGATATGGCAAATAACAAGTATCATTCATATCTACTAGATTATGTAGATACTATAAAAAAGGTTTTAAATAAAGAGAATTTATTTATTTATGATACTTCCCTTCCTTTAGTAGATAATATAAATTTCAACTATTCTTTAGAAGATGCTTATAAACTTATAATAGAAGCAACTAAAAATTTAGGCCCTACTTATAAAAAAGTTTTACAAAAAGCTAGAGTTGAAAATTGGATTGACTACATGCCTCATAAAGGTAAACGTCATGGTGCATATTCTTCTGGATCATATGATACTTCTCCTTATATTCTCATGAGTTATACAAATGATATAGAATCTATTTTTACTTTAATTCATGAATTAGGACATAGTATCCATACGTATTTCTCTAATACAACACAACCTTATTTTACTCATTCTTATAGGATATTTGTAGCAGAAGTAGCATCTACTGTTAATGAAAATTTACTAATGTATACTTTATTAAAAAATTCCTCTACTAAAGAGGAAAAGGCCTTTTTACTTTATAGAAAGCTACAAGAAAATATTGGCTTATTGTATAGACAACCATTTTTTGCTAATTTTGAAGATCTTCTTCATAAAAAATTAGCTAATAATGAAACTCTTTCTAATAAATTTATTACAGATTTATATGAAAGCTTAACTAATGATTATTGGGGAAATAAAGTTCAGTTAAATGAATACACTAAATACTCTTGTTATTATATTCCTCATTTTTATTATAACTATTATGTCTATAAATATACTGTAGGTCAATGTGTAGCTTCTGTTATCGCTAAAAAAATTTTTAATAATGATGAAAAACAAATATATTCTTATTTAAATTTTCTAAAATCTGGTTCAAGTAAATCTCCTATAGAATTACTAAAAGATACTGGTGTTAATCCTTTGGAAGATAATATTTATGATGATGCTTTTAGAGAATTTAAACAGACTTTAGATGAATTTAATAATTTGATTTAAAAAAGGAACTAGTAGCATTATATAAATAAAATGTTACTAGTTCCTTTTAATTTAGTTTCATTTTTTTAACCATTCATTATATTTTTGTATTATAATATCTTTTATTTCTTGTGGTGTTTTTTTTGTAGTATCTAATACTAAATCATAATTTGACATATCATCTCTTCTTATATTATACAGTTTCAAAAAACGTTCATTTTCCATCTTATAACGTTTTTGTATATCTTTTTTCTGTTCTTCTAAAGTTACAAATTTTTCTGTATCTTTTCTGTCTGTATCTTTTAGTGCTCTTTCAGCTGATATTTCTAGTTCTACTGATAAATAAACTTTAAATGAATCTGGTACAGAATACCAACCTAATCTTGCATCTACAATTACATTATCATTATTTTTTACATATTCAGCAGCACTATTTTCTATTTGTCTATCTATTTCTGGGTGTTTTTCTACATATTCATTATATTGTGTAACACTCATTCCTAAATCTTTTGCTATTTTTCTTGCATATGCTCCATTTCTATGAATTGAATATCCCAATTGTTCTGCTATTAAATTGGTTACTGTTGTTTTTCCACTTGCTAAATCTCCTGTTATTGTAATAACATTTTTTTTTTCTTTTAGCATATTGTCACCTTTCCTTCTGCAATTTCATCTGCTGCAAGAGTTACCACTGACTCTTCTTTTTTATTTGTTAATGCTTCTTCTCCTTTTGATAACTGTCTTGCTCTTTTAGATGTTGCTACTACCAATTTAAATCTGTTATCCATTTTCCTTAATAAATCAGTAATTGTTGGTTCTACCATCATAATTTTCTCCTCCTTTTATTCTTCAATTTCTTCTTTTTCTACTCTTCCAGCTACTGTTTCTGGTTGAATTGCTGATAATATTACATGCCCTGAATCCATTATTACAACTGCCCTTGTTCTTCTTCCATATGTTGCATCAACTGCCATTGATGTATCTTTTGCTTCTTGTATTATCCTTTTTATTGGTGCTGATTCTGGACTAACTATAGCTATAATTCTATTTGCAGATACAATGTTCCCAAATCCTATATTTATTAATTGCATTTTTTCTTCCTTTCCTATTTATTTTATTCAATATTTTGAATTTGTTCTCTAATTTCTTCTAATTCTGTTTTTATTTGAATAACTATATTAGTTATTTCTAATTTAGTTGACTTTGATCCAATAGTATTTGTCTCTCTATTCATTTCTTGTATTAAAAAATCTATCTTTTTTCCAATCGGCTCATCTTTTTTTATAAGTTTTTTAAATTGGTTTATATGTGATTTTAATCTCACTATTTCTTCTTGTATAGAAGATTTATCAGAGTATATTACAATTTCTTGTGCTAGTCTTTGCTCATCTATTAAATCTACTTTTAATACCTCTTTTATCCTTTTTTCTAATTTTACTATATATTCTTCTACAAGTCTAGTAGAATATTCAGAAATTTTTTCTACTTTTTCTGAAATACTTTTTATCTTTTTTTCTAAGTCTTTTTCTATTGTGTCCCCTTCTTCTTTTCTCATTTTTACAAAATTTTCTATAGCTTGTTTTAAACATATATATAGCTCTTCAGCAATCATTTCATCATCATCATTATTCTGTATTGTTAATATTTCTGGAAATTTTAATAGTTCTATTATTTCTATGTTACTTTGTATTTTATTTTGGTTTGCTATCTCTTTTAAAATATTAATATATTGTGTTATTAGCTCTTTATTTACCTTTAATTGTTTTTCTTGCGAGCTATTATTATTAAATGTTATAGATATATCTATCTTTCCTCTTGATATCTCCTTTAATATTTCTTTTCTTATTTTTTCTTCTAAATAGCTTATATTTTTGGGGATTTTTATATTTACATCACTATATCTATGATTTACTGATTTTATTTCTATGCTATAACTTCTTTTATTTTGTTCAAATTTACTTATGCCAAAACCTGTCATACTTTTCATTTTTCTTCCTCTATTTCTTTATTATTTCATTTATATCATTTAAATTAGTGTAATACTTTTTCTTCATTTTTAAAAATATTATAATAGACTTCAATACATAATATATAGCAAAAAGGAAGGATATTGCAGCTATAATTAAATGAAAATCATAAAATAATATTATATATATATATGAAGAATATAATACTAATATTGCTAATATTAATGTTTCTATTCCATGAATGCACATATTTGAATCTTCTTTCCTATAGCTATATTCAAATAACAGTATTGTAATTATTATCAATATTATACTAAACACTTTAACATCTGTCATAAATACTACAGTTTCTATATTTTGTGAACCTAATATAAGAAAATAGAAAAAAAACATTACAATATCAGCAATTATAAGATTTTCAAAAACTTTTTTATTTATTTTGCACATTTCCTCTTCTGGAATATCTTTTTTACTATCTATTTCTTGTGTAATTTTTTTTATATTTTCTTCATTTACATTTTCAATATATCTGTTTGCCTTTTTTCTCATTTTGTCCTCCTCTTCTATATTAATAGTTTTTATTGCTTCATTGCATCAAATTCATACATAATTATACTTATTATTGCAATTGGTGCTGTTTCTGTTCTTAAAATTCTTTTCCCCAATGTTACTGTTTTTACTTGACTTTTTTGTAGTTCTTCTAGTTCTTCAGTATCTATTCCTCCCTCTGGTCCTATTATTACTGCTACTTTTATATTATTTCTTATTGTTACCTGTTTTAAAATATCTTTTATATATGTGTCTTCCTCTTTTTCATATGCAAGTATCACCAAATCATAATCTTTTATCTTTTCATTTATTTGTTTTAGTTCTATTGGAAAGTTAATTATCGGAACTCTATTTTGTTTACTTTGCTTTGCTGCACTTTCTGAAATTCTTCTCCATCTATTTATCTTTTTTTCTTCTGTTTTTTCATTTAGTTTTACAATACTTCTTTTCATTATAACTGGAGTTATTTCTGCTACCCCTAATTCTGTTGTTTTTTGAATAATTAACTCTAATTTTTCTGCTTTTGGTAAGCCTTGAAATATATGTACATATACTGGTAATTCTATATGTTTTTTTATTTTTTCTATTATTTTTGCTTCTACTTTTTTATTTTCTATGTTTATAATGCTACATATATAATTATTTTTCAAATCATTTACATTGCATATTTCTATTGTTTCTCCTATTTTTAATCTTAGGACCTTTCCTATATGATTTGCATCTTCTTCTAATATTTCTATATAATTTTCTTTTACTTGGTCTTGTATTACAAAAAATTTATACATGTTCATCACCAGAAAAATTATATCAAACTTATTGCTTTATGTCACTATTTTTATCTTTAAATATATAAAAAGTAGAGATAATACTCTACTTTTTATATATTATGCTCTTGGGTGTGCATTTTTATATATATTTTTAATGCTTTCATCCTGAAATTGCATATATACTTGAGTTGATGATATATCTGAATGTCCTAACATTGTTTGAATTGATTTTAAGTCTGCTCCATTTTGTAAAAGATGTGTTGCAAAAGAATGTCTTAGTACATGTGGTGTTATTTCTTTTGTTATATGAGCTTGCTCTTTATAATATTTTACAATTTTCCAAAATCCTTGTCTTGTTAATCTTTGTCCATTAGTATTTACAAACAAAGCTTTTACATTTTCATCTTTAATTAATATTGGTCTTGAATTTTCTACATATTCTACTAATGCTCTTAGAGAAAGTGTTCCTAATGGGATATTTCTTTGTCTTGAACCTGCTTTACAATTAACATATCCTTCTTTTACATTAATATCATCTATATCTAAAGATATAATTTCTGTAACTCTCATCCCTGTTGCATAAGCAAATTCTAACATTGCCTTGTCTCTAATTCCTTTTAAATCTATATTTTTGGGTTGTTCTAATAATAATTCTATTTCTTGTGATGATAGTACACTTGGTGCTTTTTTCTCTACTTTTGGTGATTGTATTCTCTCTGTAGGATCTTTTTTTACTTTTCTATTTCTTAATAAAAATTGGTAAAAAGATCTTATTGATGCTAAATTTCTAGATATTGTAGATGTTTTTTTACCTATTTCCTCCAGATATATTAAATAATCTTTTATATCTTTTTCATTTAATTTTGCATAATTTAATCTGTTGTTATTTATATAATTTTCATATTGTATTATATCTCTTTTGTATGATTGTAATGTGTTTTCTGATAATCTTTTATCTTCTTTTATAAATTCTAAAAAATTATTAATCTGTTTTTCCATTTAAATTTCCCCTACCTTAATTTTATATCTTTCACCAAAATTTACATAACAATTTTGCTATACTTGTTATATCAAATTCCAAATAAAAAGTAAATAGATTTTCACAATTTTTTTAATTTTTACGAAATATATTTTATACACATTTGTAATAAATTTGTAGATATATATACTTCTATAACTGCTGAAAACTCTATTATTAATAATATAAATATACAAAAGATAGTATGTCTTGTTATTTCTAATTTTATATTTTCTTTTCTTTTATCCTTTACTATAGATTTGTAAAGTTTTACTCCACTAACTGCTAAAGCTAATATACAGGGAATAAATAATAAGTTTTGAAATAATATAGATGTTACTGAAAAAATTGTTCCAGAAGCTACTCCTAGAATTGCTACTGCTGAAGATATTGTATATCCTATACAGAAACCTCTAAATGCTAATATTAAATACACTATTGGTATTCCAATTAATGTTGAACCAACAAACCATAATGTAATTGTTAATAAAAAATTAGAAATTAATGAACTTCTTAATAATTCTGTTTTATTAATTTCAGAATTGTCTTTTAATTTTCCTACGAATTCATTTATATATGTCCCTATCTCATCTATTTGTTCTCCGTGTTGCTTTATTTACAAACACGACACCACATATTAAACCTATTAAAAAAATAAGTGTTACAATAATATATATCTTATAATTGTTTTTTATATATGTAATAAATATTTCTTTTAATTTACTACTTTTTTGTCTTCTAGTATTTCTCAAATCATTACCTCCTAATGTACTCTTTTTCTTATACATAATGTCTATGTAATAAAATGAGATTTAGAACTTTTATTTTTCGCTTATCTTTCCGTAAACGCCTCCTCCTCCAGGTTGTATACCCAATTTTCCCTCTCTTGCTAGTATTATATTTTTTGCTATTTTTTCTCCTACTATTGCTTCTATATCATCTTTTGAAAGCTTGTGGAGTATTGTCATTTCTGTTTCAAAAGAATTTAGTAATTTTTCTATTGTTTTTTTACCAAGTCCTGGTATAAAACTAAGTGGTATTTGATATACATATGGTGGTCTATTTAAAGGACTTTTTGTAATATCTTTATCCTTTATTTGCTCAATCCTATCAAATACTCCCATTGTTATGTTTTTACTATCACAATCTGGGCAGTTTATAGCTGGTGCTTTTTTTTCAATATTTTTTTCACATTTTTCACAATATGTTCTATGGTACTTTCCAAGTTTTGGGTCAAGTCCGTAATTATATAAAACTTTTCTACCATCTTTATTTTTTAAAGCTTTTACTATTTCTTTAAAACTGATGTCTTCAACTAGCATTTTATTATATTCACGTGCAATTTTAGGTAATGAATGTGCATCTGAATTTGTTATAAAAGTTTTTCCTTCAAGTTCAGATATTTTATCTGCTAAAAAAGTGTCTGAACTTAAACCAAGTTCTATTGCTATTACTTTATCATATTTTTCTTTAAATATTTTTTGTAATCTATCTGTACAATTTCCATAAAAGCTCTTGTGTGGTGTAAAAGCATGTGCTGGTATTAATATTCCATTATATTTTTCTACTATATCTATTAACTCATATGCCGATATATTTGCTCTTTGTGAACTTAAAGTCATATTTTTTATATGTTTAGTCATATGTTTCGAAAACAATTTTATATCATCTAGTTTTGGAAAAAAACATATGTTATGTGCACTACCAGTTTTGCCATGTTCATTCGTCTCAGAGGTTTCTATTTCACTTCCCAATATAATACATACTTTATTTTTATAAATAATTCCTCCATCTTTTATTTCATATGCCTCTCCTTTTTGAAGAAATTCTTCTATGTCTTCTATTACATATGGTGATGCACAATCTATAATTCCTACTACATTAATTCCTTTTCTTTCTACACATTCTTTTGCAATATTTTCAAAATTAAGACTTTTAGCTGCTGTTATTTTAATTGGTTTATTTGATTTGCTTCTTCCTATATGAACATGTAAATCTGCAAATATTTCGTACATATTTTCCTCCTTTTCGTTATTTAGGTTGTAATACCTATTAACACTAATATATTAAGATATCCTTCCACTATTGTAGATGGATATCTTAATATTAGTGTTAATCTATTAAATTTATATTTATATTAAAGAACTGTTAAAATAAAACTTATAGTTGAAAATAAGTTACAAGTACAATGAAATCCGATAGATATTCTAATATCTTTATACTTATATGCTAATATTGCTGGCAATATAAATGCTGCTATTCTAAATAAATTATCAAATGGTAACCAAAAATGATATAATGAAAAGATAATAGTTATAAATACAGGTGCTAAATAACCATATTCTTTTAATTTATTGGTTAATACTCCTCTAAAAAAGAATTCTTCTATTATAGGGAAGATTATAACATTAAGCATAAAATGAAATATACAAGTAATTATAATCATTGTATTAGAATAATTTGTCAAAACACTTGGATCCCAATTAAAATAAGTAGGGGTTATACTATTTACTTTATTAATTATATTGGACAGTATACTATGTTCTAGTGGAGTTATTATAACTGACATTAGTCCTGCAAATAGAAATAATACTCCTATTAACAGAATTAATTGCCACCATTTGATCTTATTTTTATTTAATAAATTGTCCTTATTTTTATAAATAACATATAATTCAAATGGAAATAAAATTATACATACACATATATAGAACAATAAAAGAGATGGGATATTATTTTGTATTTTTCCCAAAAAAACATACAATATCATTGCTAGCAACGCTGGTATAAAAGCTAACAAAGTTACTTTATAAAAAATTGTTTTATTTTTCATATCTATTTTCCTTTCAAATAAAAAATATATAAAATTTAGTACAGCTAATTATAATTTATGCTTCTTTTTCTTCTGCTTCTTTTTCTTCTGCTTTTTGTGATTTGAATTTTTCTATATCAATAATTAGTGGATCTAAATTTTCTACTTTCAATCTATCTTTAAAGTTTTCTTCTGTAGTATTTTCTTTTGTAGCTTCTTCTACTACATATTCAATTTGATCATTTCTTAAAATTTCTTCTACTTCTTCTTTTTGTTTTGCCTCTGTAAGTCCTTTGTTTCTATATGACATATAATTTATAAATGCCACTATTTTTTCCTCAGTTCTTGCCTGTGTTGAATTTAGTGATCTATTATATGAATTTGTTGTACGTGTTAAGTCAGTAATTTTCCCATTACAAGGTGTTAATATTTCTTCGTCGTTTTTTCTCATTTTACCAGTTCTCCTTTTAACAAATTTTAATTTATATCTAAAAAAGTTTTACACTGCTATTCCTTCTGCAATATGTACAAATTCTTTAAATCTTTCAAGATATTTATTATCTTTATTTTTTAAATTTCTGTATTCTAATAATACTAGTGCTTCATCAACTGGAAATCCTTTTCTTTCTGGTCTATTTAATAGCATTCCTCCAAAATTATCTACTAATTCTAATATATCTGCTTCTGGCTCTCTTGGTGTACTTTTACTATATCTGTTTACTTGTTCACAAATTCTACAAAATCTTTCGTCAAAACCTAGTGTCGCTAAATATTTTGCACCTTCTTTTGCATAATTTCTTATTTTTTCAATATCATTTGTATTCTCTTCTTTTTTACACGAAAACAATAAACATGCTGTTATTATTGTGTTTTTATCAACTTCTAAGTTCATATCATCAATGAACATTCTTGCAAGTTCCGTTTTAAAAATAACGGAGTTATCAAAAAAAATATTATTCCTTTTTTTCAGATAATATACTATTTCCATTTTTTTTATATAGTCTTTTTCAGACAATATATATTCTGCAAAAGTTTCCATATTTAGACACCTCTATAAATTTTAATCCTTAGTTTTATTTGTATTCATTATATGTTAAATCTTTTCTTATTTCAAGTATGTTACTGAAATGTTATATTTTTGTAATATATTAGAATTATTTGATATATGCTTCTTGTTATCTTTTCATTCTACTAATGGCTAATCCATCTCCAACTTCTAAAATTTCTGTGTCTAAACTTAAGTTTTGTTTTATATCTTCAATGTATTTTCTTAAACCTCTTACAGCAGTTCTTTGTTTGTGTTTATTATAATCTCCCATTACATATCCTTTATACAGAATATTGTCTGCAATTATTATTCCATTTTCTTTTATCATACGAATCGCTTCTGATAAAAATAATGGATATTTTCCTTTTGCTGCATCTATAAATATAACATCATATTTATTATTCATTTTTGGCAATACTTCCACTGCATCTCCTTGTATTATATTAACCCTTTTTTCTACTTCTGCCCTTTTTATATTAATCTTAGCTTCTTTTACTCGTATTTCATCTCTTTCTATTGTATCAATCATTCCTTCTATTTCTAAGTATTTACAAAAACAAATGGTTGAATATGCAACTGCTGTACCTATTTCCAAAATTCTTTTAGGTTTTATTTCTAACAATATTTTATCTATTGCTTCTAATGTGTCATCCATTAAAATTGGAATATTTTTTTGCAATGCTTCTTGTTTTATTTTTTCTAATTCTAGTTTATTCATTTATTTATCCTCTCTTATTAAAGTTATTTTAATTGGTTTAAAAATAGAGAGTATTTTATCATTAGTATGATATTATATTCTCTATTTTTATTTATTAATATTTATACTTTCCTAGCTTCTCTTTCTCTTGTTTTTGTATCTAGTGTTTTCTTTCTTAGTCTAATAGATATTGGTGTTATTTCAACTAATTCATCATCTTGTATAAATTCTATTGCTTTTTCTAATGACATTTGTATTGGTGGAACTAAACGCAAAGCATCATCTGATCCAGAAGCTCTTGTATTTGTTAAATGTTTTTCTTTACATACATTAATACTTAAATCTTCTGATCTAGAATTTAATCCAACAATCATTCCCTCATATACTTCTATACCTGGTCCAATAAATAGTTCTCCTTTATCTTGTGCATTATATAATCCATAAGTTACACTTTTTCCTTTTTCAAATGCTACAATAGTTCCTCTTACTCTTGATATTACATCACCTTTATATGGTTCATAACTTTCAAAAATATGATTCATAGTTCCATTTCCTTTTGTATCTGTTAAAAATTCTGTTCTATATCCTATTAAGCCTCTTGCTGGAATTTTAAATTCTACTTTTGTATGTCCATCTTCTGCTGGTTCCATATTAATCATTTCTGCTTTTCTTTTTCCTAATTTTTCAATTACACTTCCTATATATTCATCTGGAACATTAACCACTAATCTTTCGATTGGTTCACATTTTTGTCCTTGAATTTCTTTATATATAACTTTAGGGCGAGATACTAAAAGTTCAAAGCCTTCTCTTCTCATTGTTTCAATTAATACTGTTAAGTGTAATTCTCCACGCCCCGAAACTTCAAAACTATCTGGAGAATCTGTTTCTTTTACTCTTAAACTTACATTTCTTTCTAATTCTTTAAATAATCTTTCTCTAATATGTCTTGATGTAATAAATTTACCTTCTTTTCCTGCAAATGGCCCATTATTTACACTAAATGTCATTGACACTGTTGGTTCATCTATATCAACAAAATCAATTTTTTCTGGATTGTTGTAGTCACATATTGTTTCTCCTATATTAATATCGCTAATTCCAGATATTTCTATGATATCTCCTGCTTTTACTTCTTCTACTTCTTCTTTATTTAATCCTACATGTGTATACAATTTTGCAATTCTTCCATTTGTTATTTTATCATCTTTTTTACATATAGCTACTGGCATTCCAACTGTAATTGTTCCTCTTTCAACCCTTCCAACTGCAATTCTTCCTACATATTCATCATAATCTATATTAGAAACTAACATTTGCATTGGTCCTTCAATTTCACATGCTGGTGGATTTATTTTCTCTACTATTGTTTTAAATAAACAACTTAAGTCTTTAGTTTCTTCTGATAAATCCATTTTTCCTATTCCTTGTTTTGCTGAAGCATATACTACTGGAAATTCTAATTGCTCATCATTTGCATCTAATTCAATAAACAGTTCTATTACTTGATCAACTACCTTTTCTGGATTTGCTCCTGGTCTATCTATTTTATTTATAACTACTATTGGTTTTAAGTTTAATGCTAAAGATTTTTTTAGTACTTCTCTTGTTTGTGGCATTGGTCCTTCAAATGCATCTACTAGTAATAAAACACCATCTACTGTTTTCAAAACTCGTTCTACTTCTCCTCCAAAGTCTGCATGTCCTGGTGTATCTACTATATTAATTTTTATATCATTATACATAACTGATGTATTTTTAGATAATATTGTAATTCCTCTTTCTCTTTCTAGGTCATTTGAATCCATTATTCTTTCTGCAACTTGTTCATTTTCCCTAAATATGTGACTTTGTTTTAATAATGCATCTACAAGTGTTGTTTTTCCATGATCAACATGTGCAATAATTGCTATATTTCTTATTTTCTCATTATTCATTTAGTACTTTTCCCCCTAAAATTTGTTTGTATATTTATATTTCTTCTATATATTCATTACTTGTTCCTTCTAATTCTTTTATTGATAATTCCATTTTATTATTTTCTTGGTTAATATCAATTATTTTTGCATTAACATGTTGTCCTATTTTCAATATATCCTCTGGTTTAGTAATTTTTTTATCTGATATTTGTGAAATATGTACTAATCCCTCTATTCCATCTTCTATTTTTACAAACGCTCCAAATGGCATAAATTTTACTACTTTTACTTTTATAATATCATTTATATTATATTTATCTGTTATATTATTCCAAGGATTTTCTCCTTTTTCTGGATATGATAATTTTATTTTTTTACTTTCTTTATCCAATTCTTTTATTTGTACTTTTATATTTTGGTTTACTTTTAATATTTCATTTATATTGGTGTTCTTATTCCATGATATTTCTGATACATGTAAAAGTCCTTGAACTCCACCTATATCTATAAAAGCACCATAATTAGTTATATTCTTAACATTTCCTTCATATTCTTTTCCAATTTCAATATCTTCCCAAAAATTTTCTTCTTTTTGTTTTTGTCTATCTTCTAATACTTTTTTTGCTGAACCTATAATTCTTCTTTGCTTTGGTTCATATTGTATTATTTTAAATTCTATTTCTTTGTCTTTATATTTATAAGGATCTTCATTTTTCATAATTCCAGATAAAGAAATAGGAATAAAAATTCTTATTTCTTTATAATTTACAATAAATCCTTTGTCTGTTGCTTCTAGTATTTTTTCTTTAAAAATTTCTTCAGACTCTATCTTATTTTCAAACTCTTGCCTATTTTTTCTATATTTTACTCTTTTATATGATAATAGTACATTTCCCATACCATCATTTTGTTTTATAACATCTGCTGTTATAGTATCTCCTATCTTAAATTCTTTTTTGGGATCCTGTTTTTCATCAAATGAATATTCTTCTTTAGGTATTATTCCATCTGATTTATATCCTAAGTCTACAAAAATTTCTCCTTTTTTTGTTATTTCAATTATTTTTCCTGTTACTGTTTTTTCTAATTTTACATCTTTTATAGATTGATTAAATAACTCTTCAAAAGTTACATCATTTTTCATTTTTATTACCACCTAAATTCAATATTGTCTAATATGTTTAAAAGCATTTTTCAAAAGTTTTGAAAAACGCTTTTAAAAGCTAGAAATTATTATATACTATATCTATTCATTTGTCAATCTTATTATATTATCCATTATTTCTTTACTAATTTTTTCTAAATTTTCTTTTTCTGGTTGTTTGGATTGATATCTACTAAAATCTAATGGTTCTCCATAATTTATAATTACTTTTGTAAATGGTTTAAAACTTCCTTTTATTCCTACTGGTATTACTGGTACACCTGTTCTTGCTGCTATAAATGCTGCTCCATTTTTCACTTTTCCATTATTTTTTTTTAGTCCATTTCTTGTTCCTTCTGGATATAATGCAAGTAATTCATCATTTTTCAATACTTGTAAAGACCTTTTCATTGCTTCTATGTCTTGTACGCCTCTTTTTACAGGTATTACATCAAATATATATCCTAACCAAGCTAAAAATGGATTATGAAACAATTCTTCTTTAGCTATCATATTTATATGTCTTTTAGCTGTAACTACAAGTGCTGGTGGATCTGCAAGCTTTACATGATTTGCACATATAATATATGCTCCCGTTTTTGGTATATTTTGCTTATTTAAAACCTTTACTCTATATATTATACAGTAAAATAAGTATATTAAAATTTTTATTATCTTTCTTATTATCAGTTTTACTTTAGTTTGCTTATAAGCATCTTTTTTTATTGAAGTTTTTTTTATTTCTTGATTTTTTATTTTTTTGTTATATTTATTGTTAATAATCTTTTCTACTTCTTTTTTCACTTCATCTATAGTCATATTTGTTGTATCTATTAGTATTGCATCTTCTGCCAGTTTTAAAGGACCCTCTTTTCTATTTTTATCGTTTTCATCTCTTTTGTTTATACTATGCAATATTTCTTCATATGGGATATCTATTCCTTTTTCTTGATTTTGTAAAAGCCTTCTTTTTGCTCTTTCTTCTGGAGTTGCATCTAAGTATATTTTTATGTCTGCATTTGGAAATACATGTGTAGAAATATCTCTTCCTTCCATTATAATATCTTGCTTTTTTCCAAATCCTCTTTCTAATTTTGTAATTTTTTGTCTAACTTCACTAATATTAGATATTTCAGAAACTAGATCATTTACTTCTTTTTTTCTTATATTATATGTTACATCTTTTTCATTTAAGTATATTGTTTGTTCCCCATTATTATTTTTTATTTGAATATTTATCTCATCCATAAGTTCTATTATTTCTTTTTTATTTTCTAAATTTAATTTTCTATTTATCACTTCTAAAGTTACACATCTATACAATGCTCCTGTATCTACATTTAATAGTCCTAAATCTTGTGCTACTAATTTTGTTATTGTTCCTTTTCCTGTTCCTGCTGGTCCATCTATTGCTACGATAAAAGGCATTATTATTTCACTTCCTTTTCTGGCACATGAATTCCTTTTACTGATACTTCTATTTTTTGAACATTCATGGCTGTTAATTTTTCTATTTCTTTCATTGTTCTTATCTTAAATTCATTAATTGAATCTATAATATTATATCCATATTCTACAATAATTTCTATATATATACATGGTTCATTATTGTCTTTATCAACTCTTGTCTTAGCCATTTTATAAATTGCATCTGTTTTTGTTACCATGCATTCTATAATTTGTCTAAATACGCTATCTGATATGGTAAAATTGCCCATATAACTAAATGTTGGTCTTATAATTGATTTTTCTGATATGTATGGTTTTATACCTTTTCCTTTTGATTTGAATATTTGTAATGGGTCTAATATGTATCCTGAAAAGTCTTTCTTTAATTCAAATGTTGGTACTGGTATTACATGTTTTCCTTCTGTAACACGTATTGTTCTTGCTTTTTCCATTTCTTCTTGTGTGGCAATGTCTGATATATATATGTATTTTGATATTTCTGGTAGTCCTAAGTTTTCAGCAATTTTTCTTACCATGTTATCTGAGGTTCCAAGTATTAATATTTTATCTGGTAAGTATTTATTTATGGCTCTTAAAATATCTTCTTTTTCCTTATTTTCTATAAATAATGCATGTTTTACTGTTTCTATTTTAGTTGGTGCTTTTTTAGCTGAAACTCCTGCAATTACTTCATTTTCTTTAATAAACAAACCATCATCTATAATATAGTTAATTTGGTTTTCACTTGCTACCATTTGGGCCCTGTAACTTTTCCCTGTTCCAGATGGGCCCACAAAAGCATATACTTGTATATTTTTTCTAACACTCATATTTATATTTCTCCTTTTTCCTTGTTGTAATTATATTATTCATTTGTCTTAATTATTATAACATTATTATTTTATATTGTCATTGTAAAATTAAAAAAAGCTGAAAAATTACTTTTTCAGCTTTTTATTTTTATATTTTCTCAGCAACTTCATTTACTTCATTAATTTTTATATCTCTAATATGTTCTATTTTTTCCCATTTTGTCTGTCTTTTAAATAAACATTTAAAGTTTATTGCTAACCAAGAACCTAAAAATAGTGGGTAACAAATTAATCCTTTTATCATTGGTTTTATTGGTTTCTTATCCAATAGCATAATTATTATTGCTGTTCCTATTGGAAGTAAAAATGTTGGTATTAAATATCTTAGACAATTTTCTATTAATTCTAATGTTGTAATTCCATTACCTAAATACATGATAAAGTTTATTCCTAGCAATATTAATGTTAAAACAAACATTGGTATACTTCCTAATATATATAATAATCCATCAAAGTTCATTAAAGTTTTATGAGTCTTTACTGATTGTGCTAAATCTTTTGTATAGTGTTGTATACATTGTATATGGCCTACTGTCCATCTTGATCTTTGTGACCATGATTGTTTAAAGCCTACTGGTTGTTCATCATATACTATTGCATCAGTTGACCAACCTAATCTTTTTCCTGCTATAATTCTTTTTAAAGAAAATTCTATATCTTCTGTTAATGTTGTGGTATCCCAGCCTGTTGTTTTTATTACATCAAATTTAACCATAAAGCCAGTTCCATTTATTAGCGGAGATAGTCCTAAATTATATCTTGCTAAATGATAAAATCTGTTCATTGTCCAATAAAATATCGCATATCCAGCTGATATCCAGCTATCTGTAGGATTTTTTATATCCCTATAACCTTGAACTACTTCTTCTCCTTGACAAAGTTTTTTATTCATATTTTTTATAAAATTTTCTTCTACTATATTATCTGCATCAAATACTAAAAATGCGTCATATGGTGCATTTTCTTTTATTTTTTGTTCTAAAAACCAGTTTAATGCATGACCTTTTGTTCTGTTTTTTTCGTCAAACCTCTCATATACTATTGCTCCTGCTTTCTCTGCTATTTGAGCGGTTTTATCTGTACAATTATCTGCGATTACATATATATCATATAAATTTTTTGGATAATTTTGTTTTATTAAACTTTCAACTAAATTCTTTATAACTGATTCTTCATTATGTGCAGGTATTATTGCCATAAATCTATTTTCTTTTTTTTCTATTATTGGTTTATCTTTTAATTTTACTAGTGAACATACACTTACTATTAACTGATATAGCCAAAATATTGTTACAATCCAAACTAGTGCTTGTTGAACCATATATAAATATTCCATACTTTTCCTCTCTTTATATAATATCTATTATATTGTATTTTGTTACCTCTATTATTATACTATTATAAAAAAATTTTTTCAACTTTTTTATAAATTTTAATAATTTCTTAATAATATTATTCTTTTTCTTCTAAGTCTTTCATATTTAATGATATCTTCCCTTGTTCATCTATATCTTGCACCTTTACTTTTATTGTTTGTCCTAATTTTAATACATCTTCTACTTTTTCTACTCTCTTATTTGATATTTTAGATATATGAAGTAATCCCTCTTTTGCTCCTCCTAAATCTATAAAAGCTCCGAAGTTCATTATTTTTATAACTGTTCCTTCGTATATTTCTCCTATTTCTAAGTCCTTACCTATATCTTCTATCATTTTTAATGCTTTTTTTCCTGCTTCATCTTCTTTTGAATATATAAATACTCTTCCATCTTCTTCTATATCTACTTTTACTCCTGTTTGTGATATTATTTTATTTATCATTTTTCCTCCTGGTCCTATCACATCTTTTATTTTGTCTATATTAATTACTGTTTTTATAATGTGTGGAGCATATTTTGATATATTATCTCTTGGTGCTTGTATTTGTTTTAACATTACTTCTTCTAATATATATTTTCTTGCAATTTTTGTTTTTTCAAATGCTTCTTTTATTATATCATATGTCAATCCATCTATTTTTATATCTACTTGTATTGCTGTGATTCCTTTTTGTGTTCCTCCTACTTTAAAATCCATATCTCCAAAAAAGTCCTCTAGCCCCTGTATATCTGTCAACATTACATATTTGTTTTCATCATTTTCATCTGTTATTAATCCTGTTGATATTCCTGCAACAGGTGTTTTTATTGGCACTCCTGCATCCATTAATGCAAGAGTACTTCCACAAATGCTTGCTTGTGAAGTTGATCCATTTGAACTTAATACTTCTGATACTACTCTTATTGCATATGGAAATTCTTCTTCTGATGGTAGTACAGGTACTAATGCTTTTTCTGCTAATGCTCCATGTCCAACTTCTCTTCTTCCTGGTCCTCTTGATGGACGTGCTTCTCCTACACTATATGAAGGAAAATTATAATGATGCATGTATCTTTTTGATTGTTCTTCGTCTATTCCATCTAATGATTGTTCTTCACTTACCATTCCTAATGTTGCAATAGATAATACTTGTGTTTGACCTCTTGTAAATAATGCACTTCCATGTACTCTTGGCAATATTCCCACTTCACATGATAATGGTCTTATTTCATCTAGTTTTCTTCCATCTGGTCTTTTGTGTTCTTCTAATATCATTTTTCTTACACATTTTTTTTCTAGTTTATATAAACTATCTACTATGTTTTGTTTTTTTAAATCTGTTTCCTCTTGTCCATATTTTTCTATAAAATACTGTTCTACATCTTTAGCTAATTTATCCATATTAGAGTCTCGTACTTCTTTATCTACTGCTTGTACATCTATATACATCCTATCAATATATTTTTCTTTTATTTCTTCATATATATTATTATCTATTTCAAATGATTTGTATTCAAATTTTGGTTTTCCTATTTCTTGTTTCATATTAGATATAAAGTCACATATTCTTTTTATTTCCATATGTGCTGCTTTTATTGCTGCAAGCATTATCTCTTCTGGTATCTCATCTGCTCCTGCTTCTATCATTGCTATTTTTTCTTTTGTTCCTGCAACTGTTAAAGTAAGTTTTGATTTTTCTCTTTCTTCTAAAGTAGGGTTTATTACTATTTCATCTTCTATATATCCAACATTTACAGCAGCTGTTGGTCCTCCAAATGGTATATCAGATATTGATAATGCTGCTGATGCACCTATCATCGCTGCTATTTCTGGTGAGTTATCTGCTTCTACTGATAATACTGTTGCAACAACACATACATCATTTCTAAAATCCTTTGGAAATAGTGGTCTTAATGGTCTATCTATTGCTCTTGAAGTTAATATCGCTTTATCTGTTGGTTTTCCTTCTCTTTTAATATAGCTTCCTGGAATTTTTCCAACTGAATATAGTTTTTCTTCATAATCTACTGAAAGTGGAAAAAAATCTATTCCCTCTCTTGGTTCTTTTGATGCTGTAACATTTACTATTACAACTGTTTCTCCATATCTTACAAGTACACTTCCATTAGCAAGACCTGCTAACTTTCCTGTTTCTATTATTAATTTTCTTCCTGCTAAATCTGTTTCAAATGTTTTTAACATATTCAAATTTCTCCTTTATTTTTATTTATGTAAAAGATAACATTTAAAATTAGATGGTAACCTCTATATTACATATTTTAAAATATGTAATATACAAGCTACTTCTAATATCTTTATATTATTCATTTACATATACTTTAATTATAGCATTATAGGACGTTTAATTTTTTTTATAAACGTCCTACTAATATAAATTATTTTCTTAATCCTAATTTTTCAACAATATCTCTATATCTTTCAATGTCTTTTTTTGCTAAATAGTTTAATAAATTTCTTCTTTTACCAACCATTTTTAAAAGACCTCTTCTTGAATGGTTATCTTTTACATGAATTTTTAAGTGTTCTGTTAATTCTGTAATTCTTTCTGTTAAAAGAGCTATTTGTACCTCTGGAGAACCAGTGTCCTTTTCTTCTCTTTTATATGTGCTTATAATTTCTTGTTTTCTTTCTTTTGTCATAATAGACCCTCCTAATTTCTATTTCCCTTAAACCTAGCTCTAAGAGGAGCTTAATCCTTACGCCAAGAAAAAGGTATTTTTAATATTATTATTTTACACTATATTGTTAAAAAATGCAAGTATTTTATTATATTCTTATAACTCCACTTACCATTTTACTTTCTGTTGCTGTTTCTAATAATTTGTTTCCTCCTGCTATTACTAAAACATCTCCTGATTCTATTATTTTTTCTTCTTTTAATTTTTCTATTCCTGTTTTTATTGTAGCATCTATTGTATTAGCTTTTTCAACTAGTACTGGAAATACATTCCATACTATTGCTAATTGATTATAAGTTTTCTTGTTATCTGTTATTGCAAAAATTGGACACTCTGCTCCCATTCCAGAAAGTCTTCTTGCTGTATTTCCTGTATGTGTATATGCAACTATTGCATCTGCATTTACATTTTTTGCAGTTACACATGTTGTATAAGACACATTAAATTCTAAATCTTTTTCTTCACATTTAAAATCTTTTTTATCGAATCTTTTCCAATAATTAATTGAACTCTCTACTGATTTTGATATTCTTACCATTGCATTTACACATTCTATAGGATATTTTCCCATTGCACATTCCCCTGATAACATAACACATGATGATCTATCAAATACTGCATTTGCAACATCACTTACTTCTGCTCTTGTTGGTAATGGATTTTCTGTCATTGATTCTAACATCTGTGTTGCTGTTATTACTGGTTTACCTGCTTCATTACATCTTTTTATAAAGTCTTTTTGTACTACTGGTACTTTCTCAAATGGTACTTCTACAGCCATATCTCCTCTTGCTACCATTATTCCATCTGATTCGTCTATTATTTCTTGTATATTGTCTATTCCTTCTTGGTTTTCTATTTTACATATTATTTTAACATCTTTTCCACCATTATCATCTAATACTTTTCTAATAGCTCTTACATCTTCTACATTTCTTACAAACGATCCTGCTACATAGTCAAATCCTACTCTTGCTCCATCTTTTAAATCTTGTATATCTTTTTCTTTTAATGCTGGTAGTCTTAAAGATACATCTGGAAAATTCATTGTCTTTCTACTTCCTAATTTTGCTCCATGTGTTACTATACAATGTACATCTTTTCCTACAATTTCCTCAACTTTTAATTCTATTGCACCATCATCTATTAATATTCTATTTCCTGGTTTTACATCTTTATATAGTTCTTTATAGCTTACTGATACTTTATCTTTATCTCCAACTATATCTTCATTCATTAATATGAATTTTTGTCCATCTTCTAACATTATTTTTTCATTTTTTCCTGTTATAAGCATACCTGTTCTTACTTCTGGTCCTTGCATATCTAGTAACATTGCACAAGGCTTTGCTAATTTTTCTCTTATTTCTAGAAAATCATTAATTTTTTCTTCTTGTTCTGGATAACTCCCATGTGAAAAGTTTATTCTTGCCATTCCCATTCCTGTATTTATTAGTTCTTCTAATCTTTTTTCACTTGCTGGTCCTATTGTACATACAATATTTGTTTTTCTTAAATCTTTTTTCACTTTAAATTCCTTCTTTCTTTATATTCTTTTTTATTTCTGTGTGTATTATAACACATATAAATTCTATTATTCAATATTTATATTACAAAAATATGACATTTTTATTCATTTATATAATTTTTTGCCTAAAGTGTTTTAATTTATAAGAAATAATTTAAAGTAAGAAAGTAGATGGACTTAATAATAGCTTTTCTACTTTCTCTTTATTTTTTTATCTAAATTTTTCAAAAGTTACTTAATATTAAAAGTGTTATTTTATTAATCAGTGATCCATTTTACTAAATTTAGGTTTTCTGAGTCTAATAGCATTTCGTGTTTTGGCATTACCCTAAATGTATATCCATAGTCTCCTCCTGTTGTTAATTCTATTTTTGCTTTATATAGATATATATTATTTTTTTCATCAATTTCTTCTTGAACTTTCATTGGTATTATTGACATACTTTTTACTACACCATTTTCTAATATTTTTCCATAATATACTTCTACTTCTATATTATTTTTATTTATATTAGGTAGTTCTACAATACAACTTACTTCTATCTGATTTCCTGCATCTATTGTTATATTATTCAAATTACTATTTTGTGAAATTTTTATATCATTCCAATTTTTATATAATTCTTCCTTCCATAAACGATATTGTGTCACATCTTCTAAATTAGTGTAATATTTTTTAGATAATTCACATAATGGCATATATAAATCTTTTACATAATCTACAACCATTCTAGAAGTACTATATTTGCCTCCTGTAGATATTATAGAATTTTTCATAAGTTCTAACCATTTTTTTGATATATCATTTTCATTCTTATTATAATATGCTGGTATTATTTTATTTTCTAGTGTGTTATAAATACTTTCACTATCTGCTATATCTTGCATTTCATATGATAAATATTCTTCGTTAGTTCCAATTAACCATCCATTTTTTTGATTATATCCTTCTGCCCACCAACCATCTGATATACTAAAATTTAACACTCCATTTACAGATGCCTTCTGTCCACTAGTACCAGAGGCTTCCATTGGCCTTCTTGGATTATTTAACCATATATCTACTCCACTTACCATATATCTAGCAATTTGAATATTATAATTTTCTAATATAAATATTTTTCCTTTAAATTGTGGTTTCATTGATATTTCATGTATATATTTTATTAAATCTTGTCCTTCTATATCTGCTGGATGGGCTTTTCCTGCAAATATTATTTGAACTGGTTTTTCTTCATCATTTAATATTTGTGTAATTCTTTCTAGGTCTTTAAATATTAATGTTGCCCTCTTATATGTTGCAAATCTTCTTGCAAATCCTATTGTTAGTGCATTAGGATTTAGTTTTGATATTGACTCTTTTATTTCATCATATCCAATTCCTTCTGCTTTCATTCTCCTAGTTACATTTTCTTTAACAAGTTTAAATAGTTTTCTTTTTCTATCCATATGAGCTTCCCATAGCTCTTTACTTGGTATATTATCTACTAATTTCCATGTTTCATCATCATAAATTTTATCTTGCCAATAAGGTTCTAAATAAGTATTGTATAATTGTTTTAAATTTGGAGCAAGCCAAGAACAAGTATGTATTCCATTTGTTATATGAGTTATTGGAGATTCATCTGGTGAAATATTAGGCCACACATCTGCAAATAAGTGTCTTGATACTTCTCCATGCAATTTACTTACACCATTTTTCTTTCCTGCTATTTTTAAAGCAAATATTCCCATATTGAATCCTGTTTCTAAATGTTCTTCTGGTTTCATTCCAAGTTTCATGAAAGTATCTTTATCTATTCCTAGTTTAGGCCAAAAATCTTTAAAGTATTTTTCTACTAAATTTAATGGAAATATATCATTTCCTGCTGGTACTGGAGTGTGGGTTGTAAATACTGTTTTTGCTGTTGCTATTTCTTTTGCTAATTCAAATGATATTTTCTTTTCTTCCATAATATCTTTTATTATTTCTAATAGTAAAAATGATGAATGCCCTTCATTCATATGATATACAGTTGGTTTTAATCCTAATTTTTTTAATAATTTCACCCCTGCAATTCCAAGAACAATTTCTTGTCTTATTCTCATTTCCTGGTCTCCACCATATAAACGTAGAGTTATTTCTCTATAGTCTTCATCTGTATTATTATCTATATCAGAATCTAATAAATACAATTTTACTCTACCTACATTAATCTTCCATACTTTTAAATATAGTTTTTTTCGTGGTAAATCCACAGATATTATTAGCTCTTCTCCTTTTTCATTTTTTACAGGAATTATTGGTAAATTGTCTAACTCTATATGTTGATAAATATTTTCTTGGTCTCCATATCTATTTATTTTTTGATTAAAATATCCATTTTTATATAATAACCCAACAGCTACAAAAGGTACTCCTAAGTCACTAGCAGATTTCACATGGTCTCCTGATAATATGCCTAAGCCCCCTGAATAGATTGGTAATATTTCATCTAGCCCATATTCTGCTGAAAAATACGCTATTAAATCATTCTTACTATTAGGATATTTTTTAGAAAACCAAGTTACCTTACTATTCATATATCCTTCATAATCATTTACTACTTTATCATATTCTTGAAGTAATTTTTGATTGACTGCTGCATTTTCAAGCTTCTCTTGTGAGACTAATTTTAAAAATTTTACTGGATTTTTTCCTATACTTTCCCATAAATCAGTGTCTATATCTTTAAATAATCTTAAATACTGGCTATTCCATGACCACCATAAATTATTTGCCATATCTGATAATTTATTTATTCTTTTAGGTAATTGTGGATTAACTGTTATTTTATTAAATATGTACATTTCTATGTTTCCTCCTTAGTTTCTTTAAACATTTTTTCTTTTAGTATTAATACATTTATTATCTATTATAATAATTGAATTGTCAAACATTTTTATAAGTTTTTTGATATTTTTTTACATATATGTTATAATTAATTTATATATTTTAATTTTAGATTAAGGAGGATTTGTATGGGAAAAATTATTAATTTTGTAAATGTAGTTAATAATAAAAATAACACCCCAATTCATTTAATTTCCCAAAAGCGTACTTCTAAAGGTATTGCTTATGAAAGACAAATACAACAAGATGAAAGAAATTTTGAAATTTTGAAAAACAGAAAAAGGCACCTTAAAATCAAAGGTTATATTACTATTGCAGCTCTTTCCATAGGAATTGGAACAACTACTTTTTTTGCTAGCAAAACTAATACTTCTAATTTAAGAAAAGATATTTCTATTTCAACTGAAGCAAATGAAGAGATTCTTTCTAAGGATATTGTTATGGAACAAGCTGAAAATTTAATAAAAAAGAAATTATCTTCTACTTGGGAATGTAAAAATTTAGAAGATATCTCGATTACTTATAATTATATTGATAAAAACTCTGGAGATGGTAAACAAATTTGGATTACTAATAATAATAATTTTTTAGTTTATACTAACAGCTTTTTCGCTGATAATCCAAATATAAACAAAGATTTTGAAAAGCTTCTTAAATCAACTATTAGTATGCATTTTGATTCTTCACCTTCTAAAAAAAGTCTTTCTAAATTTAATACATCTACAAAGACTTTAAAGCTTTCTTTAAAAGATGTATCTTCTATTATAGAAAAAGAAGATACTAAAAATCACGACAATTATAAATAGTATTTTATATTTTTATAAAGTAGATTAATATTGTTTAATATAAGTATAATCTACTTTTATTTTTATTTTATAAAATTTACATGTATAAAAATTCGTTTTATTTCCACAATATCTAGTATCAAACAAGTCTTCATTTATTTAATGATATTTGTTATTTTATATTAAGGTGATGCTATGAGAATGGATAAAAGGAAGTCCAATATTAGAATTGGTAATTTATTAAAAAGAACTAGAAAATCTTTTGGATACACACAAGAAGAGGTAGCTGAAATGCTAGACTTAGCACCTAGATATATTTCAGACATTGAAAGAGATAAGACAAAAGGTAGTATTAATACTTTAGTAAAGCTATGTAATATTTATAAAATAACTCCAACTTATGTTTTGCAAGAGTATTTAGATATTCCTTCTGATTTTAGGGTTGACCCTGATCTTATGGGATTCTATGATTTAGAAGAAAATAATAGGGATATTATTTTGCAATTAATTCAGTATATGAATAAAAAAGAGAAGTAATTATAATAGTATAATTATAAAAAATAGAGAGTTTTATACAGACTCTCCATTTTTTATATAGTCATAAATTTTCATTACTAAATTTCCATTTTGAATATTTTTTTCTTCTCCTGTTTTCATATTTTTTATTTTTATTACTTCTGATTTTAATTCATCTTCTCCTATTACTATTATATATTTTATTTTTTGTTTGTCTGCATATTTTAATTGTGCTTTTATACTTCTTGAAGTTATGTCTTTTTCTACATAACAGTCTTTTTTCCTTAATTCTTGTGCAATTTTGATTGCTCTTTTATCCGCTTCCTCTCCTATTGATGCAATATATAAATCTGCTACTTTAGGTTTTATATTTTCTCCTCGATATTTTTCATATAAATTTATTAACCTATCTTCCCCCATTGCAAATCCTATTGCAGGTGTACTCTGTCCTCCAAGTTGTTCTATTAATGCATCATATCTTCCTCCTGCAAGTATCGTATATCCTTCTTGTTGTGATACAAATTCAAATACTGTTTTAGTATAATAATCTAATCCTCTTACTAGCTTTGAATCTATTTCATAATCTATTCCTACTTTTTCCAATGTCTGTTTTACCCCTTCAAAATGTTCCTTGCACTCTTCACATAAATAATCTAATATTATTGGTGCTTTTTTGTTTAATTCTTTACACATTTTTTCTTTACAGTCCAAAATCCTCATTGGATTTTTTTCAAATCTTGTTTTACAAGTTTCACAATATTTTTCTAAATTATTTGCTACAAATTTTTTTAATTCTTCTTGATAATTCTTTCTACATTTATGGCACCCTATATTATTTATCTTTAGTTGTACTTCTGGTAAATTAAAGTTTTTTATTATTTCATTTGCCATTATTAATAATTCTATATCTGCTAAATATGATGCTGTACCTATTATTTCAGCTCCTATTTGTCTAAACTCTCTTAGTCTTCCCTTTTGTACATTTTCATATCTATACATTGGCATTGCATACCACATTTTTTGTGGTGATGGTAATGATGACATACCATTTTCTATATATGCTCTAACAATTCCTGCTGTTCCCTCTGGTCTTAAAGTTATACTTCTATTTGCTTTATCAAAAAAAGTATACATTTCTTTTTGTACTACATCTGTTGTATCTCCAACTCCTCTTTCAAATAGAGTAGTACTTTCAAATACTGGTACTCGTATTTCTCTAAACCCATAATTTTCTAGTATTTTTTGTGTTTCTTTTTCCATGTATTGCCATTTATACGAAATATCTGGCAATATATCTATTGTTCCTTTTGGTTTTTGTATCATATAATTTCTCCTTATCTATAGATTAAAATTCTCTTTGTTTTAATTCTAAATATATAGGTTTTTCCTCTCCTATTCTTGTAGATTTCCCATGTCCTGGATATACTATTGTTTCATCTGGTATTTCTTTTATTAGTTTATTTGTAATTGATTCTATTATATCTTGTAAGCTTCCTGTTGGCAAATCTGTTCTTCCCCATGTTCCTCTAAACATGGTATCTCCTGTAAATATCATCTTTTCTTTCTCACAATAAAGTGATGTACTACCTTTGGTATGTCCAGGAGTATGAATTACCTTTAATTGCAAATCTCCTATATGTATTAAGTCTTTATCATCTACTCTTGAATCTGCTTCTAATTCTATCTCTTGCATTCCTATATATTCTGCTAAATTAACTTCTAGATTATTTAAGTTCTCACTTTCTATTCTATGAATTAATATTTTTCCTCCACAAGCTTTTTTTAATTCCACTACTGCTCCTATATGATCTCCATGACAATGGGTTAAATATATATATTTAAGTTTTGCTGATAAAATTTTTAACATTTCTATTATTTTTTCTGCTTGACTTGCTGGATCTATTACTATAGTTTCTTTTGTCTCTTCATCTACAATTATATAACAGTTTGTTGGTTCTGCAAGCATTGTATCTAATTTTAATCTTTTTAATATCATTAGGATTCTCCTTTATTTTTTTCTTTTTACTTCAAAAACACTTTCTACTCTTCTTAATGCTTTTATTGTTTGATTTAGTTTTTCTAAATCTTGTACTTCTATAGTTATTTCTGTTACAATAATTCGCTCTTTATTTGCTTTACTATTTACTGCTATTAATTTTGTTTTTGTATCATATACCGCTTTTATAATGTCTGCTAACAGACCTGTTCTATCATTTGAATATGTTTCTATATCTACATTATAAGATGATATTTTTTCTTTATACCACTCTACCTCAATAAGTTTATCTTTTTGTTGTAATAGTTCTTTTATATTTATACATTCTGTGGTATGAATAGATACCCCTCTTCCTTTAGTAATATATCCTATTATGTTATCTCCTGGTACTGGATTACAACATTTTGATAATTTTACCAAACAGTTATCTATTCCTTTTACAATAACTCCTGTTTTAGATATATTCTTTTTTAATGTTCCTTTATCTTTCGATAATTCTTGTAGTTTTTCTTCTATTGTTTCATCTTGATGTACTTTTTTATATTCTTCTAATATTCTTGCTATAATTTTTACTGGTGATATTGCCCCAAATCCTATTGCTGCATACATATCTTCTATATTGTTAAATTTATATCTGTCTATTGCCACTTGAATAAATTCTTGCTTCCATAACTCTTTATATCCCATTCCTATTCTTTTTATTTCTTTTTCAACTAATTCTTTTCCTTTTACTATATTTTCTTCTCTTTGTTCTTTTTTAAACCATTGTTGTATCCTGTTTTTGGCTGTTGTACTTTTTATAAATTTTAACCAATCTCTACTTGGTCCTTTGGCATTATCAGATGTTACTATATCTATGATATCACCATTTTTTAATTTCGTTATAATTGGCATCATCTTAGAGTTTATTTTGCATCCTGTCATTGTATGCCCCACTTCTTCATGTATACTATATGCAAAATCTATTGGAGTGCTTCCTCTTGGTAATACTTTTATATCTCCTTTTGGTGTAAATACATAAACTTCATCTTCAAATAATTCTGTTTTCAAAGTATTTAAAAACTCTTCTGGATCTTGCATTTCTTTCTGCCATTCTAGTGTTTCTCTTAGCCAAGCAAGTTTGTCATCTTTTACTGTTACATTTTCTTTTTTATTTTTTCCATACTCTTTATATGCCCAATGTGCTGCAATACCAAATTCTGCAATTCTGTGCATATCCCAAGTACGAATTTGTACCTCAAAAGGTGTTCCTTTTTCTCCAATTAGTGTTGTATGTAAAGATTGATACATATTTGGTTTTGGTACTGCAATATAATCTTTAAATCTTCCTGGCATTGGATTATATAAGTCATGTACTATCCCTAAAGCAGAATAGCAATCTTTTACAGAGTTTACTAATATTCTTAATGCAAATAAGTCATATATTTGGTCTAATGTTTTATTGTCTCTTTTCATTTTTCTATAAATGCTATATAAATGTTTTGCTCTTCCAGTTATTTCAGCTTCTATTCTTTGAATTTTTAGCTGCTTTCTTATTTCTTCCATTATTTTTTCAATAAATGTTAATCTTTCTTCTCTTTTTTTATCTAAACCCTCTACAATTTCTCTATAGTCTTCTGGATATAGATATTTAAAAGATAAATCTTCTAATTCCCATTTTAAAAAATACATACCTAGTCTATTAGCAAGTGGTGCATATAAGTCCATGGTCTCTTGTGCATTTTTTATTTGCCTGTCTCTTGTTAAATATTTTAGAGTTCTCATATTATGAAGTCTATCTGCTAATTTAATTAAAATAACTCTAATATCTTTTCCCATAGCAAGAAACATTTTTCTATAATCTTCTACTTGCTGTTCTTTTACACTTGTATAGTCTAATTTTCCTAACTTTGTAACTCCTGCTACCATTTGTGCTATTTCTTCCCCAAATTCTTTTATCATGTCTTGGTGTGTAACTTCTGTGTCTTCAACAACATCATGTAATAATGCCGCACATATTGTAGCATCATCTAGTTCCATATTGGCAAGTGTGTATGCTACTTGTACTGGATGTATAATATATGGTTCCCCCGATTTTCTTTTTTGTACCCCATGTTTTTCCAAAGCATAATGATATGCTTTGGAAATTAATTTTATATTACTTCTCCAGTTATTTTTTTTCATTTTTGACACAACATCATTTATTGTTGCAATTACTTCTTCTTGCATTTTATCTCTCCATTTTTTTAAATTGATTTCATAAGATCTCTTAAGTTAATTTGTACTGTTTCTATTCCATTAAAACTATTAATTTCTAAACTTCCAACTATGTCTATTTTGTCTCCTATTAAATAATCTTCTACTAAATTCCCCATATTAAAGCCTATTGCATCTATAATTACATTATCATCTTTTAAGGTCAACTTTAGATGTTTTCCTTCTGTTAATGCTCTTATTGAATTTATTTTTAATCCTTTATATATAAATAATGGCATTTTATTTGCTTCTCCAAATGGCTCTAACTGTTTTAATTGTTTTACAATATCTGTAGTCATATCTTGTGCTGATATTTCTGTGTCTATATAAATTATTGGTAGTATTTCTGATATTTTACTTTTGTTTGCTATTTTCTCAAATTTTTGTTTAAATTCATCAAATTTTTCTTTCTTTAAAGTTAATCCTATAGCCATTCCATGTCCACCATATTTTTCTAAACAACTACTACACTTGCATAGAGCTTTATGTAAATCAAATCCTGGTATACTTCTTCCTGAACCTTTAGCCATATCTTCCTCAAAACAAAGTAATATACTTGGTTTAAAATACATTTCTGTAATTTTTGATGCTACAATTCCAATTACTCCATGATGCCAATTTTCACTTCCTAATATAATTGCACTATTTAATTGTTCTTTATTTTTCTCAATTTTACTTAATGCTTCTTCTACAATTTTTCTTTCTGTATCTTGTCTAATTTTATTATATTCATTTAACTTTTCTGTTAGTCTTTTAACTTCTTGTTCATCTTCTGATAAAAATATTTGTAGTGCTTCAGATGCATGTCCCATTCTTCCACATGCATTTACACGTGGCGCTATTCCAAAAGAAATTGTATTTGAGTCTATTTGTTTATATCCTGCTGCTTGTAATAAATATTTTAATCCTAAATTTTTAGTTACATTTACTAATTTTAAACCTAATTTTGCTATTACTCTATTTTCATCAACTAATGGTACAATATCTGAAATTGTTCCTATACATACTAAGTCTAAATATTGTAAATATTCTTTTTCTTCTAAATTTAGTTTTATTCCTATTGCTTGTATTAATTTAAAAACAACCCCTACTCCTGCTAATTGGTTAAATGGATATTCGCTATCTTTTCTTTTGGGATTAATTACTGCTAATGCAGCTGGCAAAGTTTCCAAAGTTTCATGATGATCTGTTATAATTGTTTCTATTCCTAAATCATTTGCAAATTCCACTTCTTCTATACCAGAAATGCCACAATCAACTGTTATCATCAATGTATAACCCTCTTGTGAAATTTCCTTAATTGTTTCAATGTTTAATCCATATCCTTCTTCTAAACGATTTGGAATATATTGTGAAACATTTGCTCCCCTTTTACTTAAAAATTTTTTTAGTACAGATGTACTTGTAATTCCATCTACGTCATAATCTCCATATATAAGTATTTTTTCATTTTTTTGTATTGCTTTTATAATTCTTTCTACAGCTTTCTCCATATCTGGTAATAAAAATGGATTATAAAAATCTTCTCGTGTAGGTTCCAAAAAAATTTTTATATCTTTTTCATTTATAATACCTCTATTAACTAAAATAGTAGCTATTAATTTATTTATTTTAAATTTATTACATATATTATCTATTTTTTCTGCATTTGTATTACAAAGTTCCCATTTTTTATTCATTTTAATACTCTCTTTCTTAAATCATAAATTTATTTAATTATTGTATACTATTTTTTATCATTTTTAAAGAGCTTTTTTAAAAAATGTCCAAAAGAAAAACTTTCTTTTGAACATTTACATTTTAAATATCCTCATTGAATTTAATACTGTAAGAAATGTAACTCCTGTATCAGCTAATATTGCTGACCATATTGGTGCTTTTCCCATTGCTCCCAATATTAAAACTAGTATTTTTATTGTTAGAGAAAATATTATATTAAACTTTATAATATTCATACTTCTTTTAGAAATTTTTATTATCTCTGGTAATATAGATATATTATTGGAAAGCAGTATACCATCTGCTGTACTAGCTGCTATTTGTGAACCTTCTCCCATTGCTATTCCAAAGTCACTTGCTGCTAGTACTGGACTATCATTTATTCCATCTCCTACAAATATTACCTTCTCTCCTTTTTCTTTTATTTTTGTTATCTCTTCTAATTTATCTTGTGGTAATAATTCTGCTTTTATTCTTTTTATTTTTAATTGTTTTTTTATTTTTTCTGCACTCTTTTTATTATCTCCTGTAAGCATTATTATATTTTTTATTCCTATTTTCTCTAACTGTTCTATTAATTCTTTTGTTTTAGTTCTTATTTGCTCTTTTAATGTTATATATCCAGCAATTTTCCCTTCTATTGCCATATATATTGCATCTTCTGGAATTTCATCTTCCTTTTTTACTTTATATTTGTTCAATAATCTTAAATTTCCAAATACCACTTCTTTTTCTTCTATTTTTCCATAAATTCCATGTCCTGCTATCTCTTTATACTCTGTTATTTTTAACATATCTAAATTAACTGTATATTTTTCTATTGCTGTTGATATAGGATGATTTGACATTTTTTCTAGACTATACATATATTTTAATATTTCTTCTTTTGTATACGGTGAAAATGCTACTAATTCATTTATCTCCATTTTTCCTGTTGTTAGTGTACCTGTTTTGTCAAATGCTATTGTTGTAGTTTTTGATATATTTTCTATATGTTTTGTCCCTTTTATTATAATTCCTTTTTTTGATATTGCTCCTACACATGAAAAAAATGATAATGGAACTGCTATTACTAAACTACATGGGCATGAAGCCACTAAAAATATTAATCCTCTTGTTATCCAAGTTTTATAGTCTAGTATTCCAAGACTTGCTGGTAATATTGCTAATATTATTGCTAATATTATTACAGTTGGAGTATATGTTTTTGAAAATTTAGTTATAAATTTTTCTGTATTTCCCTTATTATTTTTGGCTTCATATACTAAATTTATTATTTGTGATGCTGTTGAATTTTTGGAATCTCTTATTACTTTGCATGTTAATACTCCTGTCAGATTTATACCTCCAGATAATATTTCTGTATTTCTTTCTACATATTGTTGTTTGCTTTCTCCTGTTATTGCAGAAGTGTCTATATTTGATGATCCTGATATGATGAGTGCATCTACTGGTATCTTTTCTCCTGGCTTTATTAATATTATATCTCCTACCTGTATTTCTTCAACATCTATTTTTTCTATTTCATTATTTTTATTTATTTTATTTGCTATATTGGCTTTTATTTTTAGTATCTCTTTCATACTTTTTTGAGATTTATCTACTGCTCTATCCTCCAAAAATTCTCCCAGTCTATATAAAATTACAACCATACTACTTTCTATATATTCTCCTAAACAAAATGCTGCAAGTACAGCTATTGTCATAAGTGTATCTTCCTCAAAATTAAGTCTAAGAATATTTTTTATTCCAGATGCTAATAGCTTATACCCTGAAAATATTACTGATATTCCAATTAAAAATGTCTGTATTATTCTTTCTTGTATGATAAATGACACTGCAAGCAATACTATTGCTATTATATATAAAGTTATTCCTAGTCTATTATTTTCTTTTTTTTCTTCAGTATGCATATGTTCTATCTTACATCCTTCATGTTCATGACAGTGTTTACAACCCATTTACTTTTCCTCCTCTTGTATATGTTCTAAACTTAAATTTATTATTTTTTCTATATGTTCATCTTTTAAACTGTAAAAAATTTGTTTACCTTCTCTTCTATACTTTACAAGTTTAGCATTTCTTAAGAGTTGTAATTGATGTGATACTGTAGATTGATTTAAGTTTAACAACTCACACAAATCACATACACATAATTCTGTGTTTAATATACCATATATTATTCTAAGTCTTGTATTATCTGCAAATATTTTAAAAATATTTGATAATTCCTCTATTTGTTTTATGCTTAATTCTTGTTTTTTTACCTTTTTTATTTCTTTAATATGTGGACATTTTTCACTACATATTAGTTCTACTTCTTTTTTATTCATTTTACTTAAGCTCCTTTCATATATTAATATATGATTATATGTTCATATGTAAATATATTAATATATATTATATAACTTGTCAATATTATATATTTTTTTTATAATATATTGTACATGAAAAAGTATTTTAAATTTAAAAAAATTTGGAGGTATAATAAAATGAGAGAAGTAAAGATTAATGGTATTTATAAACATTTTAAAGGAGATTATTATTTGATTGTTGATATTGCTAATCATTCAGAAACTAAAGAACAATATGTAGTATACAGAAGATTATATGGAGATGGAAGTCTATGGATTAGAGCTATAGATATGTTTTTAAGTGAAGTAGATCATGAGAAATATCCAAATGCTAATCAGAAATACAGATTTGAATTACAAGATATAAAGAGTGTTGCAAAATAGTAAATTCTTACCTATCTCTTTTTAAATGAAGAATAATCAATATTTTTAGTTAAAAAATATTGATTATTTTTCATTTAAAAAATATTCTATTACTTATATATTATGTTATAAACTTTATTTTCCTATAAAAATTTGAACATATATTTTCCCATATTTATGACTTTTAGCTATTCCTATCCCAGTATAATTAAAACTATTAGTTAGTATGTTTTTTTTATGTCCTTCTGAATTCATCCATGCTGTAACTGCTGCTGTATTGCTTGAATTTCCTGCTATATTTTCTCCTGCTGTTTTATATGATATTTTGAAGTTTTTTAACATATCAAATGGCGAGCCATATGTTGGTGATGTATGTGAAAAGTAATTATTGTCTACCATGTCTTGTGCTTTTATTTTAGCAACTTTTTGTACTTCTGGATCTATTTGCAATACATTTAACCCATTTTTAGTTCTTTGTTCATTAATTAAATTTAATATTTCTTCTTCATCATTTTGTAATGTATTTTCTATATTATTATTTTGAGTATTATTATTTTGATATATTGGTTTTACATATTTCTTATTAACTGCTCCAACATAGTCTTGCTCTGTTTGAATTATATACCAGTCTCCAACTCCTGCAAATACTCTTATATATTCATTTTTATTTACTGTTGTTATAATTCCATATTTAGTACTTGGTCCACTTCTTACATTTAGTTTTGATGCTGTAACAAGTCCTGTTGAAAAATCTATTTTGTAATAATGTTGCATTCCATAACTGGAATTAAAAAATGAAAAAATAAGTATTATACACATGATCATAAAACTAATTAATATTTTTCTTTTTGTAAGATATATTACTTTCATTATGCTTCCTCCTTTATTTAATTAATTTTATACTCATTACATGTACATTATTCGCACATGAAAAATAAAAATATCATTATACAATTATATAACGATATTTTTATTTTTATTATTCATCATCTATAAAGTTAAATTCATCTTTAAACTTTTCTTTAAATATTTTGAATACTTGATTTAATACTTCTTCATCATCAACACTTACATATGATTCTTCTTCTTCATTTTCTGAGTCCTCTACTTTTAATATTACTACTTCCCCTTCATCATCTTCTTCATTTTCTTCTATTGGTAATAATACTACATATTCCTCATTTTCTAATTCAATTAAATCTAAAAACTCAAATTTAACCTCTTCTCCATTTTCATCATTTAAAACTATAATATTATCTAATTCTTCTGGTACATTATTTTCATCCATATTACTTTCTCCTTCCATATTTTATATTAAATTATATTTGTATAATATTGATATCTCTATTTTGTATTATTTACATTTTCTTTTATCATATACTTTTTATATTAGAATCTTTATTCAAGTACATTTCTAATATGTATACTGCTGAAATAGTATCCACAATATTTTTCTTCTTCTTTTTATCTATATTTAAAAAATTCATTGTTTTATGTGCTGCTACTGTTGTTAGTCTTTCATCTATAGTTTCTATTTCTATATTATTAAATTTGCATTTAAGCTTATGTATAAATTTATTAGTAATTTCAACTCTTTTAGATGATGTACCATTCATATTATATGGCATTCCTACAACAATTATTGTAATTTCATATTTTTCTATAATTTGTTCTAGCCTTTGCAATACTATTTTGTCATTTCCATTATGGTGAATAGTTTCTAATCCTTGTGCTGTTATTCCTAATGGGTCTGATAGTGAAAGTCCCACTCTACTATCTCCATAATCAATTCCTAATATACGCATTTTAATCTTCTATCCCTATATAATATTTTACTACTTTTTCTAATAATTCATCTCTTTCTATTAATCTAATCATATTTCTTGCATCTTTATAGCTTGTAATATATGTTGGATCTCCTGATAATATATATCCTACAATTTGATTAACAGGATTATATCCTTTTTCTGCTAGTGCTTGATAAACTGTTTTTAATATCTCTTTTGCTTTTATGTTTTTGTCTTTTTCTACTGTAAAATTCATTGTTTTATCCATATCCATGACAAAATACCTCCTAATTTTAAATGTTGTTTATATCATTTTCTTTTTTATCTGCATTATCTAAATATTCTTCTAATTTTTTTGTTACACTTTCTAATCCTGTTCCTTTATAGTAGGTAGTTAAAACAAAATTTAATCTTGGTTTTACATATCTTATTTTTTCTTTTTTGGTTTCTGTTTTATTATCTAAAACAATCTCTTCTATTTCTATATTTTCAATATTTTGCTTTAAATCTTGTACAAATTCTGCAACTCCTTGTATATCTACTCCTGAAAATACAATAACAAATTTAGCCCCCATATATCTTACAAATACATATTCTTCTGATATATTGTCTTTTATATATTTAGTAATTTGTGTTATAGTTTCATTTCCAGTCTTACGACTATATTCTTCATTTATTTGCTCTAAATTTGTTATTTTAAACATACATACTGTAGAAGTTGTATATTTATCAATAATTTTTTTACCTTTTCCATATAAGTGTTCAGCTGATTTAAGTTGTGAAAACAGATCTTCTCTTTCTATATTTTCTATAGTATTTTGATATGATACAGTTTTGTATACTGAAATAATATTTTCTTTTACTACTTCTAGTATAGTTGTATCTATTGTATCAAATGCATTTGGTAGTCCACTTTCTATAATCCAATATCCTATATATACATTATCTATATATAATGGGAAAAACATTGCTGATTTTGCTCTACCAAATTCCATTGTCTGGTATGGTAATCTTTCTTTATCATCATTTACAGTAACATATTTAGGTGTTGCTGTTGCAATACTGTCTTTAAATATTTCTTGATCATGTAAGTTCCTTAAAGCTTCCCAATGCTTGTCTTGTACATTAGATGCTTTTATTACATATTCTGAACCATTAAACATAACAATAGTAGAATATTTTATGTTATATTTTTCTATTAATATTTCATTAATCTTTTCTATTTTTTCATCAACAGATGAATATTCTCCTATTGTATTCATAAAATCTTGCAATACATTAAGACTTGCAATTTTTTGATTTATATTTTTAAAATTTTGAATTTTTTTATATACTACTACATTATATATCATTAATGCTATTATAATAGTCACTAATATTACTAATAATGTTGCCACACTATCACCTCAATTATTTTCTTGCTAGATTTATTATTTTATTTTTTATAATTATTTAATGGTTTATGTTTATTATTTAATAGTGGATATACCATGTTTGCTAAGTCTTTCATTGGATTTATAAAGTTTTTAGGATATCCATTTACTGAAACCTTGCAATTTACTAGTCCTTCTAAATATTTTGAATATACTTGCTCATTAAATGGTATTGTACAATATTTCACATTGTCTTTATTAAATAACTCTGTCATAAAAGACATAGATGGATCATTATAAAATGACATTCCCCCTATTAGAATTTTGGGATTTAATGTTCTAATTTTTGATTGTTTGTTAATTACTATTCTTATTTTTTCTTGTGTCAATATATTTTTTGATTTTAGATCTCTTAAAAATGCTGTAAGTGGTTGTATTGTAAGTATATCCATACTTTGTACTAAATATATTTCTTGAGAATTTTTAAAATATTCAAATGGTGAATTGAAATCACAATCTATTAAAACTAAAGAATAATTTTTTACTAAATTGCTTAGTATTGCTCCATAATCTGATATTTCATTTTTAGCTGGAAGTGTTGTATATACTGTCAAATTATTGTTTACTTTTATTCCTTCTGGAAGTCCTTTTGATAAATTCTCCATACAGTTAACTGCTACATTTCTTAAGTTTTCTTCATTTTTTGTATATATGAAGTATGAGTTTTTATTTTTAGTTGCATCTAGTATAGCTGTATTTATTCCCATTTTTGAAAACATTTCTGCTAAATTATTAATTAAAAATGATGTTCCATTTTTAGTAGTTCCAACAAAAGATACGATTTTTTTATCTTTTGTCAATAAGTTTTCAATATTAATTTCTTGATATGTTTCATTTTCTGTATTTAATATTTCTGTATTATCTTCTTCTTTATCAATTATATTTGGATAATAATTATCTTCTTGTAAGTTTTTATAGGTTCTATAATTATTAATAGTTTCTTCTTCAAAACTATTTTTATTTAAAGTTCTTGGAGTTTGTTCTTCTTCAAGGCCTGGTAAAATTGTATCTTTTATTGGTTCTTCTTGTACTAGGTCAAATAAATTTATATCTTCTTGAGGTGGGGTCGCCACTTTTCTAGGTCTTCCTCTTCCCCTTTTTGGTGTAGTTGATACTTCTTGCTCTGATACCACTTTTCTAGGTCTTCCTCTTCCTCTTTTTGGTGTAGTTGGCACTTCTTCTATTATTTTTTCCTCTGAATTTTCTTTTACTGTATTTTGTTCTACTTCATTTAAAACCTGTTGTGATGGTTTCAATGTAGATTTATTTAATTTTTTTACATTTTTTGCGTCAACTGCTGAAGGTACAATAACTGGCCTTGTAAGCTTTTGTTTATTTAATTGGTTTTCTATAAAATCCATTTTTATGCTATCTTTTTTCTTTTCTTCTTGTTTTTTTCCTATAACTTTTGCTTCTTTTCCTGAAAATGCCATAATTGATTGATATTTAGGAGATTGTATTTCTAGTACTGCTCTCACATTTAGTGGCAAAAATTTTACTATAATTTTTAATTGAGCATCACTATATTGTGAAGCTATATTATTAAAGCTCTCTACATATGCTTCTTCATTTTTTCCTAGTTTTTTATAATGTGCACGTATATTTTGTAATTCTATTTCACTTACACTATCTTCATTTTCTGTTTGATAATTTACATCTTCTGATTCTATTTTATAATATATTTTTGCTTCCTTTTTTGTACGTGGTTTTCTTATTAATTTACAAACTTCATCTATACTTCTATCTTGTCCTAATAATGCACTATAAATTCCAATTCCAAATAATTTAACTAATAGCTGTTCTGATTTTGCACGTCTATCTGAACATATTAATATAATTGGTGTATCATTTCCTTCCATATCAGAGGCTTCATCACTAATACTATCTAATTTTTCGAATATAAAACGATCTATTGCTTCATAATCATTATTAGCAAATGGTTCTAAATCCTCACTTATTATAATTCTATCATAACTCTTATCTCTTTGTATTTCTTTTAATATTGCATTAAAGTAATATACATTTTTATATGAAATTATTTCCTTATAATCTTTTTGATATTTTTTTACTACTGCTTCTGAAATGCTTTCATTACTAACTGCAAATAAAACTTTCATTTGTTACTCCTCCAAAATTTACTAATTTCTAAATCCTTTTACCACTATTGCAAAGATTAATGGTAGGACTTGACATATTACAAATATAGTTACAAATGTAACTATTAACATAAGTCCTCTATCATGTACATCTAATTTTCTTATTCCTATCACATATTGCCATATTGCCCCCACTGCAATTCCTATAAAACAAAGAGGTATACTATACACACGTATTTTATTTAACATGTATGCTGTGAATCCATATGTTTCTGATCCATATGTTTCTGTATAGTCTGACATTTCTTTCATTTCTTTTTCTTTTATTTGTATTAATTGTCCAGCTGTTGTTTCATTTAATATTCTTGAATCATTAGTTGCATATACAGATGTAGTAACAAATAAGCAAAAAATTACAAACAAAGAAATATATAGCTTCTTCATTATTATGCCCCTTTCAATACTATTTATATTATTATATTTATAGTTATTTTTTACTTTTTATATCATACAACACAATAAATAAAATATCAATATTTATTTTAAAGTTTTTTATTTTTATTATAATAATTTTACTTTTTATTACTTTTATACTACCATATATTTGTATTTAAATCCAAAATATATAGCTATTCGTTTACTATGTTCAATATTTTAAGTAAAAATAAAAAAACTTTAAAAATGGTATTGACATATAAAATAAAATTTAGTATACTAAGTCATGTCGAAAGAATACGGTCGCATAGCTCAGCTGGGAGAGCATCTGCCTTACAAGCAGGGGGTCATAGGTTCGAGCCCTATTGCGACCACCATTTTCTTACGGCCTGGTAGTTCAGTTGGTTAGAACGCTAGCCTGTCACGCTAGAGGTCGACGGTTCGAGCCCGTTCCAGGTCGCCATTTTTATATATATGCCTCGATAGCTCAGTTGGTAGAGCAAAGGACTGAAAATCCTTGTGTCACTGGTTCGATTCCAGTTCGAGGCACCAACGACATATCTGTAATCATTCAGTAAATGGATGATTTTTTGTTTTCAAAAAACGTCATCTATTTTTTGATAGATATTGAGACATTAAAAAAGCACTAAAATTAGTGCTTTTTTTATTTAATTACTCATGTTTTGTTGTTTTCTAGCTCTTCTACAATTAGAACATCTTACTGGTTGATTTGTAAATCCTTTTTCTTTATAAAATTGTTGTTCCCCTACTGTAAAACAAAATTCTTCACCACAATCTTTACAGATAATATTAATATCATTATATGTTTCCAAATACAGTTACCTCCTTTTTAATTGATTTAAATTACTTTTAGTACTTAACCCAATATAAAAAAAGGTAAAATATTTAAAATAATTTCTTTTTTAGCTTTTCTCTTAAAGCTTTTTTAGTATAGCATATATATTATAAAAATACAAGAATATTTTATTACATTCTAAATTTAAAAGTTATAAATATTATTGTAACTTATATTCCGCTTCATTAGGTTCTTCTACATCTTCTTTTGTAACTTTATTAAATTTATATTCATATGTTGTTATATTTTTTCTTTCATTTCCATTATTATTAACAAGCTCAACAGCTTTCACAGGTAAACCTGTTTCTTTATTTATATATATTTTTAATCCAATTGCATTTTGACTATATAAAAATTTTGAATTAAATAAATTAGATAACTCATAACATTTTATCCCATCAATTTCTATGGTTTTTATTTTAGTAACTAGGGCACTTAAAATCCTTTCTAAAATATTTGTATTATATGTAAAATTCATAATTACACTATATGATGAAGAATGTTTATTTTCAATATGACTTCCTCTTACAGGTGCACTTTCTTTATATACATTCATTATTTTATTGTCTTCAACTTGTATATAATTTTTTCTTTCATTTGGATATATTATTTGAATAATTTTTGTTTTTCTTCCATCAGAATCTATCTTTTCTAATATAATCTTATCTACATCATTATATATATATCTTTCCATTTCTGATTTATAATTATTAAAATCAAATGTAGCCTTTATATAAATATTATCATTATTATTTTCACAATCTGTTACCTTTTTATCTAAATTAGCTAAAATTATTACTTTTCTACTTATCATAATGCTAAATATAGCAAGTAAAATAATTATTACTATCAAAATTTTTTTCCATAATTTCATTTTTATTTTTTCCATATAATTCCTTTCCTATCTTAAGTAAAATTAAATTCATTTAAAGATATCTAATTACTAATATTGATAAATTAATTAAATTATATCATATATTTTAACATTATTTATATAACTCTTTATATATCTTATAATCTCTTAAAATTTTTCTTACATAATTATTGGTTTCTTTAAATGGTATATTTTCTATATCTGAACCATCTGGCTTTATAATTCCTTGCTCTATCCAATTCTTTACATTTCCTATACCTGCATTATATGCTGTTAATGCTAATAACTGGTTATTATTATATTCTTTCAATAGATTAGAAAAGTATTTCACTCCTAACTGTATATTTAGTTCTGGATTATATAATGACGACTTCTCTTGAAATGTTATATTTAGTTTTCTAGCTATTTCTTCTGCTGTTGCATCCATCAACTGCATTAATCCTATTGCTTTACTTGAAGATATTACATTAGGATTAAAATTACTCTCTGCTTTTATTATTGCAAATACAAGTAATGGATCTATATTATATTCTTTTGCATACTTGTATACATATTCTGAATATTTAGTTGGATATATTCTTTTTAGTATTATATTTTGTATTTTAAATATTTGAAATAATATTACTGCCAATACTATTACTAATATTAATAATAACAACATCTTTTTTACCTTTTTAGACATTATCCTCTCTCCTTACTTGCATTTTATCTACTTTGCTTCATACCAATTTTTTGCTTCTGATAATTCCACTTTTAGTGGTATTTCTAACTTTGCTGCATTTTCCATTGAATCTTGTAATATTTTTTTTACTTGCTCTTTTTCTTCTTCTAATGTTTCAATAATTAATTCATCATGTACTTGTAAAACTATTTTAGATTTTAATCCATTTGTACTTAGTTTATTAAATACTTCTATCATTGCAATTTTCATTATGTCTGCTGCTGTTCCTTGTATTGGAGTATTCATTGCTGCACGATTTCCAAACTGTCTAACAACATAACTATTTGATTTTATTTCTGGTATATATCTTCTTCTATGAAATAATGTTTCTACATAACCTTTCTCTTTTGCTTCTTCTACTATTTCTTCCATGAAGTTTTTTATGCCATTATATTTTTCTAAATATTGTTCTATATATTCTTTTGCTTTTTTTCTAGTTACTCCTATTTGTTCTGCTAAGCCAAAGTCGCTAATTCCATATACTATTCCAAAATTTACTGCCTTTGCTTTTGACCTTTCTTCTTTGGTCACTTCTTCTATTGGTATATTTAATACTTTAGATGCTGCTTGTTTATGAATATCTTCATCTTTTCTAAAAGCTTCTATCATATGTTTATCTTGTGATATATGTGCCAATATTCTTAACTCTATTTGTGAATAATCTGCATCTAAAAAAATATACCCTTGTTGTGGCTTAAATGCTTTTCTAATTCTTTTTCCCAATTCCAATCTTGTAGGAATGTTTTGTAAATTTGGTTCTGTACTACTAATTCTTCCTGTTGCTGTAACTGTTTGATGAAAATATGAGTGTATTTTATTATCAATCTCATTAATATATGGTAATAATCCTTCTACATATGTAGAATTTAATTTCATAAGACTCCTATACTCTAATATTTTTTCTATTATTGGATGTTCACTTTTTATTTTTTCCAATACATCTACATCAGTTGAATAACCATTTTTCTTTTTTTTAACTGATGGAAGACTTAATTTCTCAAATAATATTTCTCCTAATTGTTTTGGAGAATTTATATTAAATTCTTCACCTGCTAATTCATAAATTTGTTTTGTAAGATCTTCTATTTGTTGTTTTATTGTATTTCCATAATCAATTAATTCTTGTTTATCTACATATATACCATTATATTGCATATCTGCAAGTACTTTTACTAATGGCATTTCTATGTTTTCTAATAATGATATACTATTATCTTCATTTAACTTTTTTAACATTTTTTCATATAGTTTACTAATACAATACGCATACATTGTATTTAGTTTCATTTTTCCTTCTTCTTTTGTTTTATCTTCTATTGTATCAAATAAATTGATTTGGATTTTATCTTCTTTTATTTCTTTTTCTTCTATATATGAATTTATATCTATATTCAAATATTGTGCAGATAATGTTTCTAATGTATATTTTGAAATTGTTGGATTTAATATATAGGCAGCAATTTTTGTATCAAATGCTAAATTTCTAGGAGTAATTCCTATTTGTTTTAACAATATATAATCTTTTGCCAATTCAAAACTACATAATCCTATTTTTATATCTTCTATTATTGGCTTAAATTCTTTTATAAATTCCGCTATTTTTTCATCAAAATTATAATAATATACTTGTTGTTCTTTCTCATCTATTATACTTATATCTATAATTTGTTTTTTTATAACATTTTTCTTTTCATCACTGGATTTTGTTCCCAAATAGTAAAATATTTTGTCCCACTTTTTTATTTTAGAAATTAGTTTTCTTATTTCTTCTTCCTCTTTAATTTCTGTAATTTTAAATAATTTATTTAAATCAACTATTTCTTCTTTTTCTTGTAAATCAAATTTCTCTATATAACGATTAAACCTATATTTTTTGAATAACTCTAATACTTTTTCTCTATTCCATTGCTCTACTTTCATTTCTTCTAATTTTTTTTCTATTGGAGAGTCTATATTTATACTTCCAAGCTCTCTTGAAAGTATAGCTAATTCTTTATTTTCTATTAACTTTTCTCTTATTTTTCCTTTTAAATTGTCTTCCCCTTTTTCTATTTTGTCATATAAATTGTCTATATCATTATATTCTTTTATTAAATTTAAAGCTGTTTTTTCCCCTATTCCTGGCACTCCTGGAATATTATCTGAACTGTCTCCCATTAATCCTTTTACTTGTATCAACTGACATGGTTCTATTCCATATTCCTCTATTATTTTATTTTTGTCATAATTATCTGTTTGTGTTTTTCCTGCTTTTGTTCTAGGTATTTGTATCGTTACTTTGTCTGTTGCAAGTTGAAAATTATCCCTATCTCCTGAAAGGATTGTTACTAAAAGCTCATTTTTTTCTCCAAATGTAGATAAAGTTCCAATGATATCATCTCCTTCATATCCTTCCTTTTCCATTATTTTGATATTCATAGCTTCTAATATTTCTTTTATTATTGGCATTTGCACTGCTAGTTCTTGTGGCATACCTTTTCTATTTGATTTATATTCCTTATATAATTCATGTCTTTTGGTTGGACCTTTTTTATCAAATGCTACTACTAAATATTCTGGCTTCAATTCTTCTTGTGCTTTAAACATTATGCTTAAAAAACCATATACAGCATTTGTGTATATTCCCTCTTCTGTCATTAGCATTTTATTCCCCATTATTCCATAAAATGCTCTATTTAAAATACTATTTCCATCAATTAATAGAATTCTTTCCACTACTTATCTCCTTTTTATTATTTATTATGTTATTTTATGCTTTTATTATACCTAATTATCTGTTTGTTAGAATATATCATTTGAAAAATTATGCTAATAAATATAATTATAATCAAATAATATGCACCAATCGAATAGTGCTGTCCTAGTATCATAAATATAGATATTGAAATCTCTGATGATATTGTTAAAAACAATATATTTTTTATTCTATTGGATGTTTGCCATAAAATGAAAGGAAACATCCACATAATATACCAAGTTTGAAAATTTGTTATTACTAAAAATATAAATGATAGCATTATTCCATATTGAGTTTTCATTATTTTCATAAATGTTATATCTTTTTCTTTTGATAATAAATATTTAAGTATTTTAATTAGGTATACTGTTAAAAAGATAGCTAAAGCTATTTTTGAAAATATTATTGCTAATTCCTCATTCATGAAAAGATATAATATTAAAAATATAGATTTTGAAAATTTACTTTGCTGTGTTATAAGTCCTTTGAATACTTCTACATCTCTAATATACATACTATATATTAATACAATTACTATTAAAAATATACTAGCCAGTCTACAGCAATATAATATTCTTTCTTTTAAGTTCAGTTTTTTTAAATAATATATTGTGATAAATGGTACAAATAATATTGCATAATATTTTACTGTTGTAGCAAGAGCAAGAAATATAATTGCTGGTATTATTTGTTTTCTATTTTTTAAAAAATATATTGATACTATGATAAAAAGCACTACTAATATATCATTATGTACATTTGATAACCCTTCAAATAATATTAATGGATTTAATCCATATAATACTACAAGTATTTTCCTTTTAGTTATTTTCCATATAAAAAAACAGCATAGCATGTGTATCAATATATTGAAGAGCTTAAATATCATTAAGCTTATATTTAGATTACCAAACGAAAGTCCTGTTAATATGTTACAAATTGCTGGCCATAATGGTCCATATACAATAGTAGTATCTGACCATATTGCTGGAATTTTTAGCAGTAATTTATCATTTTTTACTAATTCTATGTTATTTTTTGTTAATTCTTTCACTGATGTATAATATGGATTTACTCCATACTCTTTCTGGCTCCAACCAGTACTCATATAATAATATATATCTGTACTCGTATATGGTAACATTATTGCAAAAATTAATGAAATTATTAATATAAATTTAAATATTCTTTTTATATTATCAAATATATTATTACAATTTTTCAGTATTAGTAAATATAATATACTAATAATAGAAAATAAAGTAGTAAAAATTATAGTAGCTAGTATTTTATTGTTTTCTATATTTAACAAATAATTGTAATCAGTATCTAGTAAAAATATACTTTTTCCACTAATAATATAGATTATTGATGGCAATGCAAATACAATTGTACATATTAAAAATAAATCTTTTACCACTTTATTATTTTTCAATTTTTTTCTCCATTTCTTTTTTATTTATTTTTATTAAAGTATTTCTCAAACTCGTCTTTTAATATTGGTTTAAAATAATAATAGCCTTGAATAATATCACCTTCTAGTCTTTTTACGAAATCAACTTGTTCTTTTGTTTCAACTCCTTCGATAATTGTTTTTACTTCAAGATGTTTTGCAATAAGCATAATATAGTTAATTATGTTTTTATCACTTTTTAAGTCAGCTTTATCTACAAATATTTTATCTATCTTTATTATATCTATTGGCATGCTTTGAAGCATACTAAGTGACGAATAGCCAGTTCCAAAGTCATCTATTGATAAAATAAATCCTTTTTCTTTGATTTTATTCATTATTTTTAAAATATCTATTTTTTCTTCTATTGTTGCACTTTCTGTAATTTCCAAATCTATTTTTTCTCTATCTACATCATATCTGTCTACAATTTTTACATACTCTTCTATAAAGTTTTCATTTGCAAAATGTTCTTTAGATACATTAATTGAAATAGTTGGAGTAAAGTTATATTTTTGTTTCCAACTAGCAATGTCTTTACAAACTTGTTCAAAAATATATAAATCTAATTTTATAATAAATTTATTCTTTTCAAATAAAGGAATAAACTTATTAGGTGAAATAACCTTTCCATCTCTTATCCATCTTACAAGTGCTTCTGCACCTGCAAGTTTTTCAGTTTGAGTATATATTTTAGGTTGATATACTACTTTAAATTCATGATTTTTTAGTGCTTCTTTCATATAAGCTTCAATTTTTTGTTCCTCTATTAACTGGTTTTCAAGTATTTCATCAAATATATAGTAGTTGTCATGATAAAATCCTTTTATTTTTGCTCTAGCCATATATGCTTTGTCTAGTATTTTGTTGATATCTTTATCTTCATTCTCAACTTTATAGACACCTATTGCTAAATTTACAGTCACTTCTGTTTCATCTATTCTAAATTTTGAAATTTGGTGAAAAATTTTATTAAGTAATTCATGAATATTATCCTCATAACTAAATATAGTTACAAAAATATCACTCGAAATTCTACAGGTAATATTATCTTTAGGCAATACTTTTGTTAATTTCTCTCCAAGTATTTTTAATATTTTGTTACAAAATTCATATCCATAAATATTATTTAAGGCTTTAAATTTATTAATATCTAATGAAATTATATATTTATTGGGTACTGAGTTATTTAAGTATTTTGTGCCATTTTCTTTAAAGTAATCATCATTACCTAATGAAGTTATTGGATCAATATATGCAACTTGATATAATTTATAGTTTTTCTTTTGATTTGAAATATTGATATAAATAGATATGCTAATTATAACAGAAATAATAACTAAACAAAGACAAAAAGATATAACTAACAATGTAATAAGTTCTTTTGCAATAGTATTATCTGATATTATTGTTACTACATACCAATCATTTATATTAACTTTTTCATAGTGTATAAAATAGGTTTCTTTATCAAATTTTATATTAAAATTCCCTACTTGATGTTTTTTTATATCTTGTGCCATTGTATTTATTTTATTAATATCTTCTTGTTTTAAGACATATCTACTTTTTAAGTGATTATATAAATTAGTATTATTGTCTTTTATTTCATCAAATGTATCAATTAATATATGCCCATTATTATTAATTAGATATGTTCCACCTTTGTCAAATAATCTTCTTAATAATATTTCTTTATAGTCTTCTGTATTAATTGTTGCCATTAATACTCTTTCTTCTCCCTTTAGTTTAAAAGTCTTAGAGTATATATTTACTTGATTGTTAGAGACTGTACTTGGCCTATTTTCAGATAAATATACTTCTTCTTTATTATCAAAAAATTCCTCAATATTAGCATAATTTTTAACTACCTTTTCATCACTTGTAACTCCATTTCCCTTTTTATCTAAAATAACCAATCTTGTAAAATGATAATTTTCTAAATCATCTTTAAATCTATCAAAAATCTCTGTTGTTGTTTCAAAATATCCCCTATTTATTAAATCTACCATTATTTTTACAAAGTTTTTTTGATCTGTTATAGATAAGTTCAGCTGGGCTGCTGTTTGTTCACTAAGTTCTGTTATATTATTGTTTATATTTTTATATACTAATTCTTTAATATATTTTACATAGTAAAAGGAGATTATAAGAATTGCAATAAATAAAATTATTATCCATAAAAAACTTGATTTTTGTTTGTTTGTTTGCATATATTCAGATTCATTTTTATTTTTTTTACTCATACTTTTCTCCTTAGTTTAATATATATTCATATAAAAATTTAATTTTTATTTTCAAAATTTCTTTTAAAAGAATTTGAAAAGTTTGTTTATTATTGTTTTTTCGACTTATTATTTTGTAATAATATATCATATCCCCTATAAAAAGTCTACCAAAATAAGTAAAACTTTGTAATTGACTTATTTACATATTGGTGTATAAAATTTTGCTCTGATTATTAAATTTAATTTCATAAAAAATTAGATGTAAACTTATTCATTCACATCTAAGGATATATATAGTTTGTATTTATTTAACATTTTTGTTTTAAAATAATATTATTGTATCTATTTTTTTGCTGACAAATCTTTGCAAGTTTCAATTATTATTTCTTTTAATCCTTCTTTATTATCTATATCATCAACTAAATACATTGGCTTAGCATTTTTATAAGGTATTTGTTCTTTCATATTATACTTTTTATTACTTGCTACAATTTTCACAAGTAATTTATTATCATAGATTCCTCCAAATAAAATATTATTGTAATATAATAAATATTCCCCCATCATTGCTCTGCAAGTTATATTACCTAATAAGTCTAATTGTTCCAATATAAATTCTTTATAATCTTTTGATGTAGCTATTTTTCTCACCTCTTTTTTATATTAATTCCATTTTCTATTTTTTCTTTCGTATTTTTATATTTTCATTCCATATTTTAGCTTTTTCCAAGTCTTTTTAGTGTACTCCTCCTGAATATTCATTTTTCGAAATCCTTGTGGTTGTAAGACTATTTGTTTTTACGTCGTAGATATCTTTCTTCCTCTGCGATAAAGCATTATGACCACACTTTTATCTTTCATTTTTCTTGTATAATTGTTTTCATTTCCAGTTTCTAAAATATTTATCATATATAATTTTTCTGACATTTCATATACATTTTATAATTCAAATGTATATGAAATATTATATTTTCTACTTCAATTTTTTAATATCCTCTCCCATAATTTCAAGATAATCTTTTTCAGCTTGAGTTAAATGGGTTTTCATATATTTATCATATTCTTTATGTGCTTTTTCTAATGCCTTTTCATGAGATATTTTTCCAGCACCTTCTAATATTTCTTTATGTGTCATAGTTAAAAATCCATCCAATTCTTTTATCCAATCTTTCATTGTCATAGCATGCATATTTAAAGCATTAATTTCTGCTACATCTAAATAAGCTGATACCATTCTATTTAATAAATCTAATTCTTTTTCTGATAAATAATTTTTTGCGATTTCTGTTTCTGCTCTTGTAGGACTATTTCCTCTAAAATTAGTTAATCCAATATTCTCCTTTTCACTATCTACCCTATTGAAAATCACTTCTGCTGCTGTGTTCCCATGAACTGCATAATGCATCTTGTTTTGAACAGTTTTAAAAAATTCTTTTGTTTTTTCATCTCTTGCATCATAATCAATACTTGTAGCATATATATCTAAAATCTTTCTCCAAAATACTTTTTCTGATGAACGAATATCTCTAATTTTTTCTAGTACTTCTTCAAAATATACGCCACCACCATTATTTTTAAACCTATCAACATTCAAATTATATCCTTTTATTAGATATTCTTTTATTAATTTATTTGCCCATATTCTAAATTGAGTTCCACGAATTGACTTTACACGATATCCAACTGATATAATTAAATCTAAATTGTAAAATTTTGTTTTATAATTTTTACCATCTGAGGCAGTTGTCAAGTTTTCCTTGACAACTGAATTTTCATTCAGTTCTTTTTCTTCAAAAATATTTTTTATATGTAAACTTATATTTTGTTTCGTTGTATCAAATAATTCTGCCATAGCATTTTGTGTCAGCCAAACATTTTCATCTTCAAGTCTAACTTCTATTTTAACTTGTCCATCATCAGTTGTATAAAATATTATATCATTATTTTGTTTAACTACCACATTATCCATTTAACATCCTCCTCTCCATCATTTTGATTTACAATTCATCAATAAAACCAAGCATAAAATACTCTGTGTGAAATAATTCAGAAAGCAAATTATCTTTATTAAATTCTATATTGCAATTATCAAAAATTTTTTTATCAATATACATATACTCACTTTTTGGTATTCTATTTCCAGTAATAATAAGATTTTCACCATATTTTTCTTGATGGCTTTGCATATATATTTCAAATTTATCTATTTCTTCTTTTGGTTGATTATTATCAAAATCAAAATATGGCTCAAATTGTTTCAATACAGTTAGTTTTTCATATTTATAAGCATTTATAAAGTCTTTATAGATTTCTTCTCCAATAATTTTCTCATACACTTCTTTAAAATAAATAAGTATCAACATATTACTTATATTTACTTTATTATTTTGGTCAGCAGATAGCATTATTCTACACCTAACACTACCATCTCCCATAATTTCTATAAAATTATTACTGCCCGCATTAGACAATACCTTATTCCCATTCTGTGTAGATTCGCTTTTTCCTAATACTATAACTATAGAATATCCTACTCTAGTTATATTATAATACTTATTGTCTTTTTTTATTTTTTTAGATAATTCTTCTAAATCAATATTAAATATCTTTTTCTGTAATCTCTTTGAATCGTTAACAGTTATTGAAAAGCCTACATCTACATATCCACATAAATTATTTGGTAAATTGTTTACATTATTAATATCGTCAATTTCAATTTTATTCTTTATTTTTTTATTTTGATCTTCTCTCTTATAATATAGTTGTATTAATTTTGAAGATTCGTTGATTGGAAATGAACCAGATGAAACTCGTTCATATATTTTACCCGTGTTTGTAATATAAGGTGGATGGCTTCCTTCTTCAATTTTTATTATATAAATATTTTTCTCCTTATCTATGCTTACTTTTTTTACATCAAAGTTAGGAATTGGTGTTATAGAATCATGTATTGTAATATGAATTTTTTGCTCGTCCCATTTAGTGCAACCTGAAATTTTCTTATCATCATCTATTCCTATTATTATATATCCACCATAAGTATTTGCAAAAGCAGAAATCTCTTTTATTAGCTTTTTAGTACTTACATCTTCATTTTTATATTCAAAAAAGAAATTCTCATCATCATCACTTGCTAATAAAGTTTCTATATCCTCTTTACTTATTTGATTCCATTGCTTTCCATTTATATTAATCACTTTTGGCATTTCCTTTCTTCTTCATTTTTAAATAAAATCTTATCAAAAATTGTTATTTCTACATTTAAAATAAATATCTATCACTAATATAATTTATTTTTTAGAATAATTCTCCAATAATCTACAGATAACTTTTTCGACTTGTTTATTAGTATATTCTTTGGGTAAATATTTTCTTAGTTGATCATATGGCATAGTAAATTTTTCTTTTTGATTTGGTTTCTCTTCTAGCATAATTTGTTCTATAATTTCTTCATTTAACTTTCCATCTAATTCTAATTTTTTCATTCTAATTGCTTGTCCAACTGTTGGTGTCGCATCTTCCATCTCAATAAAGTCATTAACTATGCTTTGATTTTCTTTAGTTAAATATGATAATTCTAATGCAGGACTAAAAGCTATTCTTCCTATATCTACTAGCTCTAATAATTCTGGAATTAAATTCGTTAATCTTATATAATTATTAATCTTTTTTATACTTTTTTCATTTGTAAATTCTATATTTTCTAACTTCCACTCTTGAGGAGTTACATCAAAAACAAAAATCCTTTTACTTTGAACTTTTATTGCGTCCAATTTCATTTTATATGCGAAAGCTCTTTCGCTTGGCAGTATATTTTCTCTATCTATATTACAATCTATCATTGCTTAAATTGCTTCATTATCATTCATCTTTTTAACAATACAAGGTATTTTCTTAATGTTTAAGAGTTCAGCTACATACTTTCTTCTATGCCCAGATATGATTTCATATAAATCATTTACTTCCCTAACTATTAAAGGAGTTATGATTCCATTAATAACTATACTTTCAATTAGTTCTTTCATATTTTCAGTTAATGTTAATTTAAATGGATAATCCTTAAAATTTTTAAGCTTGTTTATATCAATATCTGTTATCATACTTTATTTCCTCATATTATTTTTTAATTATATTAAATTTATCTATCTCTTTTGCAAGTCTTTTGAATAATATATCATATTAGTACAGACTAATTCTCCCTCCTTTATTTCTTCATCATAATTATCTATAAAAAAATTCTTTATTGTTTTCTCATATTTATCAAATCCTTGTTTAACATAAAATGGAATATTATTTTCTGTTGTTCCTACTAGCATTTTATCATATCTTTGTTTGTAATTACCACATAGTGACTTTAATAAAATTTTTGCATACCCTTTATTTCTATATTTTTCTTTCGTAACTATATTTTTTAATTCTAAAGCTTTCCTAGAAATAGGCAAAATAACTGCAATACAAATTATCTCATCATTCTTTTTTAGTGCATATACATCAGAATCACTTAGATACTTACGTATCATATTTTCTGAAGGATCTGCCTCTAAAAACATTTCCATATAATCATCTTTATTTTCTATCCTTTTTACTTGTAATCTTGGCTCTTTTGGATATTCATATCCATTTGGAGTTATATGCTTTAAACTTTTGTGGTCATCGTTGGCTATGTATTCTGAAAATATACATCCACAATATTTTTGCATATATAATCCTAAATCTCTTGCTTTTTGTTGTCCTTGTCTAAAACCTAGCTTGAAATCTTTATATAAAAATTTTAATCCATATTTTTTTGCTGCCTCTTCTCCTATTTGTTTTATTCCTTCTTGATTTTGATATGGACTAACTAATAAAGTTGTTGAAATTGTATCATATCCATTTTCTTTTGCATATTTAGCTGTCTTTTCTAATCGTACTTTGTAACAATATTTAATACATCTATTGTCTATATCATTTATTACATTTCTAGTAAATTCTCTTAGTCCATATTCTTCCTCAAATATTGCTTCTACTTTTATTTGCTTTACATATTCTTTTAATGTATCTCTTCTCATTTTATATTCCATATATGGATGTATATTAGGATTATACCAATATATTGTTGGTTCTATTCCCTCATTTCTTAAGTTTTCTATGCAATATACACTGCATGGTGCACAGCAAGTATGTAATAATAATTTCATTTTTTAATCCTTTTAACTATATTTACAATCTATAGCATTTTATAATCTAAAATATTGATTGTATAAATATTTTAGACACTTTTCTTATCTTCAACTTTGCTTTTTACATAATCCTATAATTTTACCTACTATTATCTGTATACTAATAATACTTAATATTAAAATTCTATTTGTAAAAAACGGATGGTGTATAGAATGGTTTTTTAGTACTAAATACCAAACTATTGGCATCATAAATGTTAGTATATCTGGCATTAATTCTATTCCGTTTATATTATTTTTAACTTTTTTATATACTCCAATTCCTAAATAGATAAAGCACAAAATAAATACAAATTTTATAATATTTTCTCCTAAAAACTCTAAATTTATTTTTAATACATTTTGATTGTTAGTAATTGCATCATTTGTTATGGTTCTAAATAAAATTTGATTTATTGCTAACTCTATTGTATTTCTTCTTAAAATTATATCTACTAATATCCATTTTGAAAGCCAAGTTACCCCATAGCCTATTCCCCATAGTAGTACTAATTTTATATATTCTAAAATTGTTTTTTTATAAATATTATTTTCTTTATATTTCATTAAAAAATATATACTAAGAGGTATTCCAAGTGTTATAATTGGTTGTGTTAATAAATCTATAAAATTTGTTATAGAACCTACAATAAAAAAATATATTCCTATGTCTTTTATCTTATTGCCTCTTTTTAAAATTAAAATAGAAGCTATTATTGATATATAATATACTAATATTTCATTAAAAGATAATGTAACTATAAATATGCTTATACAAATTAAACTAATGAAATAAACTATGCTTTCATAGATTCCAAGTTTCTTTTTTATTAAATATATAAAATTTCCTATTAAAATTATACTTGTAATAAATGAGATTATCCTTATTACTTTATAATCAAATAATAGTAATAGTGGTCTTAATAAAACTAGATATCCATGCCAATATCTTGTATATTCAAAAGATTGTAACACATATTTTTCATCATGTACTAAGTCATAGAGTTCTGGAGTTTGCCATGCTCCTTCTCCATATTTGGGATCTGATTTTAAATCTTTTAATGGTTCCCTATTTAGTATTTTTGTTCTTTCTGGAATATAGTTTTTTCGTGCAAGTAGAAATGACTCTATTGGTTTTTTACTATCTATTGAATATGCTGTATTGATCATTAATGCATCTGTAAAAGTAAATAGTATCTCTCTTTTATATGGTAAATTAAAAGTTTCCTTCTCTCCTATTTTTAATAATGTCTCTGAAGATCTTAATACATTTGTACTTATCAATTTTGTAGGAAAAATGGATGATATTAGCATACTTATTAAGTATATTAATATCAATACAATGAATGTTAAAATATATTTTATAAATTTATTTTGTAATAATTTTTTCAATTTTTTCCCTCTTTTTAGTTTATATTACTTTTGTTCATATGGTATTCCTAAGTGCTTATATGAATCTATCATAGCAATTCTTCCTCTTGGTGTTCTTGATAAAAAACCAATCTGCATAAGATATGGCTCATATACATCTTCTATTGTATCTACTTCTTCTCCAATTGTAGCAGCTAATGTTTCTACTCCTACTGGTCCACCCTTATATTTTAAAATAATTGTTTCTAACATTTTTCTGTCAATTTCATCTAGTCCCAATTCATCTATTTCTAATTTATTTAATGCTATTTTTGCTATTTCTAAAGTTATTGTTCCATCTCCTAATACAGAAGCATAATCTCTTACTCTTTTTAAGATTCGATTTGCTATTCTTGGTGTTCCTCTAGAACGTCTAGCAATTTCTTTTGAGGCCTTATTATCTATTGTAACTCCTAAAATAGTGCTTGAACGTTTTACAATAAGCTCTAGCTGTTCTGGATTATACAATTCTAATCTATTTACAATTCCAAATCTATCTCTTAATGGGGTAGTTAATGAGCCTGCTTTTGTTGTTGCTCCTATTAATGTAAACTTAGGTAAATCTAGTCTTATTGATCTTGCACTTGGTCCTTTTCCTATAATAATATCTAATGTATAGTCTTCTAATGCAGGATATAATATTTCCTCTACTGTTTTGTGTAATCTATGAATTTCATCAATAAATAATACATCAAATTCAGATAAATTAGTAAGTAATGCTGCTAAATCTCCTGGTTTTTCTATTGCTGGTCCTGATGTTATTTTTATATTTGAGTTCATTTCATTTGAAATAATATTTGATAATGTAGTTTTTCCAAGTCCTGGAGGACCATATAATAGAACATGGTCAAGAGGCTCTCCTCTTTTTTTAGCTGCTTCTATATATATTTTCATACTTTCTTTTACTTTATCTTGTCCTATATATTCATTTAAAGTTTTTGGTCGTAATGAGTTTTCTAATCTTTCCTCTTCTACATCCTCTAATTCAGGATTTATCATTCTGTTATCTTCCATCTAGTTATACATTCCTTTCTTTTAATCATTTTTATATGATTATTTTTCTATAGTCACATTATAACCAATAAATAATCCTGTTTCAATTACTCCTACTATATTTTTTAAATTTTTTTCTAAATTTTCTTCTACATTTTTAAAAATTACATCTAAAATTACATTTTGTCCTTCTGTTATAACTGGTCCATCTTTGCCTTTTGCAAGTCTTAATGTTACACTTTCTGCCCCCATTTTTATTAGCTCTTGTCTTACATAATTTATAGCATTAGGATATGTTTCTACTGGTATTGGAAAGTTATCACATATATTTTTTACAAATTTTGTTTCATCTACTAATATATAGTTTTGTTTTGAATTTACAATATTTAGTTTTTCTCTAAACATTGCTCCTCCTCTCCCTTTTATTAACCAATTTTTTGAATTTACTTCATCTGCTCCATCAAAAGACCAATCTGGTTTTTTATCTAATAATGTTGTAGTTGGTATTCCTAATTGTAAGCATAGTAAATTAATTTCATGCGAAGTTGGGATTGCTATAATATTTAATTTTTCTTCTATTACTCTTTTTGAAATTTCCTTTATTGTTATAAATGATGTAGAACCTGAACCAACTCCTATTATATCTCCTTGTTTTACTTTGCTTGCTATTCTTTTTGCTATTTTTATTTTCTGTTCTATATTATTAATTTCTCCATTCCATTCTATTTTTTGTAATACTTTTTCATCCCAATTCATATTATACCTTCTTTCTTAGTATATTTTAAGGGCGTTTTACGCCCTTTTTTAGTTTGTTTCAATTATTGTAGATAATTGTGCATATGTATCTGTTGATAATAATTGTCTTGATACTACTTTTCCATTTAATTTTAATATTCTATATGCTCTTGATCTGTATCCTCCATGTCCATTTTGAATTTTTCTTTGAGTTCCTTGTGGTAGATTTGGATTTTTTACATATTCTACTTTTGTTGGTATTACTTGTATTGTTTCTGATTTTATTTCAACTTCATATTCTACTTCCTCTTTGCAGCCATATATCTCTACTGTTATTTTTCCTCCATTTACATGTGCTACTATTTTTACTGGATATTTTCTAGAATTTTTGAATATAAATTCTGGCCCTCCCCAAGAAACAGTTGCATCTGTACTTAGTGGTACATATCCTGTCGAAAATCTATGATTTGATCTTTTTACAATTTCTAAGTTTGCTCTTAATGCTGTATTATATAAAGTTGATGATACTTGACATATTCCTCCACCAAGTTCTTGTATTACTTTTCCTCCTGAATATGCTGCTGCTGGTTTATATCCTGCTTGAGCAGTTCTTTGACCTACTACTTTATTGTATGAAAAAGTTTCTCCGTGGTAATAATACTACTCCATTTATTTTATTGGTAGATAATTTTATATTTGTTGTTCTATTTACATTTTTTGTAGAAAATGTTGTTGAATATGAGGCTAACAAGTTTGGAAAAGCTTCTGTTCCTATTTGATTTGTTGTAACTTTTGGGTATGTAATTTTTAATGGTATTATTATTTGTTCTTCCTGTGTTTCTATCAGTTTATTGGCTTCTTCCATTGATATTTTAAAGTCTATACCATTAACATGTGGATATACTGTAAATGGTTCTTTTGTATAGTATGCATCTTTAGGTTCTTTATATATTTCATCACGTATTTTTTTTAAATCAACTGCTTCTGGCTCTTCTATTTCAACTGGTATTTCTATTGTAATTGTTTCTTTGTCTAGTTTTTCCATACTTTCTAATATCATTTTTTTTAATTGTTCTTGTTTTACTTTTACTCCTTGTTTTCCTTTTGTTACAATTAATTTATTTCCATCTATCTCATAGGTTGGTGTTTTTACACTATTAGGTAAATTTTCTGATATATTGGTTATAAAATTATCTAAAGCTTCATTATTATATTTTAATTGTGGTGTAATATCTATTTTATTAATATTTACACTAATAATTTTATAATTATCTTTTAATATTTTTCCACTTCTCCCAACATTATATGCCTCCTCTATAGTTTCATCTATTTTAAAATTAGCTTCTATTTGTTCTGGAGTGAGTGAAGTTTCATATTCATCTTGCTTCAATATTATATTTTGTTTTAATTTATCTATATAATTTTCATTTACTTTTTGTTTAGCTTCCTCTAGTGAGAGTTCTGATATATCTATTCCTTTTATAGACACTCCTTTTATAATTTTGTTAGTATTTTTATTTATAAGAGCAAATATTGTTGAAAAGGATAATAAAATTATTAATAAAATTATTGACAATATTAGTATAACCTTATTAATGTTATTTTTTACTTTTGGCTCTTCTCCTGGTTCTAAATCAGATTGTTTTTCTATCTTGGTTTGTTCTTCTTTTGTAGTATCATTATCCAATATTTCATTTATAACTTCTTCTTTTGGTTCTTCTTTTATAATTTCTTCATTTTCTTTTTCTAATTCTTTTTCTTTTATACAATTTAATTCATTTTCTTTTTCTATAGATTCTTCTTGTTTATTTTCAGTAATTTTTTCATTTTCTTCTTTTATTTTTTCTTGTGTTATTTCTTTTTTATTCTCTTTTTTTGTACTATTTTTTTTGTTTGTACTATTTTTTTTCTTACTACTATTTTTATTATTATTTTGTTTTTTTGTTTCTTCTTTTTTATTACTTTCTTCTTTGTCTACTTTTAATACTTCATTTTCTACTTCTATTTCTACTTTATCCATTTTGTTAACATCCCTTCTATTAAGTATAAGTTTTATTTCTTAAAATAAAATAAACCGTATTATATCTTTATTCATAATACGATCTATATATTATCACATTTTTATAAAATTAACAACATTTTAATTTTTTTATACTTTTATTACAAAAAACTACACTTTTCTTTTAATCTTGTTCAAATATAGTTTTTAAAATACCTTTATTTATAATTTCTTTGAATACATTTTTTAATACTAATAATGTAATTGGTCCTAACATAAGTCCTAATACTCCAAATATTTTAAATCCTGTATACATACCTATTAATGTAAATACTGGATGTATTCCCATTTGTTTACTTATCATTTTAGGTTCTAATAAATTTTTTATAATTGCCCATATTATCCATAGTATCCCTACTCCTATTGCTGCTGGTATATTTTTTATTATTATTAAGTATATTGTCCAAGGTATCATAACTGCCCCTGCTCCAAATAATGGTAATAAATCAATAAATCCAATTAAGATTGCCATTATTACTGGATATTCCAACTTTATTCCCATAGTTCCCATTATAATTAAACCTGTTAATACTAATATAAAGCATATTCCTGATAATTTAGCTTCTGCTTTTATATACTCTATCACTATGTTACAAGTTTCTTTATAAATTAACTTAATTTTATCTATCCATTTTTTTGGAATTTGTTTTTTACATGTACTTATAATATAATCTCTATCAAAACAGATGAATATTACAGCAAGTATAGTAATAAATCCATATGTAAACCATATAGGTATTGCTGTTAAGGTATTTACTAATCCTGTAAAAAATCTTACTAAGAAAGTTTTTAAAGTATCTAACAATCCACTATATGATTTCTCTAAAATTTGTATAATTTCACTTGGGATTTGCATTTTTGCTTCTTTAACCTCATTAAAAAAGTTAATCCCATAATCATATGCTTGTATTACATAAGTGTTTATGTTGTTTATCAATTTGCTTGATTCTGTTATTAAATTAGTTATAAGTATTGCCAATATTGTTATTATTAATGTTACTATTAATAATAAAGCTATAATACTTGCTAACTTTCTTTTCATTTTTGTTTTATTGATTAATAGTCTTATTAAAGGCTCTGTTAGACTTGATATTATTAATGCTATTAAAAATGGCATATAGAATATTGCTATTTTATATGCCATAAACATCATTATTATTATAAATAAAGCTATTGCAAATTTTGAAAGCATTTTTAAATAATATTTATGTTTATCTTCCATTATTCTCTCCTATATTATTTATTTTTTATTAATTATATCATTAAAAAAATAATATAACAATATAGGAATTATTAAGATTTTATTAGTCAATAAATATTTTTTCAAATTGTTCTTTAGTAATTGTTTCTTCTTTTAAAAGTAAGTTTGCTAATATATGAAGCTTATCAATATTTTTATTTAAGATTATCTGAGCTTTTTGATATGCTGCATCTATTAATTTCTTTATTTCTTCTCCTATTATATCTTCTATATTCTGTCCAAATATTGTTAAATTTTCTTCTAGTTCTAATGAAATTGGACCTAGTGTATCACTCATTCCATAAACTGTAACCATATCTTTTGCAATTTGTGTAGCTACTTGAATATCATTCCTTGCTCCTGTCGATATATCATCTAATGCCAATTTTTCTGCTGCTCTTCCTCCAAGTAATCCTATTAATTTTTCTTCCATTTCTGTTTTTGATTTATAGAATTTATCTTCATTTGTTTTATACATTGTATATCCGCCTGCTGGTCCCCTTGGTATAATTGATATTTCTTTTAATTCCTCTCCTGTTTGTAAAAACTTTCCTACTATTGCATGTCCTGCCTCATGATATGCTGTTAAATTTTTTTCTTTTTGTGAAACAACTCTACTATTCTTTTGCAAACCTACTGTTACTTTTTTTACTGCTTCTTCTATATCTATTTGCTCTATTTCAGTATGTTTATTTATTGTTGCAATGATTGCTGCTTCATTTAATATATTAGCAAGCTCTGCTCCTGTAAAACCTGCTGTGTCTTCTGCAATACTTTTTAATGTTACATCTTTTGAAAATTTCTTTTCTTTACTGTGTATTTTTAGTATTTCCTCTCTTCCTTTTATGTCTGGAGGTGCTATTGTTATTTGTCTGTCAAACCTTCCTGGTCTAAGTAAAGCTTTGTCTAGCATTTCTGGTCTATTTGTTGCGGCAAGTACTATAATCGTTTCATTCTTTTCAAATCCATCCATTTCAACTAATAATTGATTTAAAGTTTGATTATTCTCCGATTCTGCCCCACTTTGACTAGTTCTTCTTGATCCTATAGCATCAATTTCGTCTATAAATACAATACATGGAGATATTTTTCTTGCTTTTTCAAATAGTTTTCTTACACGTGAGGCTCCTAATCCTGCAAACATCTCTATAAACTCTGATCCACTCATAGAAATAAATGGGACTCCTGCTTCTCCTGCTATGGCTTTTGCAATTAATGTTTTTCCTGTTCCTGGTTTACCATATAGTAATATTCCTTTTGGTATTTTAGCCCCCATATCATAAAATCTTTTTGGTTCTTTTAAAAAATCTACTATCTCAATTAATTCTGTTTTTTCTTCTTCTAATCCTGCAATATCTTCAAATTTTACATTACTTACATTTCCTTCACCATCATATATTTTTCCTTTGTCTCCTAATCCTTGTACTTTATATATCAGTACAAACAATGCCACCATCATTAAAGTTGGTAATAGGCTAAATAGCATTGATGGTATTTTTAAGAATATGTTTTGTTGTTTTTGTTCAACATTTATTTCATTTCCTTCTTCTGCTTTGGTTTGTATTAATTCTATAAATGCTTGTGTACTTGGAATTATTGCATTTTTAGATTCTTCTTCTCCTTTTAACTTTACTTTTATACTGGTACTTCCAACTGTCATTTCTACTTTTTCTACTGCTTGTTCATTTATTTGTTTTATCAAGTCTGTATACGATATATTTTTTTCTTCATCATTATTTTTTGAGTTTATTAGGTATAACGCTATTAATATTAGTAGAAATATTAGTGTTATACTTAATCCAATATATATATATATATGTTTTTTATTTTCTTTTTTATTCATTTCTATATCCTTTCTATACTATATAAGATTTTTTAAACTTCTTGAATACCTGGTTCTTGTCCTACATTATTATCTCTTTCATCTTCTGTTTTATTTTCTTCTTCTGGCTCTTTGTTTTTATTTTTTTCTTCATCTTTTTGCTCTTCTTCTTGTAATTTTATTTCTTCTTTTACTTTTTCTTGTTCTTCTATTATTTTCATTAATTCAAATTGTCTATTTATTAAATCTGTTTTTATTATCAGAATTGCAACAATAACATATATATATGATATTGTTGTATACATCCATTGAAAATACTGTATAGTAAAACCTGTAAATGTATTTACTAAAATATAGATGAGATTTAATAATATTGGCAATGTTAATGCATGTATCCCAATGTTAAACGCAGCTTTAAATTTTATTTTTATTTTGGCAATTCTTGCTAATAAGAAGCCTAATCCTCCTAATACTAGTGCATCTACTAATGCTGTAGCAAAGTAAATACTAAAAATATATATAGTTACTGTAACAAAAAAAGCTAGTGATATATTTATAATATTAATATTTTCAACTTGTTTTACTATATCTTGTTTATTAAAATTATCCATTTTATATGTTTGTGCTATATCTACATAGTTATATATCATATTTTGGTTTAATACCTTTGTTTTTAATACTATCTTATCTTGTAAAACGAGAACACTATTATCATATTCTTGCAATAAATCTAAATATTGGTCTTTATTTGTTGTGGATGTATTGATAATAAGTAAATTTATTATGCTATTTTCATTTTGTATTTTTATTTCTTCCCCATTGTTAATACTTAATCTTCCATTGCTATAATCTAATTGTTGTATATTCTCTTCTAAAAATGAAATGCTCTGTTTTAGTGTTGATACAAACTTATATGTATATGTTGCACATACAAGTATGGAAAAAATTAAAACTATTTGTAATAGATATTTTATATTCTTTTTTAATGTTTCTATTGCAAACTTCTCATATTTATCAAAATCTTTTATACTAATTATTATTTTCTTAAAAAAACTTATTTCATCTTGCATTTTATTTCTCCTTTATTATTTTCTTATGTATATTATGCCTATAATTATCTAAATATATCATATATTTTTTTAAATGTAAACAGTAATACACATTAACATAAATATTTAAATTATATTATAAAATATTTTAATAAAGCTATATTTAACTTTCTTAAATTTAGGTTTATATATTTAGATGTATTTTTTTATAGATTATTCTGTAATTTTTTGATTGTTTAATCTGATATTATTCAAGATTTGTATTATTTCATATTATTCTCCTATTATTTTTACTAAATATAAAAACTTCAAGTATTGAACTTTATATTTAATTTAATAGTAGCAAGAATGGGAAATCTAGAATATTCAGTACATGTTATATTAATTCAAATTGCTGATATATACGAATCCTTTATTCAAGGTTTTGGAGATGGTATTACTATAAGTGTTGGAATTGCATCTGGAAAAAGGATATTAAATACATTAACAATGTAAAAATTGTTGCAAAAAAGATAATTAATTATGCTTCTGTAATTTTGCCATTTATTATATTAATAATTTCATTGGTTATTATGAATATATCTTTAAGAAAACCAGAACTTCAATGTATCTTCTTTAGAGTAATACCATTATTCTTATTAGGAACATATATAACCATGTCAGCAACATATTATTTTGCAATATTAAGAGGTAACAGAGACTTTAAATTTCTAGCAAAGAGAAATATCATTAGTTCTATTATAAAAATATTAGTTGCTACCTTATTATCTTATACATCTCTTGGTATTGTTGGTGTATGGATAGGATATTTAATATATGGAATAGTGCAAAAATATTTATCTAAAAAAAGATATCAAGATTTGAAATATTAATAAGTTACAAAATTAGGAGAGTTTAGTTTTTACACTACTCTCCTAATTAAATTTATAGATTAATAATTTTTTCTATAATATTCATATCTTCTATCTTATTAATCCCAAAACATTTCTTTCCTAAATCTTTTATTGAAGCTCCTAAATGATACATTTCTTTGTTATCTATTACTATAAACCTATCATGAAATTTGTTTGTTTTAGCAACTTTAAGAATAGGATATTCTTTATTGAATTTTTTTATATCTAAATTTTCAATATTACTTTTGTCAGATATTAAAATAACAGTTTCTACATTATTTTTCTTTTTAGCTAACATTTTTAAAACACTATCATCAATATAATTATCTATAATTAAAATCTTGTCAGTTGCCTTTTTTATGATATCTATAATGATGCTATATGCATCATATATTTGACCATCAAAAAATATTCTTTGTTTGATATTTTCTTCTAGTTGTAATTGATCAAATATTATATCGAATTTTTTATCTTGCTCAATGAACTTTTTGTCCATTTTATTTTCAATAGTAATTACTTTTTCAAATAAACTCTTATTTACATTTATGAATTTTCTCATTTCCACAAATGCATCCATTATTTTAATACTAACTTGTATAGCAACTTCACTCTTTAATATTCCAGACAACATAGCTATTCCTTGTTCTGTAAAAACATATGGCAAATATTTTTTGCTTCTATATTTATTATATTCTAATTTTGAGGTGGTCACAATTTGTGACCACATAATTTCTAATTCTTTTTCTGTTAATTGAAAACAAAATCTTTCTGGAAATCTATCTATATTTCTTTTTACAGCTTGATTAACTTTTTTAGTTTCATAATTATATAGCATTGCAACATCACTATCTAGCATGACTTGTTTTTCTCTTATTGTGTATATTAAATTTTTTATATCTTCATTTGTTAATTCATTTTGAATTGCTAATTTATTTTCTTCCATAGATTCACATCCTTTTCTTACTTTATATATTCTAAAACATTTGTTCTTCAATGTCAAGACTTTTGCAATTTTTAATTCTAAAATTTATGCTATTGAAAAGATATAAAGCAACTTTATTTTGCTGTGCTGAATCCATTTCCATAATTTTGCTTGATACAAAAATTGTATAAGGATAGTTTGCAAAATTGACAGTAGTTGTTCTATATTCTATATTAATTTCTTTTAGCAAATTATCAAAGTATTTACACATTTCTTTTTTATCATATTGTAAATTAGTATGACTGTAATTATCGCACATACATATTGCTAATCTTAATTTATTTTCTAAGTCCATATCTTTTATCATATCTATTACATAATTTAATTTTTCATCATTCATAATTTTCTATTCCTTTCAATTTTAAATTTTTATTAATTTTTGGGGTATGGGGTGCAAATCCCATATTGAAATTTGTGCAGGAGTACAAATTCAGTGCTTGCTAGGACAAGAATTTGTAAATTCTAAAATATTGCATTTTTTCTTGTGCCATTTTTGACTTCATTTTTATAAAAATTCTGATGGAATTCTTGGTATCAATGTTAAGTAATCTACTATATTTTCATTTTCGATATAAGGGCAATTTATAATTCCACCATCATGAAAATTTTGTTTTAATAACTCATTATATATTGTTAAAGTAGCAGTATCATATTCATTATTTGCAATTTTTGTATTAGAAAACACAAAATAATCTTCTTGTAATTTTTCTAATTCTTGTTTGTTAATTGCTTCTTTATAATGAAATCCAACATTATTATTTTTCAGTATTTCATATAAATAATTGATGTAGTCTGTACTACTTTTTGATATAAATTCTTCTGTGAATTTTATATTTGTTATTTCAATATTGTAGTTTTTATCTCTTTTAATTTCGATGCAATCTATTAACCTTTTAATCAATTCTTTCTTTGATTTTCTATTTAAACTCTCAAAAATAAATGAAAAACTTAATTTGTTTGTGAAAATAAATTCATCATTTTCGGTAGAATAATCTAATTTTTTTAATAGTTCTATTGTATATTCTTTAAAGTCATTATTAGGATCAATTTGCCTTCTTTTCTTATTTAAGTTTTCTATTTCTTTCTTGATACTATCATTTTTATTGTTAATAGTTTCAACATTTAATGTAGAACTCAAATATAAATCGACTAACTTTTTTTCTTGCATTTTTAATTTCTCAATAGCTTTTTCTATATCTTTAATATCCTTTGTTTTGGTAGAATTACATACTATAATTTCATTATCCATATCATACATATATCTTGTTAATTCATTCAAAACTCTAACTAATTTTTGTTCTATTTTATCAGAACTATAATGAATTCCTTTTGATTTGCAATTAGGATTTTTGCAAGTTAAATGATAATATACTTTTTCTTTTGGTGTTCCACTATACTTAAAAGAGTTAGTATAAGATAAAATATTGCCACAAGTAGGACATCTCATAATACCAGTAAATAAGTGAATATGCTCTCCATAATTTGAATGCTTATTTCTTTCTAAAACTTTTCTTGTGATATTCCATGTTTCAATATCTATAATTTGCTCACAGTAATTCTCAACTCTTAAAATATCTTGTGGTTTTCTACAATATTTACCATATTCAAATATTCCAATATAAATAGAATTAGTTAGTATTTTGTAAACTCTATCACTTGTCCATTTACCTTGTTTTAGATAAGAATTGTTATCTCTCATAGTTGTTGCAATGCTTCTTGTAGAATTTCCCTGCTTACATAGTTCAAATATTTCTTTAACTACTTGTGCTTCAATATGTTCTACTTCTAAATGACCCGTTTTGCTATTTCTAGTGTAGCCATAAGGTGCTTTACTAGGGTGTATATGCTCAAGAGCCATTTCTTCCATAGCACGTTTTGTTCTTGCTCCAATTTCTTTTCTTTCTCTTTGTCCAAATACTAAATTCATTCCAAAGAACATTTCACCATTAGCAGTAGAAACATCATAAGGCTCCAAAATAAGTTCTATTTTAACATCATGTTCTTCACAATAATTTAAAAGCCAAAAGCCATCATAGTTATTTCGAGTAAGTCTATCTACTTTAATAGCAACTATTACTTCAATTTTGTGTGATTTAATATCTTTTAAAAGTCTTTGCATTTCTGGTCTCATTAAATCTTTTCCAGAATGTCCTGCATCATTGTATACATCTACAATATCGTAATTATTCTTTTCACAATATTCTTTTATCATTCGTAACTGTGAATCAATAGAATAGCCATTATCTCTTTGGTCATCTGTTGATACTCTTACATAAACTCCACATCTCACAAAATATTACCTCCTACATTACCTGTGAATTTTCTAAGGTTTTGTATACCAAAATAGTTAAAAAACTTTAAAAAATTTTACCCTCTCATATGTTTGCTCAGAAAAGTACATTTTCGCCCCCCCTAGTTTAGAAAAAAATTTAAAATTTTTTTATTCTTTCATATGTTTCCTAACTAAAATGCAATTTTGCAAGCTTAATTTCAAAAATTTTTTATTGCGAAAGCAAAAAGGTTTTCGGGACCTCACTCACAATCTTTGATTATGTAGTGGGTGAGGTTCTTATAAAATTGCAAAAAGAAGGTTAAATATTTAATTTTATGAGAATTTGTTTTATTTCTTTAAGATTATACTTTTGTTTATGTTCTTTAATATAGAATGGCTTATTAGCTATCTCGTTTACTTTATATTCATAAATAGTAAGTGTGATAGGGTATATAATTAAATATTCAGTTGGTTTAATGAATTGCAGATTAGTACCATTTAAATGCTTAATTTTGCCATTCTTAACTGTGTACTCATAGTTTTTTATAATTTCCATTAATTCATTATTTGGCTTTAGTTCTTGTATTACTTCAAACTCAAACATAAAAAATGTCCTCCTTTCTTCAATAAGAGAACATTTTTGATATTTTCGTGAGGTTCAATTCATCTTTTCTAAAAACGAAAAAACTTACGAAACTCTTTATAGTTCGTAAGTTGCTATAAACTGGAGCGGGTAGCGAGAATCGAACTCGCGCTATCAGGTCGGAAGCATGACATTCTACCACTAAATTATACCCGCAGTTCTACTAATTATACTTATATATCTATAGACAATATTTCTTTCTATATACTCTTCAAATTTACCATTAAAAATACTTTTCTATTGCAATATATACTCTACTTACCTTCATTTTTATTTCCTTGTATTTTTAATAATTTCTTAAATCTTATTAGGAACTCAATTTCAGTAATTCTTAAAGTTTCCTTTTGAAAAAATAATTGACTTATTAGCTATTAGAATTAGTATAACATAAAAATTATAAATTTAATAGTTTTTTACAAATAAAAATGAAATTAATCCTACTATTTACATATAAAGAAGCTACAAAATTACTTATATCTCTATTCCTTATCTGCATTTTATATTATAAATTAAAACATATCAAAACTTCAAAAGTTTTTTAGAATCATCATATATAAATACAATTTTATTGACATTTATTTATATATATATTATATTTAATTTATCTTAAACATAGATAGGAGGAAGGATAATGAAAATATTGAACTTAATAGCAAATAAATTATTTTATTTCACTTGTAGTTTTCTTGATGAAAATGGCTATATAAAAAATCCTATATTATCTATTGATACCCCTAGCTTTTATTACCGTTCTAATGAAGATTTTATAAATGAACGGCCAATATTTATTCAAAAATTACATTTACAATTAGATTATTGTGAGAAATATACACTTGACAACAAAATATACAGTAAGTTTGTAACTCTTCCTTTTTATATTCCTACTATAGGAACTTATAATGGTAGTTTATCTTACTTTCTCCAAAATTCTTATTGTACTGATCCTTTGAATATTATTACACAGAAAGGTACCTAAATACCTTTCTGTTTTTATCAAAATAGTATTATATTTTTTCTATATTCATTCCTTCTTTTGTGTCTTTTACAATATATCCTTTTTCTTTTATTTTATCTCTTAATATATCTGATAATTCCCAATCCTTTTGTTGTCTTGCTTGCTTTCTTTCTCTTAAAAGCTCTTGAATCTCTTCTGGAATTTCTTCAGCATAATTTTTTTCCTGCTCTTGTATATTTATTCCTAATATTTTATCAAACTTTAGTAAAAGTTGTGCTAATGTTTTTGATTTCTTGGGGTGTTTAGCTACTTCCCATACTATACTCATTGCAAGTGGCATATTTAAATCATCATTAATTGCTTCTAAAAATTTAGTCTCATAATTTTTTACTATCTCTTTCTCTACTACTTCTTTTCCCTCATTATGCCTCTTATATGCTTCTTTCAATTTAATTAATGATTTGTTTGCAGAATCTATAGCTTCCCAAGTAAAATTTAGTTTGCTTCTATAATTAGCACTAAAACAAAATATTTTATATGCAAGTGGTGAATATCCATTTTTTATTATATCTTGTAATAAGTATACATTTCCTAAACTTTTTGACATTTTACCACCATTTATCAATAAAAACTCGCCATGCATCCAAAACTTTGCTGGATTTTTTCCTGTTACTCCTTTACTTTGAGCAATTTCATTTTCATGATGTGTTGGTATTAAGTCTATTCCTCCTGTATGTATATCAAATTCATCTCCTAAATATTTTTTTCCCATTGCTGAGCATTCTATATGCCATCCTGGATAACATAGTCCCCATGGACTATCCCATTTCATTAAATGATTTTCTGGTGCTTTTATCCACAATGCAAAATCATATGGATTTCTTTTTTCCTCATCTAGCTCAACCCTTGCCCCTGCTTTTTGTTCATCTAATTTTATTCCTGATAATATTCCATATTCTTTTAATTTTGAAACTTCAAAATATATTGCTGTTGAAGTTTCATAAGCATATCCATTTCTTAATAGTTGTTCTACAAATTCTATCATATCTTTTATATGCTCTGTAGCCTTACATATAATCTCTGGTATATCAATATTTAAAAGTTCTAAATCATTTAAAAATCTATTTGTGTAATATTCAGCTATTTGTAAAGGTGTCTTTCCTTCTTCTTTTGCAGATTTTATCATTTTGTCTTCTCCCTCATCTGCATCAGATACTAAATGTCCTACATCTGTTATATTCATAACATGTTTTAAGTTATATCCATTATATTTTAATACTCTTCTTAGTATATCCATAAAAATGTTTGTTCTCATATTACCTATTGTTGCATCTTTATATACTGTTGGTCCACATGAATATATTTTTATCGTCTTTTCTTCTATTGGTTTAAATATTTGCTTTTCTTTTGTTAATGTATTGTAAAATTTAATTTCCACTAAACTACCACCTTTATATAATTTTAGAAAATTTTCGCCCGCAATATGCGGACGATTAGCTTCAATGTCTTGTTGTATTTGTTACTATATTATTTATTTGATTTGTTATTGTATTATTTACTTGATTTGTTACTGTGTTATTTGTTGAATCTTTTTCAACAATTACTGTTCTTTCCTTTATATCTGTATTTCCTGCTTCATCTGATACTATATACTTTATCTTATAAGTTCCTATTTTCTTAGTATCCACATTTCCTTCTATTTTTATTTTATTAGTAATATCTCCATCTATATTATCATGTGCTGTAGCTCCTAGCTCAGTATATTTTTGGTTTAGTTTTAGCTTAACTACTACTTCCCCTTTTAATGTAATAACTGGTTTTTCAGTATCTACTAGTTTTGTATGTACATCACAAGTTTCTATTGGTGCCATATATTTTGCATCTTCTGCTGATTTCCAAGAAGTATCTTGTTCACTATCTTTTCTTGTAATAAATACTTTTTCCTCTGTATCTCTACAAAATTCATTTGCTACTTTTCCAGTTTCTTTACATATTTTCACTTTAACATGTACATCACACTCCCCTGTTGGAACTGTTCCTTTAACAAATGTTTCTGTATATGCCCTTGCTCCTCTTGGATCCTGTGAGCACAATTCTGTTGGTTTCAAGCCAGAATCTCTACATACTGCTCCTGTAACAATTCCACTTGGTTTTTCAAAAGTTTTTGACTCTAATCCTTTATGAATATCTTTCATAATTGCTGCCCAAATAGTTGATGCCATATTATTTGAAAATGGTGGTCTTTCTTTATAGTTTGGATATCCTATCCAAGTTGCTGCTGTATAATATGGTGTAAAACCACAAAGCCATCTATCTGTATATTCATCTGTTGAACCTGTTTTTGCTCCCACATCCATTCCTGATACTTTAACCCCTCTTGCAGTTCCTGCTGCCCCTTCTACTGGGCCTTTTAATATCATTTTTTCTATATATGCATTTTGCTCAGACATTATTCTTCTTTTTTCTTGCTTTGGCTCTAATATAACCTCTCCATTAGAATCTTCTATTTTTGTATAAAATGTTGGTGATATATATTCTCCCCCATTTGCAATTACTGAATATGCTGTAGCCATTTCTAATGGTGAAACATAGTTTTTAGTTCCTCCTAGTACAAGAGCTAATTCTTCTGGTTGATCTTGCATATTTAATCCCATACTCTGCATAAATTCTATTGATTTTTTAGGAGTTATTTTTTGCAATAATTTTACCTCTGGAACATTTGATGATATTTCTATCATTTTCTTTATATTCATCAATCCTTTATAACCTGCATATGAATTACGTGGTGTATATCTTCCATATGATTTTGGAGAATCATCTAATACTGTAGCTGCTGTTATTGCATTTGTCTCTAAACCTGGTGCTATTGTTGCAAGTGGCTTTATTGCTGATCCTGGTTGTGCAACCTTTGCAGTTCCATAATTTTTTCCAAATGCTGTCTTCTCTCCAAGAGTTCCTCCTACTGCTAAAACTTGACCTGTTTTATGATCCATAATTACCATTCCTGATTGTGTTGTTTCATTCTTTAATGTTCCATCTTCATTTTTCTTTCTTCCTTTTACAATATATTTTGTCTTTAAATACTCTTCATTCACTCTATTTTGTATAGTTGTATTTTGTGTTGTATATATTTTATATCCACCACCATACAATCTTGCTTCTGCTGCTTTTCTATCTAAACCTTTTTCTTCCACCATTTGATCTAATATCTGATTAATTGCCGCTTCTGAATGATAAGATAAAGAATTTTTTTGTATAATATTTCCCTCTTTAAATGCTAATCCTTCTTCTACTTCTGCTACAGCTTCATTATATTGCTCTTCCTCTAAATTTCCTAACTCTTTCATTTTTAAAAGTACTGTTTTTGTTCTTGAATTTATTTTTTCAATATTAGGAGTTTCTTTAAATGGTCCATATAAATTTGGAGAATGTGTAATTCCTGCAATATATGCTGCTTGTGCTACTGTTAATTCTGTTGGATTTTTATCAAAATAATATCTTGATGCTGTTTTCACTCCATGAACATTTTTTGCCCCTCCACCAAGAGGAATAGTATTTAAATATGATTCTAATATTTGAGATTTTGACATTACTTTTTCTATCTTATATGCTCTTACAATTTCTTTTACTTTTCTTGTCCAATCTTGCTCTTTATCTCCTGTTGCATTTTTTATTAATTGTTGTGTTATTGTACTTCCTCCATAAGATGTATCCCCTGCCTTCACTAAATAATTCATTGTTGCAGAAATTGTTCTTGGAAGGTCTACTCCATTATGAGAATAAAATCTTTCATCTTCTATTGAAACAAATGCTTTTGGCAAATATTCTCCCATCTCTGATAAACTTATAATTTCTCTATTTTCATCTCCATTTAATTGTGCAATTTGATTTCCCTCTATATCTAATACTACAGAATTTGATGTTTTTATTGCTAAATTTTCTTCTGTTATTTCTAAATCATTTCCTATAACTCCAAACACTATTCCTGCTATCGTTCCTATTGCTATTATCGCTAATATAATTATCAATATAAAGAAAATTCTAATTACTTTTTTTAATTTTGAATGCTTTACTTCTTTTTTATCTTTTTTCTTATTATCTTTATTTAAATTTACATTATCTTTTCCTTGTACTTTTTTTACTGTTTTAGTTTGTTCATTATTTGTTGTACTTTTTTTACTTGCTGGTGTATTTTTTTGTGTATTTATTTTTTTTGTATTACTACTTTTTGATTTTTTTCGTTTTTTATTACTCATTAAATACTCCTCCTTTGTAATAAGAAACCTATATATTTTATTTAAACATAATTTTCTTTTTTAATTTCATTGTATCCTAAAAATCCAAGTACGCTAATTATATTATAAATTTTACAAAAATTAAAGCATTTTCATAAAAAATTAATATTATCTTATAAAATTACTAAAAAACTTGTCTCCAATATGTATATTTGTTTTTTTTAAATTTATTCTTATTTAGTTACTTAATACAAGTTTCCAAAACAAATTCTATTGCATAAAATAATGTATATCTAAGAATTTTTGGTAGATACTATTTATTATATGAAAGGAGATTTTTATATGAAATCTATATGCATTAAAAGTAATAATAAGTATATTATAGATTATCTACTAAAAGATTTTTCTAATATGAATTTAGATTGTACTTATCTATCAAATCATACTTTCAAATTATATAATAATGTTATTATACACTATAAGGGCAAAGATACTTCTATTTTTTATACTTACTTATGTGATATTTTAGCAAGGTGTATAATCTTTTTTTATGAAAAAAAAATTATACAAAATTCTATCAATTATAATTATTTCTATTTTACAGATATTGAAAAAAAGAAAATATCAAACTTATGTATTGATTCATTAAACACTGAACTTTCTGTTTATAAGGAAAAATATAACCTCCTTTTTAATCTAATAAAACAATACATTACAGAACATCATTCTATTCTATTAACTGGTTTTGTTAATTTTAGAATCAAACCATATAAAGAATTAATTGAAGAAAATGTTGACACTTGTGTTAGTAATTTTTTAATTGAACGAGAATACTATGAGTTTATAAATATTCTTCGATTATATGTAAGTTCTAAAGAAAGTGAAATAGAACATGTACATCTTATTTATATTAATAATGAATCTATTTTAATAGATAATGAAAAAAATATCATTTCTGTAGAAGATAATATTTTTAATGCGAAATATTTATCTGACATATCATTTTCTTCTAATGATTATTGTTTAAATACATTATTAAATATACTACCTAAAAAGTTAACTATACACTTGATTTCAAATTATGAAGATGAATTTATAAATACACTTAGACTTATATTTGAAAATCGCGTTTCTATTTGCTCTGATTGTGATATTTGTAGAGTATATCGTTTAACTAGCAATGTTGCTTTAAAAGATTAATTTAAAATCCTAAAGGAAATGAAACTCTCTTCCTTTAGGATTTTTCTTATATATATTTACTCCTTTAAAATAATATGTTATTATATTTTTATTGAATGGAGGAATATTTATGTATCAAAATGAAAAAAAGACTGTTTCTATACTTATACCTGCATATAATGAACAAGATGTTTTAGAATTGTTATATGATAGATTAAATAAAATTATAAATACATTAAATAATTATAATTTTGAAATACTATTTATAAATGATGGAAGTAAAGATAGTACTTTAGAAATTATAAAAGAGTTTAGAAAAAATGATAATAGAATATCCTTTGTAAATTTATCTAGAAATTATGGAAAAGAAACTGCCATGATTGCTGGTTTAGATTACTCAATTGGTGATTGTGTTATTATTATGGATGCAGATCTTCAAGATCCTCCAGAGCTTATTCCTCAAATGCTTGGTTATTGGGAAGAAGGTTTTGATGATATATATGCTAGAAGAAAATCTAGAAAAGGTGAAAGTTTTTTGAAAAAATTCACATCAAAATTATATTATAAAACTCTTGAAAATGTAACTAACATAGAAATACAAAAGGATACTGGTGATTTTAGATTGCTTGATAGACGTTGTGTAGAAGCTTTAAAATCCATACGTGAATCTCAAAGATATACTAAAGGTTTATTTAGTTGGATTGGATATAATAAAAAAGAAATTTTATTTGATAGAGATGCACGTGCTGCTGGAAAAACAAAATGGAATTACAAAAAACTAATAGATTTATCAATTGATGGATTAACTTCTTTTACTACTGCACCACTTAGATGGTCTGCTATAATTGGTCTTTTAATCTCTTTTGCAGGTTTTATTTATATGGGTATAATAATATTTAAAACCATCCTTTATGGTATTGATGTGCCTGGATATTCTTCTACTATGGTAGTTATTTTATTTTTAGGTGGTATTCAATTAATCTTTTTAGGTATAATTGGTGAATATTTAGGACGAGCTTTTTATGAAACTAAGGGTAGACCCTTATATTTTGTTGATAGTTATAATGACAAAAAAGAAAATAATCTTAATTTAAATAAAAATATAAAAGAATAAGGAGATTTTAATATGTCTAGTTTCGTTTTAAAAATAATTGCACTTATTAGTATGTTTATAGATCATCTTGGTTATACACTATACCAAAAATTCTCTAATTTCAATTATATTGGTAGAATTGCTTTTCCTATTTTTGCATTCCAAATTAGTGAAGGTTATAAACACACTCATAGTAAAAAAAATTATTTGATTAATTTACTTACTTTTGCTATTATATCACAAATTCCATTCACCCTATTTCGTTCTATATTTGTAAATAATAGTTCTAGTTTTTCCTTAAATATATTTTTTACTTTATTAATCGGGCTTATTGCTATTATTGGCTTTGAAGCTTGTAAAAATAAATGGATTGGCTTGTTGTTAGTTTTTGGTCTTTCAAGTACTGCAAATCTTTTAAAAATGGATTATGGATACTATGGAGTTTTAATGATTTTTCTTTTTCACTTTTTTAAAGAAAAAAAATTTTTAATGAATTTATCTTATTGCATTTTAGTATTTTTACACTACCTTCCTAACATAATTATCTCTAATTTTTCTTATATCTATTTTATTTTGCTATTTTTTACCTTACTTCCTATTATCTTTATAAATATGTATAATAATGAATATGGAAAAAATATCAAATACTTCCTTTATACCTTTTATCCACTACATTTAATAGTATTGTATTTATTTAATAGCCTTTTTATTTAAAAACTAATAAATCCATTTATGGACTTATTAGTTAATTGCAAAATTTATTCCTCTTGCTACTATATTTGCCATATTTTGTATTAAATCATCTATTTCTTTTGGTGTAACTATAAAATTATAGTCTTCTGGCATTAATATTTCTTTTATCATTTCATATTTATCTTCTTCTTGTAATTTATTCAAATATTGATTAGATTCTGCATTTTCTTGTAGTTTTTCTATAAATAAATCCAAACTATCTGCTGCTATTGTAGCTGCTTCTACAACTGTTGGTACCCCTATTGCAATTACTGGTACTCCTAAAGTTTCTATATTTAAATCTTTTCTTTTATTCCCTACTCCTGCTCCTGGAGTTATTCCTGTATCTGCAAGTTGAATTGTACTACTTATTCTTTGTATACTTCTTGATGCTAAAGCATCTATTACTATTACCAGTTTAGGTTTTACATTATCTACAATTCCTTTTAAAATTTCTAAAGTTTCTATCCCTGTAGTTCCTAATACCCCTGGTGAAATTACACTTACTGGTCTCGTTTCTGGCGATAAATATTCTGGCATATATTCTAATATATGTCTTGTTATATCAATATCTTTCACCACTTTAGGTCCTAACGAATCTGGTGTTACATAAATATTTCCTAGTCCTACTACTAGTATTGTATCTTTTGGATTCGAATGTTTATTCACAAGTTCTTTTAATTCCTTTGTTAGTGCTTCTGATGAGTGTTGTATGTCATCTTCTGTTGCTATTTTTAATTTTTTTATATCTATTGTTATATAATTCCCTATCGGTTTTCCTATTGCCTTTTCTCCCTCTTCATTTATTACTTTCACTCTTGAAGTTGTTATTTTATCGCTTATTTGCTCCTCCTGTGTCTCAATTCCATCAATTTCTTTATCCAGTTTATTTGCTTTTTTATATAAGTCCCTTCTTTCTAGTGCTAAGTCTGTTCTAAAATTATACATAAAAAACACCTCTTTCTTCATTTTATTGTTTGAAAAAAAAGATGTTTTTATTCATATATTTAAATTTAAGAACAATATGTACACAATATTGCTTCTAATCCTATATTAATATCAATTAATCCAGTTTTATATTTATAATCTAAATCTATTAACTTTTCTAAAATCTCCTTTAATTCTTTTTCTTTGAATTGTTCTGCTTGTATTTTATATTTTGTTATTAAAAACAGTTGATTTGGTTTTAATTCTAAAGTTTGTACTATATTTTTATTGTATTTTATTGAAAGTTTGGTAATATAAAGTTTTTTAAAATGATTGTACAATGTAATTAAAACTTTTTGTATCGGTTCCTTTGCATATAGTAGGTTGTTTAATACTAACATTGCTTGTTTTATATCTCTTTTTCCTAAATTATCTGTTAGATCAAATATTACCCCCTCCAAATGTTTTGTTACAAGAATATCTATTGTCTGATTCGTAATTATTCCTCTTTCTCCTACATATTCTATTTGCTTTCTAATTTCATTTATTACATCTTGCATATTGGTTCCAACATTTTCTATGAAATATTTTAATGTATTATCTTCAGCAGTAACTTTATATGCTTTACATATTGATTTTAGTCTTGATAAAATAGTACTTATCTTTTGATATTCAAATTTACAAATAATTGCCCCTAATTCTTCTAACGCTGTTAGCATTTTTCCTTTATCTACGGTCTCTTCTATAAACACCATTATAACATCAACTTTCATTACTTCCTTGTTGTTTTGTAAATATTTAATTATTTTATCTTTTTCTTCTGATACTTTTATACTTTTTTTCTTAACTTCTCTTTTAAATATATTGGTATTTTTAATAATTATAAGCTTTTTTTCAAAACCAAATGCTGGTGTTTCAATATTAGGTATTAGTTGCTCTATATTATCTTCATCTATTTCAAGATAATTTATTCCTTTTATAATTTGACCAAACTTATTTTTAATTTTTTTTACTATAGTTTCCAAAAGGTATCTTTCTTCTCCATATAGTAAATATATATTATTTAATTCATTATCCTTTAATTTTTTTTCTAAATTTTCTATTGTTATCAATTTTTCTACCTCTATAGTTTTTCTGAAAATTTGGCAGAATGGGCATGACAAATAGCTGCCGCCATACTATCTGTTGTATCATCTAATTTAGGAAGATTTTCTACCTTCAATATTGTTTTTACCATTTTTTGAACTTGTACCTTATCTGCTCTTCCGTATCCCACCACAGCTTGCTTTATTTGCAAAGGTGTATATTCATATGTTGGAATATTTTTTCTACATCCAACTACTAATATTACCCCTCTTGCTTGTGCTACATTTATTGCTGTTTTAGCATTATTATTAAAAAATAATTCTTCTACAGATATAGCATCAGGTTTATAGGTATCAACTATTTCTTCTAATTCATTATTTAATTTTAATAATCTTATTGGGAATGACTCCCCTGCTTTTGTAAGTATAGCTCCTGATGTTACTAATCTAAATTTATTTCCTATATAATCTATAATACTATATCCTGTTATTGCAAATCCAGGATCTATTCCTAGTATACGCATTTTTTCTCCTTTATTTGTTACATATTTTTAAACATAATCTTAAATACCTCTGATATGCTCCAGGCTTGTGCTAAAGCACCTTTTGGTAAATATGGTGGTTTTGAATCATATAATTCTGATATACTTCCTACTATTCCTTCTTCATAAAATGCTTTTACAAACGTTTTACTAATTGCTTCTTTAAAATTTTGATACATTTTTTCTAATTCCTGTTTTTTTATTTTTGCTTTTTGTGCTGAAATTATATTTAAAAATGCATCATTGTATAATCCTAATAACCATGGCCAAGTAATTCCTTGATGATAACTCATATCTCTTTTAAATGCATCTCCTTCATAAGTTTCTACATAATTTTTACTACCTTTTGCTAAAGTCTTTAATCCATATTTATTTAGCAATTTCTTTGTTACTGTATTAAACATTTCATTTGCCATTTCTGAGTCTGGTTCTATAACTGGATATGTTAATGCTATGCTAAATAATTGATTTGGTCTTATTTCATTATTATCTAAAACATCATATAAACATTTTTTTGAAGGATTATAAAATTTCTTATTAAATGCTTCTTTACATTTTTTTGCAAGATTTGCATATTCCTTTGTTCCTTTTGTTCCTTCATATTCTTTTTCTAGTTCTTCTATTATTTTTAATGCATTATACCATAATGCATTTATTTCTACTGCTTTTCCATTTCTTGGTGTTACTGGAAAATCTCCATATTTGGCATCCATCCATGTGTTTTGAGTTTTATCTGTTCCAGCAACTATTAAAAAATCTTTATCTAAATAAATATTATTATCATCTATATCTATTCCATTTTTATATGCTTCTATAATGTTTAATAATATTGGATACAAATTTTCTTTTATAAAGTCATAATCTTTAGTATATTTTATATATTTTTTTACTTGTTCAAATAATAGTAAAGATGCATCTACACTATTATATAATGGTCTATTATCAAATCCTGAATATCCATTTGGTACCAATCCAAATTTTATATTTTTCGCAAATGTCATTAATACTTCTTTAGCAATTTCAAATCTTTTGGGAATTAATAATAATCCTTCAAAAGAAATTAATGCATCTCTCCCCCAATCTAAAAACCAATGATATCCTGCTATTAATGTATGTAATCCAAATGATGGTCTATATGCTACAAAATTATCTGTTGCAATGATGTAATCTTTTATTAATTCTCTATATTTTTTCTCTTTTTTAGTCTCTCCTTCTTTAAAATTTCCAATTAGGTTTGATTTTAGCATTAATTCATTTATTCTTGTAATTTCATTATTTATTACTTGTTTTGCATTTATTTCTTCTATATTTTCATCTAGTGAACATATGAAAGATATTTCCTTTTCTTCTTTTGGTTTTATATATATTTCATATCTCCCTATTACTGAATGATCTTCCTCTGGATAAAATCCTCTTTTTTCTTCTTCTATATAATACATATTTTTAAATATATCATTTTTATGTTCTATATAATTTCCTTCACTAATATTAAAATAAATAGGATGTTCTGAATTTCCATCTACTATTACTTTTAATTTTGTATTTTTTATTTCTTGTTTTAAATTATAGGTATGATTTATATTCATTTGGTGAAAATCTCTAAAATTAACAACAGGTGCTAATGTAAATTTTGCTCCAGTATCCCCATTTTTTATTTTATATAAAATACATACTGTATTTTCCATATGCTTCATGCAAATTAATTTTTTTATTTTCAACTCTCCTATATTATATGTAAAAATTGGAATATAATCTTTTTCAAATTCTTCCTGATATTTGTATCCTTCTGAAATATAGTTATTACTCATATTAGTATATAAATCATATTTTTTATTTTCAATTTCTATACTTTCATCTATTTTTGACAACACTAAAAATCTTCTTGCTGGTGGAGTAAGTGGAGCTATTAATAAACCATGATATTTTCTTGTATTGCAATTTATTAATGTTGAAGATGCATATCCTCCTATTCCATTTGTTATTAACCACTCTCTTTTTAAACCTTCCTCTAAATCTAAATACTTTTTACCATATTTCATTAGTATTCCTCCTAAATTTTCTTCTTTAGTCTTTATTATTCCATTCCATTTTACTTCTATTTTCAATTCTTCTTTCTTCACTTGTTTGAATTGATTCTATCCTATCTTTATATTTTAAATTAAACTTGCTTTCTTTTTTCTCTTCTTTGTCATGTTTACTATTTTGTTTTACTTTAAAAATAGGTTGTAGGTTTTTCTTTTTCATCTTCTCTTCTTTTAGTCTAGTTTTTAGCATTATATATTGTGGGTCATTTTGTTTATCTTTAAATTTTAAATCATCACATATTATTTGTGTAATAGCCTCTGCAACTGCTTTTGGATTATGTCTAATACTTTCCTGTGTTATTATTGATAGATTTTCTTTTAATAATTTTATTCCCTTATCCCTACATTTTTGAGCATCTTGCTCTACTAAATCTTGACCATTTTTATTGTATCTTCTAACATATTCTGGTATAACTTCTCCAGTATCATAAATGCAATAGTCTATGATATTTTCTCCTGCATGATCTATTATTGCTTGTATATGATCTGATACTGAATAGTTATCTGTTTGTCCTTGTTCTGTCATAATATTACTTATATATATCTTTATAGCTTTACTGTCTTTTATAGTTTTTGATACATTTTTAACTAATAAATTTGGTATAACATTTGTATATAAGCTTCCTGGTCCTAATATAATAGCTTCTGCATCTTTTATTGCTTCTAAAACTCCTGGTGCTGGTATGCAGTTAGATGGATTTATGTAAATTCTATTTATTTTTGTCACTTTTTCATATACCATTTCTGCAATTTTTTCTTTTTCTTCTACTACCATCCCGTTTTCAAGTTCAGCACAAATTTTGAATTCGTCTAGTGTTACTGGTAATACTTTTCCTATCATATTTAATATATTAGAACTTTTTTCTACTGCATTTGTAAAATCTCCATATAATTTTTTTATTGCATATAAATATAATTCACTAAATGTTAAGTCTCCAAGCTGATTATTGGTTAATTTTAAGTTCATAAGTCCTTCCATTATTTCTTCATTATATGATAATGCTACAATAGAATCTCTGATATCTTCTATTGGTAATAAATTTAATTGTCTTCTTGCTTGTGATGGATCTTTTCCATAATCTGATACAGTTACAATTGCTGTAATATTACTTGTATAATTTTTAAGTCCTTTAAGTACTGTATTTATTCCTTGCCCTCCACCAATTACTACAACTTTTGGTCCTTTATCATATACTTTTTTATTAAATATAAGTGATTTTATATTAATATCTCTTCTACCTTTTTCTAAACGCATATCACTTGCTTCTATTAGCATTTCCAATGTTCTTTTTTGTGCATATACAATTCCTATAACTGTTATGGTGAACCCTAGTACAAATAAAACTACTATTTTAGCTATATCCATAATCTCCATTTCTTTTTTTGTTAGTATTGTAGCTATTCCATAGCACACAAAAACCATTCCTACTAATACTAAACATAACCATCTTTTCATTTTTGTATTTGATTTAAACCATGTAAAAAAACCTTTCATATCTTCTCCTATTCTCCTATTATTTCTATTTCCAAATCTATATTTTTTCTAAATTTTTCATACACTTTATTTTTCACATATTTTATTAGTTCTAATACTTCTTGTGCTGTTGCATTTCCTGTATTTACAATAAAACCTGCATGTATGTCTGAGACTTGTGCTCCTCCAATACTGTATCCTTTTAATCCTGCTTCATCTATTAATTTTGCTGTTATAAAATCATTTCCTCTTTTAAATGTACTACCTGCACTTGGATATTTTATAGGTTGTTTTTGTTTCCTATATTTAAAATATTCATCCATTTTTTCTTTTATTTCAATTTTATTTTTGTATATCATAGATAGTGTTGTATCTAATATTATATATGGTGTTTTTGCAAAAATACTTTTTCTATAACTAAATTCTTGCTCCTCATTTGGTATTTCATATATATTTGACTGTAAGTCCATATATGTTGTTTTTACTACTATATCTTTCATTTCACTTCCATGTGCTCCTGCATTCATTCTTACTGCCCCACCTATTGTTCCAGGTATTCCTGCCGCAAATTCAAATCCTGAAATACCTTCTTTTAAAAGCTCTGCCGCAAGTAATGATAATTTTACTCCTGATTGTACTTTTATAATTGCTACATCTTCTTTTTTTGTAATCTGTATTCCATCCATTTGTATTTTTAATACAAGTCCTCTTATTCCTTTATCTTTTACTAATAAATTACTTCCATTCCCAATTATATATATTGGTACATCATTTTGTTTTGCTATTTTTATTGCTGATTGAAGTTCTTCTTTTTTATTTATTTTTACTAAAAAATCTGCCTTTCCACCAATTTTAAAAGAAGTATGCTTATGCATAGGTTCATCTTTAAGTATTTGAGATGAATCTATATTTTGTAATAGGCTGTTATAAAAATTATCCTTTTCCATATACTCTCCTTTACTTTTAAACAAAACTATTCGCTTTTGTATATAAAGGTTTATTATCACTTGTTCTCTTTACTGTTATATTTATAACTTCTCCTGAAATATAATTAACAATATATTCATCTGTTATATTGTCTATCTTCATATGTTTTAATGCTGCCATATCTAATCTATAATATTCTTTATTGCTATAATTATCTGGTATATCTACAAGATTTATTCCTAAATTTGTTGCAATATCTTGTACTTCTTGCAAATTACATTTTATTCCTAATAAGTTTGAATTATCTTTTGTTAATTTGTATTTTGAATATTGTTGTAAAATAGCTTGTTGTATAACCTCTAAGTCTGAAATTAATTTAGAATCACTTGCTTTTTGGGTTAAATTTGTTGATACTGTTATTGCTATTGCTGATAAAATTCCCATTATTACTATTGTTATTATTAATGATACTAAAGTTATTCCATTTTTTTGTTTGATATTTATCATTATTTCTCCTTTGTTTTAAAAAATTATAAATAAATCTTATCATTTTTCAATTTAATTTACAACCTAAATTTATAATTTTACTATAAGATTTTTTTATTATCTATAAATTTGAATATAATCAATATTATATGGGTATAATTTTTATAAATGTTTATATATTCCTCTTTAGCTCAGTTGGTAGAGCGCTCGGCTGTTAACCGATAGGTCGTTGGTTCGAGTCCAACAAGAGGAGCCAAAAATAAAGAAATTTCTAAAACTTTATATATAGTTATCTCTTTATTTTCCCATATTTCTATCTTATCTACTAAAGATACAAGCATTATTCTTGTTATTTCTTTCATATTAACGAAGTCATTAACAAGTTTATTAATGTTTATTGATGAATCTTCTTTTTCTTCTAGTTCTTGCAACTGCTTTATTCTTTCTTCTGCTTGTTTTCTATTTTCTATCTGCTTTGAATAAAGTCTTGTAAAATCTTCATCTTCAAATAGCCCATTGTATTTATCCTCATATAACTTGTCTATTCGCTTGTTTATATCTTCAACTTTCTTTTCTAAAATAAGAATTTCATTTTTTATATTAAACCTATCTTTGATTATCTTGTCTTTTGACGTATTGGCTATTTTAGTGTATTTTCCCTCATTTAAAAACTCGCTACATCTTTTCTTAATTTGTTCAATTACAAAATCTGTTACTTTTTCTAGATTGTTGCTATGCAGTATGCATAATCCTAATTGTGTGTTACTTGCATAAGTATTGTAGCTTAAATAAAATGTTATTTTGTTTGGATATTTTTGTGGTACTAGACTTAATTTATTTGATAAAAAATGGGGAAATTGCATATATACTATAAAAATGATTTTATTATGCCAAATAGTTGTTCAAAGAAATATCAAAAATTTTGTAATAAAAACGAATATAATATACTAGAATCTTTACATACTAAAAATATATTTCTTTCAATGAGTGATACCCCTAAAAGTAACGATTTATCAAGTATTTGTTATGCTGTACTTGATTAACTTTCTAAAACACTTAATTATCTAATTGTGGAATGTATTTTATACCAACATCAAAAGTAGATGAAATTTATTGCAATTACCCAAAATGAAACTCAAAAACTTATAGAGGTTTAGGGACTTTTCAATCTTATACTGAAAGATTAAAGCAATATAAGACTATGAGTGAATATAGAAGAACTTATCAGCAAAAATTTATGCAAGTTAGAAAAGATATGGAAACTAAGAAACTTTCTAAAGATTTTGAAACTTGGAAAAAACTTCACGTCATATAATTATCTAATTTAAAATTTGACAAATAAAATTTATCTGTGTATAATATTAATAGGAAATGAAACACAGAAATGTGTTGTCACTATAAATTGCTTAAGGCACTACATTGTCTGCTAAAACAAAATGTAGTGTCTTTATTTATTCCTTATTTGTCCAAAGTATGTATATAACTGTTAATAAGGCTACGTTTATAGTTATTGAAATCATAAATCCTATTATTAGGAATAGTAAAAAATCTACCATAAACACCACCTCACTTTCCCATAGTTAGAAACTATGAAGTTCAGTGGCAACACTCACATCTGCTTTATTCTCATTTCCTATAAAAAATACTATACTACAAATGTTATTAAAAAACAAGCGAACATATCAAATTTTGCAAATTTTTGTTCTTAATAAATTTATAATCTTATATAAAATCCCATAAAAAAACAATCAAGAATTTTAATCTCAATTGTTTCTTTTTTCATTCAAATACAAGCCTTTTAATTTTTTATTTTAATTAAACGTGTACAGAGCGTGTACGCTCAATTTTTAATCTCTGTAACTGGTTATTTCAAGCCATTTTTCTTTTAATTGGTGGAGGTGAGGAGAGTCGAACTCCTGTCCAACAAACCTTTCATATAAATTTCTCCGAGTGCAGTTTGTTATAATTTTTCCTTATAAGACAAGCTAACAAACAAACTTGTTCTATAAGTAGCTTCTTTTTACCCACTATTTTTGAAGCAAAAAATAGTTTTGTTTCCTACTAATTTGTCGCCCTATAAGAATCGTAGGATTTTATTATAGAACGTAGCTGCAACTTAGGCAGCTAATGCTAATTCATTATTATTTTTAGCGTTTATATTTATTTGTGCTTTTTTTAGGTGGCCTAGCACTCCACCACTCGCTATTTATACTTCTAGCTTGCTGTCGAAACCAATTACACCCCCATTTTCTTACTTAATTATTATACTACATTATACTCTTTCTTACAATATATTTTCTTGACTTTATATATTTTGTAACTTATAATAAAATATATTATTTAAGGGAGTTTATTATGGAACTAATAAAAAAACTTATAAAGAAATTTTGTACAAGAGAATTTATCCTTTATATTCTCTTTGGTATCTTTACTACCATTGTTAATATAGGTTCTTTTTATATTATGACAAACTATATTCATTTAGAAGAAAATTTATCAAATGTTATTTCTACTATAATTGCTGTTCTTCTTGCCTATTTCACTAACAGAAAACTTGTTTTTAACTCTCAAGCCATTTCATTTAATGAAAAACTTAATGAGTTTAGTAAATTTATTTTAGGTAGAGTTACTACTATGATTATAGAGTTTATTGGTTTTTCATTATTATTTGATATCTTACACATTCAAGAATTAATTAGTAAAACCATTATTACTATCTTTGTTATTATTTTAAATTTCTTTATTAGTAAATTTTTTGCCTTTAAAAATTAATACATTGGGCTACTATTTATATTTTTAGGAGGTACCTCATGAATAGTAGTTTTTTTAAATCTTCCTTTTCATTTTCTATAGCATTTTTTATTATTATTTTATTTATTTGTATTTTTTTTATTCCCCTTCTGTCTATCTTTCCTGAAAGTTTTTCTTTTTCTGATTCTTCCACTAGTAGCTCATTTATTGTTTCCAACTCTAATTATATTTGGCCAATTCCAGGATATACTAGAATAACTTCTCCCTTTGGAAAAAGAATTTCTCCAACTGCTGGAGCAAGTTCTTTTCATAAAGGTATTGATATTGCTGCTCCAGAAGGCACCAATTTATATTCTATTACTGATGGAGAAATTACTTTTGCCAATTTTCTTGGTGGTGGAGGCTATACTATTACTCTGTCTTATAATAATTTAAAAATAAGTTATTGCCATGTTAATCCCAAATATATTGTAAAAGTTGGCGATATTGTTTTTAAAGGTCAGTTAATTGGTCATGTTGGCCCTAAATATGTATATGATGTTCCTGGTAATCCATACAAAGATAGAAATGGTAAACCTGCCAATGGAGCTATTACTGGTTGTCACCTACATTTAGGAATTCGTAGAAATAATGATTACATAAATCCATTAGAATTATTTGAAGACAGCTAATATCATTTCTATTTACTTTGCCAATAATAGATGTTATAATTTCCATATAAATTTATAAAAGGAGTTTTAGTTTAATGTCAATTATATCGAAAAATCCTACAGCTAAACACAATTATACCATTGAAAATACCATTGAAGTAGGGATAGTCCTTAGTGGAACTGAAATAAAATCTATTCGTGCAGGTAAGGTAAATTTAAAAGATAGCTATGCCATTTTAAAAAATGGTGAACTTTATGTTTTAGGAATGCATATAAGTCCATATGAACATGGAAATATTTTTAATAAAGATCCTCTACGTAGTAGGAAATTATTAATTAATAAAAAAGAACTTAATCGATTAATTGGTCTTACCAAACAAAAAGGATTTACCCTAGTTCCTATTTCTCTATATTTTAAAGGCAATTTTGTCAAACTTGAATTAGGTATAGCTAAAGGAAAAAAACTATATGATAAAAGAGAAGATTTAGCAAAAAAAGATGCTCAAAAACAAATTGCTATTAATCTAAAAAATAAATATCGATAATAATAAATCCCAAAACTTTACAACAAAAAGTTTTGGGATTTATTGTACTTATATTTTATTTGAATGATTTTATCATTTTATCTATTTTTGGTGCTAATGCTTCTGAATCACTTTCAAATCCACCCATTGTTAATATATAAGCCTTAGCGTCTTTTTCTATAACAACTTGTGTTACTTGTAGTGTAATTCCTTGACTTGTTGCAGAATAAGTTAATTTAGCTGCTTTTCTTCCATTTAAATTTATATATTCTTTATTGATCTCTCCATTTATTGTCATTTGAGATTTTACTCCTTTTATTGATGCATCTATATAATTTTCAAATGAATACCCTTTTGGCATAGCAGATGATACAATATTTACACTTGCTCCTGCTATTTCTTGATCTTGAAAAGCTGGTTGTGTTGATGTTCCAGCTGATTTATAATTTTCTGGATATTTAAATTCAACACCTTCCATTTCTGTACATGTTACATATCCTGTATAGTCTTCTGTATCTCCATTATATTCTTTAAGTCCTTCATCTTTTGATTCTTGAACTTGAGAATTATCTTTATTATCATTATTTGTTTGTTCTCCACATCCTGCTAATCCTAATATTGAACTCCCTAAAATTACCATTAATAATACTATTTTAATTAATTTTTTATTCATTTTTTCCTCCTAAATTTTATAATATATATTTATATTCTACCACTTGAAGCAAATACATTTTTTATTTTATGTTGTACTACTTTTTTAATTTCTTCTTTTGCTGGTGTTAAATATTTTCTTGGGTCAAATACTTCTGGTTCTTCGCTAAATACCTTCCTAATTTGTGATGTCATAGCTAGTCTTAAGTCTGTATCTACATTAATTTTTGATACCCCCTTAATACTTGCTTGATGTAACATTTCATCTGGTACCCCTTTCGCACCTGGTATATTTGCTCCATATTTATTACACATATCAACTAATTCTGGTATTACTGTTGATGCTCCATGTAATACTATTGGTGTATTTGGTATTAGTTTTTTTATTCTCTCTAGTATGTCAAATCTTAATTTTGCATCTCCTTTAAATTTGTACGCTCCATGACTTGTTCCTATTGCTATTGCTAAAGAATCACATCCTGTTCTTTCTACAAATTCTTTTGCCTGTTCTGGATCTGTATACATCGCCTCCTCTTGCGATACATTCACATCATCTTCAATTCCTGCCAATTTTCCAAGTTCTGCTTCAACTACTACTCCATGTTTATGTGCATATTCTACTACTTTTTTTGTTATAGCAATATTTTCTTCAAAATCATATTTTGAGCCATCTATCATTACTGATGTAAATCCTGAATCAATACACATTCTGCAAGTTTCAAAATCTGGCCCATGATCTAAATGTACTGCTATTGGTATATTTGTTTCTTGTGTTGCAGCTTCAATCATTTTCATTAGATAATTAATTCTTGCATATTTAATAGCTCCTGAAGATGCTTGCAATATTACAGGTGATTTTTCTTCATCTGCAGCATCCACAATTGCTTGTATTATTTCCATATTATTTACATTGAATGCTCCTATTGCATAATGCCCTTCCATTGCTTTTTTAAACATTTCTTTTGTTGTCACTAATGGCATAAATAAATTCCCCCCTTTACTTTATTTTAGAATTAAAAATTCATTTCTTATTTTATTTCTAATTTATATATATGTCAAGCATTATTTTATTACATCATAAAAATTTTTAAATGTATATCCTTGCTCTTTTAAATAGTTTATTATATCTGGTAATGACTCATATGTTAATATTTTGTCTGCTGAATCATGCATTAATATAATTACTACATTTTTATTTCCTACTGTTTTTTTTATATTTTCTATCAATGCTTCTTTTGTCTTTGCCCCTGCTGAGTCCTCACTTAAAGCATTCCAGTCTATATATGCTATATCATTCTGGTCCAATAAGACTTTCGCCTCTTCTTTTATAGCTCCATATTTCCCTCCTTTTGAGCCTCCTGGAAACCTAAACAAATGTCCTTCATAGTTATTTCCTAATATATTTTTTATTATATCACGTGTTTTATTATATTCCTCTAAAACTGCTTGTGGATTTGAATAAATTTGTCCATACACATGCGAATATCCATGATTTGCTATAAAATGTCCTTCTTCATATTCCCTTTTTATTAATTCAGGATTTTTTTCTGCTCTATTGCCTAAAACAAAAAAAGTAGCTTGTATGTTTTCTTGCTTTAGGTAATCTAATATTAGCGGAGTTACAGATTTTGATGGTCCATCATCAAAAGTAATATATGCTTGTTTCTCTTGTGCATTATATATATTTATTATATTTTCTCTCCCCAAGTCTGTATAATTTTGAACTCTAGTAGAATTTATTTGAGCTATATGTTTAGTTTTAGGTTTTGTATTTATAATATTTTGTTCTATTTTATTTTCTTTATTTATCTCACTATTCTGAATTGGATTATTATCTATTTTTTTTATCTTTTTAGCTGTACTAACTCCTAGTTTTGCAAATATTATTACTACTAATATTGCAATAACTAAAATTATTATCACTTTTTTTTTATTGATTTTCTGTTTTATGTCTACTTCTTTCATTCCATATAACATATTTTGTCACCTTCTGTCTTTTTTTATGATTTTATAATTATTATATACTAAAACTTATTTTTTTAATAGTAGTTTTGTAAATAATTAAACTTTATTTTATAATATATTTTTTTCTTAATTTTGTTAATAGTTTATTTTATATGTTATTTATATACTTTCTTATTGAAAATATTGTATTTTTCTACATATATTTATGTGATTATATAAAAATATACATTTTAAAATTATTTTTGGATATATTATTCAATAATATAATATTTTTACTAATAGAATAATTATTATAAGGAGTGAAGATATGACAGAACGAGATGAAAATCGTAAAATGGAAATTTCAAAACACATTGGAAATAATATATTTAAATTTAGAAAAAAAAGAAAATATTCAAGAGAAACATTAGCAGAAAAAAGTAATTTGTCTTCAAATCACATTTATGAACTTGAAATGGGTAATTATATACCAAGCACTCTTACTTTGATTGATATATGTATTGCTTTAGAAGTTTCTTTATCACAAGTAGTTGATTTACCTTTATTAAATGATAACAATGAATATTCAAAAGTTTTTTTGAATGATTTTGTAAGATTGACAGAAAAAGAACAAAACACTATCATTGCAATGATAAAATATATGGTAAATAATTAAAGTATAGACAAAGTCTATACTTTATATTTTACTTATTAAGCTGTTTCTGTATTTCTTTTTTGTATTATCTTTTTCTTTTTTACTTGTTTTTTTACTACTTTATTTTCATCTATTACAATTTGAGGTTCTTCATTTTTCTCAACTGTATCTTTTGTTATAATACATTTTTTTATCTTAGGATTTGATGGAATATCATACATAATATCTCTCATAATATCCTCTATTATAGAACGTAACCCTCTTGCTCCTGTATTTCTTTGTATTGCCTTATCTACAATTAAGTTAAGCGCTTCTTCCTCAAATTCAAGTTCAACATCATCTAATTCAAATAATTTCTTATATTGTTTTACTAATGCATTTTTAGGTTCTGTTACTATTTTTATAAGAGTTTTCCTATCTAGTTCTCTTAATGTTGCTATTATTGGTAATCTTCCAACAAATTCTGGGATTAATCCAAACTTTAATAAATCTTGTGGTAGAAGCTCTCCATATATTTCTGATTTATCTACTTCTTTTTTGCTTTCAATTTTTGCCCCAAATCCAATAGTTTTCTTTCCAATTCTATCATCTATAATTTTATCTAATCCTTCAAAAGCACCTCCACATATAAATAATATATTTGAAGTATTTATTTGCAAAAATTCTTGATGTGGATGTTTTCTACCACCTTGTGGAGGAACAGAAGCAGTTGTTCCCTCTACTATTTTTAACAATGCTTGTTGAACTCCTTCTCCACTAACATCTCTTGTTATAGAAGGATTTTCAGACTTCCTTGTTATTTTATCTATTTCATCTATATAAATAATTCCTTTTTCTGCAAGTTCTATATCATAGTCTGCTGATTGTATTAATTTTAGTAAAATATTTTCTACATCTTCCCCCACATATCCCGCTTCTGTTAATGTAGTTGCATCTGCTATAGCAAAAGGTACTTTTAAAATTTTAGCTAAAGTTTGAGCAAGTAATGTCTTTCCACATCCTGTTGGACCTAATAATAAGACATTACTTTTTTGTATTTCTACATCATCTACTTGTTTTTCATTGTTTATTCTTTTATAATGATTATATACAGCAACTGCAAGTGTTCTTTTAGCTTCTTCTTGCCCAATTACATATTGATCTAGTATATTTTTTATTTCTTTTGGTTTTGGTAACACATTTTCTTCATCTAATGCATATTCAATTTCATCATTTTCATAATAATCTTCTTCCATTATACTTTTGCATAATTCTATACACTCATCACATATATATACACCTGGTCCTGCTACAATCCTCTTTACACTATCTTGTGCTTTTCCGCAAAAAGAACATTTTACATTTTTATCATTTTGATTTTTTGGCATTTTCTCCTCCTAGTTAATTTTATAGGTTACTTTATACTGTTCAATAACTCAAATCTTAATCTATTAATTTCTTGCATTTAATATTCCATCTATTAATCCATATTTTAAAGCTTCTTGTGCTGTCATATAATTGTCTCTTTCAGTATCTTTTTCTATTGTTTCTAAACTTTGACCTGTTCTATCACTTAATAATTTATTTAACTTTTCTCTAGTCCTTATCATATGATCTGCATGTATCTTTATTTCTGTAGCTTGCCCTGAAATTCCATTTCCTCCTATTAATGGTTGATGAATTAAAATTTCTGCATTAGGGGTTGCAAATCTTTTTCCTTTCTCTCCTGAAGCCAAAAGTACTGCTCCCATGCTAGCCGCCATTCCTATACATGTAGTTGAAACAGGACATTTTATATAATTCATTGTATCTACAATTCCCATTCCATCTGTAATTGAACCTCCTGGCGAATTTATATATAACGAAATTTCTTTATCTGGATCTTCTGATTCTAAAAATAAAAGCTGTGCTATTACAAGGCTTGCTGATGTTGGGTTTACATCTTCACCTAAAAATATTATTCTATCTTTTAAAAGTCTAGAAAATATATCATATGATCTTTCTCCTTTGCTGGTTTGTTCAATTACATATGGAACTAAACTATTTTTTTCTAACATAAAATTTCCTCCTTAAATATAACTATATTAATAATTTTTTAAACTAGAGAAAGTTGGTTAAATAAGCTATTTAGAAAATCATATATTTATTTATAGCCTCCTATTACCAACTTTTATTTAATTATTTTATTTTTGCATTTTCTACAATAAATTCTAGGACCTTTTGATTTTTAATAGACATTTCTATATACTCTATAATCTCTTGATTTTTCTCTAATTCTTCTATTTTTCTGTTATATATATTTGACATTTCTTCTAATCTTTTTGTTACTTCTTCTTTATCAGCTTCTATTTTTTCTGTTTTAATTATCTCTTCTAATACTAATTTATTTTTTACTGTTGTTTTGGCTTCTTCTTCATACTCTTTTCTAAATTCTTCTTTTGTTTTTCCTATCATTTGTAAATAATTCTCTAAGTTCATACCTTGATATTTTAATCTTTGCTCTATTTCTTTGGTCATATTATCTATTTGTGTTTCTATCATTCCTTCTGGAATATCTATTTCAACATTTTCACATACTCTTTTCATTGCTTCTTCTTCTGTTTCATATTTCATTTTTTTCTTATTTTCTTCTTCTAATTTTTCTTTTATACTTGCTTCTAATTCTTTTAATGTGTCAAATTCACTAACATCTTTTGCAAATTCATCATCTAGATTTGGCATTTCCTTTTTCTTTATTTCATGTAGTTTTATTTTAAATACTGCTTCTTTACCCTTTAATTCTTCTGAAAAGTATTCTTCTGGAAAAGTTACATTTATATCTTTTTCTTCACCTGTTTTCATCCCTATAATTTGCTCTTCAAATCCTGGTATAAAAGTATTACTACCTATTGTTAACTCATGATTTGCTGCTTTTCCTCCTTCAAAAGCCTTGCCATCAACAAATCCTTCAAAATCAATAACAGTTATGTCTCCGTTTTCTACTGCTCTGTCTTCTATTGAGACTAATCTTGCATTTTTCTCTTGCATATGTCCTAATTCATGTTTAATGTCTTCATCAGATACATTATACTCTATTTTTTTTATTTCTATACCTTTATATTTTCCAAGTTTTACTTCTGGTTTTATTTGTACTACTGCTGTAAATATTAAGTCTTGTCCTTTTCCTATTTGTTTTACATCTATATTAGGACGGCTTACTGCTTCTATTTTATTCTCTTTTAATTCTTTTTCATATTCTTCTGGTACTACTTCATTAAATGCATCTTCATAAAATATTTCATTACCATAGTATTTTTCTACTATATTTATAGGAGCTTTACCTTTTCTAAAACCTGGTATATTAAAATATTTTACACTCTTTATATATACTTTTTTTATTGCTTCATCAAATTTTTTAGCTTCTATTATAAATTCTAATTTTAGTTCATTTTTGTTATCTGTTTTTTCAATTTTTATACTCATTTTTTTCATCCTTTCAAATATATTTATATTTTAGCTTTTACATTATATCATGTTTTTTTAATATTGCAAAGTCTTTTTTATAGTATTTATTAATATTATACATATTTTTCTATTTCTATAATTTTTTTATCTTTTCGTGTATTTCCTATTTCTTCTATTATTTGAAATCTTCCTTTTCCTCTAATTGTTACTATATCCCCTTGCTTTAATATTTTAGATAATTTTAATATATTTTCAAAATTAACAAATACTCTTCCCTTCAATATTATTTCTTCTGCTTTATTTCTTGATGTATTTGTAAGTTCTTTTACAAGATTGTCTAATCTTAATGAAGACACTATTAATTGTATTTTTTCTCTTTTAGTTTTTGCTTTACTTATTTTATTTATTTCTACAATTTCTACAATTGATTTTTTAAATCTTGTTAGTTCTACAATATTAGTTTTTACATATTCTGAAATTTCTTTTAATATAATTATATCTGCTTCTTGGTCTTGTACTATTATATCTCCTATTTTTTCTCTTTTTATTCCAAGCCTGATTAATGAACTTAAATAATCTCTATGTTTATATTTTTCTTTTAATTCTTTTGGTAGCTTTATATTTATTACTTTCATTATGTTTTTATAGTTCTTTTGTATTATATTATCACTATATTTTTTTGGATAGATAATTAATATCGTTCTTTCTGAATCCCTATATCCACCATAAAATATAACATTTTTTATTTGCAATATGCTTAACAGTTTTTGTATTATTTGTTTTTGATGTGGATCTAAAAAATCTGTATATGTTATTTTATTTTTTGACAACTCTATTTTATCTAAGACTTTTGCTACTAATATCTTATCTTCACCTACATATTTATTTAAAATCTCTTGTTTTTTCATATTTTACTTCCTAATTTTATATTAGCACTGAATAAATAAAAGAAGCTATTAATGGAACAAAAATATTATCTGTTCCTTTTATAGATATTGCTTCAATAAGCATTATTATGAATCCTGCTACTAATACCTTAATGTACCAAAATTGTGTATTAATTAAAAATATAGATAAAATTATAGTAGTAACTATAAACATTGTAATAGAACCAGCTATTGTTTTTGTAGTACTTTTTCCAAATTTATATTTTTTACTTTTTATAGATTTTCCTATAATTGGTGCTAATCCATCCCCATATCCCATTATTAAAATTCCTACTAATCCAATAGTTTTATTATCTAAAATTCCAAAACTAACTATTATTAATATAAATAAAGAAATTGCATAGTACACTGTTCCTAGTCCCTCTTCCTCTTTATCTTCTCTTTCCATAACAGCTATAAAACCATTTTTGTAGGATATATAATTAATTATAATAAAGCTAAATGGAACAATGGCTGCCCATACTACATTTGTAAAAAAATGCATTGCTATAAACCACCAATTGCACAGTATAATGTGTATAAATTTTCTACTTGCTTCCTTTCCTGCTTTTTCAAAAAACTTAGCAGCTACTATAATTACTCCTATAAATACATATGATATTATAATTCCTAAAATATTACTCATTTTTTTCCTCTTACATTTTTTCTAAATAATAACATAAAAAAAAACATTTTTCTATACTTATTTAAAAATTAATTTTATTCCCCCTTGAATATTATGTAGAATTAATGTATAATATACATTAACAATAGTATAGTTTTCATTATGAAATGGGATTTTTATGAGAGTTAATTTACAGTTACAACACAAAGCTATTGATTGGTACTTATCAAAAATACAGCAATATTGTCAAAATATTTCTTGGAGACAAAAAACAAATTTTACTTGTGAATGTTTTAAACTTTTCGATGAACAAAACAAAGTATTGGGAATTAATCTTTTAGACAATATTGAAATAGACTATTCTAAATTCGATATACATATACGTCCTTTTAGAAATGTTATCAGTATTCTTGATATTTGTAATATACATACCAAAAATATGCCTATTTGCTCTGCTATAGTGCGTGAAAATATGGTATTAGTAGCAGAGGCTCCTCATAATTTAAGGAAATTACCTTAGAATCCTAAAAATGGCACAGTTTTTTCTGTGCCATTTTCTATTCAAATTTTAGTTCTTCTTCTATATTTAGTAATCTATTGTATTTTGCCACCCTGTCTGTTCTACATGGTGCTCCTGTTTTTATTTGCCCTGCATTTGTTGCTACTGCTATATCTGCTATTGTTGTATCTTCTGTTTCTCCTGAACGATGTGATATTACTGCTGTATATCCATTTTTCTTTGCTAATTCTATAGCATCTAATGTCTGTGTTAAAGTTCCTATCTGATTTGGCTTTATCAATATACTATTTGCAGTTTTTTCATTAATTCCTTTTTGTAATCTTTCTATATTTGTTACAAACAAATCATCTCCTACTAGTTGTATCTTCTCTCCTAATTTATCAGTTAACTTTTTCCACGATTCCCAATCTTCCTCTGCTAATCCATCTTCTATCGATATTATTGGATATTTATTTGCTAATTCTTCTATATAATTTATCATCTCATCTTTTGTTTTATATATTTGTGTTTTCCAAAAATAATATCCATCCTTTCCTATTTTTTTGGCTTCTTCATACATTTCTGTACTTGCTATATCTAAGGCTAAACAAACATCTTTGTCAGGTTCATACCCTGCTTTTTTTATAGCTTCTAATATTACTTGTATAGCTTCTTCTTCATCTTTTAAATCTGGAGCAAATCCTCCTTCATCTCCAACTCCTACTGAATATCCTTTTTGTTTCAATACTTTTTTCAAATTATGATATATCTCTACTCCCATTTGCATAGCTTTTTTAAAAGTTTTAGCTCCGACTGGTACTATCATAAATTCTTGTATATTAATATTATTTTCTGAATGTTTTCCTCCGTTTAATATATTCATCATTGGTCTTGGTAATTCTTTGGCATTTACTCCACCAATATAATTATACAAAGTCATTCCTAATGAATTTGCTGCTGCTTTTGCTACTGCAATAGAAACTCCAAGAGTTGCATTTGCTCCTAGTTTTTCCTTATTTGGTGTTCCATCTAACTCAATTAATGTTTTATCAATATTTAGTTGGTCATATACATTCATTCCCTCTAATTTTTTTGCAATTTTTTTATTAACATTATCAACTGCCTGTGTAACTCCCTTACCTAAATATCTATTTTCATCATTATCTCTTAATTCAACAGCTTCAAAACTCCCTGTTGATGCTCCTGAAGGTACAATACTAACTCCTGAAAAACCTCCTTGTGTAACAACTTCTACTTGTACTGTTGGATTTCCCCTTGAATCTAATACCTCTAATGCATGAATACTTTCTATTTGTAAGCAATCTCTCATATTTTAAACCTCCTAATATATTTTATTAATATTATATACATAAAAAAAACTTTCTAAACCTATTTTAATTTATACATAGAAATTATTATATATATGCAATATATCCTTTACAGTTCCTTCTATTTTTTATTTAAAATTATTAATAAATACTACTTTAAAACATTTATAGGTTATATAGTTTTAGACAAAAAAACTGCAAAATAGTGCTTTTTCTTAAATTTTATATACATTTATTTTATAATTGTATTATTCTTTCAAATAAAGTTTCGAGTTATTCTGTAACTGGAAACTTTATTTGAAAAAAATTTTGAAGCTACATATACTAAAATTTTCTATGCTTGTGTGGGACTAGTATTTATTGGATATGGCGTATTATATGTTGTTTGTAAATTTCAAGAAATACTATAAAGTAATTTAAAATACTGTGGCTGGGGTACTAAGATTCGAACTTAGGAATGGTGGAATCAGAATCCACTGCCTTACCACTTGGCGATACCCCATTGTTCATAGATTTTAAAGAGCCTATATTAATTGACTATTTTATGTTAATATGATATAATTTTGTTAACTAAAAAACTTTAAGGAGGTTCATTGATATGATTAAACTTTTTCAAATTTTTCTTCATTGTTTATTTTGTCGTCGGTTTTTAGAGTGTAAAATAAAATTTTATCCTTCAAAAAATACTGTTTTTCAAGACTACAGTTTTGAAAATAACGAAATGCATTTGTTGAATCCTGTCGACTGTTCAAATCCAATGGAATCCTTTGATGACTGATATTATTTTATCAGTGCGCCCACTTCTCCAAAGAGTAGTGGGCTTATTTTTATTATTTCATTGCTTCTTCTATTGCTACTGCCACTGATACTGTCGCTCCAACCATTGGGTTATTTCCCATTCCTATTAATCCCATCATTTCAACATGTGCTGGTACTGATGATGATCCTGCAAATTGAGCATCTGAGTGCATTCTTCCCATTGTGTCTGTCATTCCATATGAAGCTGGGCCTGCTGCCATATTATCTGGATGTAATGTTCTTCCTGTCCCTCCACCTGAAGCAACAGAGAAGTATTTTTTTCCTTGTTCTATACATTCTTTTTTATATGTTCCTGCTACTGGGTGTTGGAATCTTGTTGGATTTGTTGAGTTACCTGTTATTGATACATCAACTCCCTCCATATGCATTATTCCTACTCCTTCTCTTACATCATTTGCTCCATAACATCTTACTTTTGCTCTTTCACCTTCTGAATATGCTATTTCTTCTACCACATTTACTTTTCCTGTAAAAAAGTCAAAATCTGTTTTCACATATGTAAATCCATTTATTCTTGAAATTACTTGTGCTGCATCTTTTCCAAGCCCATTTAAAATTACTCTTAATGGTTCTTTTCTTACTTTGTTTGCAGATTTTGCAATTCCTATTGCGCCTTCTGCTGCTGCAAAAGATTCATGTCCTGCTAAAAATGCAAAACATTTTGTTTCTTCTGATAATAACATAGATGCTAAATTTCCATGTCCCAATCCTACCTTTCTATCATCTGCTACTGATCCTGGTATACAAAATGCTTGTAAGCCTTCTCCGATTGCTTTTGCTGCATCTGCTGCTTTTACACATCCTTTTTTCACTGCAATTGCTGCTCCTAATGTATATGCCCAACATGCATTTTCAAAACAAATTGGTTGAACATTTTTTACTAAATCATATGGATTAAATCCCTTTTCTTTACAAATATTTAGTGCATCTTCAAAATCTTCAATTCCGTACTTTTCCATTACGGGTTTAATTTGATCTATTCTTCTTTCATAACTTTCAAATGTTACTGCCATTATTTATTCCTCCTTTTTCTTAAATAACCGTTTATAAATATGTATTCTTTTATAGATACTTATGAAATTCAAAAAATATATTATATCAAATCTTAATATATAGTTTTTAAATTCATTCTATTTTATATTATTCACATTCTTTTACAAACTTCAGTCTAATTTTTATCATTATACTATAAATTACTCTTGTCTTGGATCTATTTTCTTTACTGCTTCATCAAATCTTCCATATTTTCCTGAAGCTTTTTCTATTGCTTCTGTTGCTTCTATTCCCTTTTTTATGTTTTCCATCATTTTTCCTAAGTTTACATATTTATAACCAATAATTTGATTATCTTTATCTAATCCTATTTCTACTATATAACCCTCTGCAAGTTCTAAATATCTTGGTCCTTTTGATAATGTACTATATATTGTACCAACTTGACTTCTGTGTCCTTTTCCTAAATCTTCAAGACCTGCTCCTATAGGAAGTCCTCCCTCTGAAAATGCAGATTGTGTTCTTCCATATACTATTTGTAAAAATAGTTCTCTCATTGCTGTATTAATTGCATCACAAACTAGGTCTGTATTTAAGGCTTCTAATATTGTCTTTCCTACTAATATTTCTCCTGCCATTGCTGCTGAATGTGTCATCCCTGAACATCCAATTGTTTCAACTAATGCTTCTTGTATAATCCCTTCTTTTACATTTAAAGTTAGTTTACATGCTCCTTGTTGTGGGGCACACCAACCAATACCATGTGTTAATCCTGATATATCTTTAATTTCTTTTGATTTTACCCATTTGCCTTCTTCTGGAATTGGTGCTGGTCCATGGTCTACTCCTTTTGCAACTGGGCACATTTCTTCTACTTCTTTTGAATAAATCATTTTAGTTTGCTCCTTTCAATATTAGATTTATATTTTTTTAACTTTAATAACATATTTGGAACTTTAAATTATTCATTTATTTGTTTATAACTTAAAATTTGACTTTTGATTTGCTCTTGTTTTATTTCTTCTTCTGCTTCTTTTTGTATTTGTCGTTCTTCATGATTATATTCAATTATATTGCTATTTATCTCTTTTTTATATATTCCTTCTGTATATGTATATAAATTTTTATTTTTTTCTTTGTATCCTTCTAAGTATTTAATTATCATTTGCTTTTCTTTTCTATTATAATTACTTAAAGGAATCTTTAAATATTTATGTCTCCATATTAAGTGTCTATCATAACTTGTATATTCTGTAGTAGTTAAATCTTCATAATCATATTCTACATTAAATTTATAATTTTTTACTGATATTGTTATACTAGTAAATGGCTGTTCTTTTATTTTTATTAATTCATTTCTTAATTCTTTTATTTTTGCATATAACTTATCTGCAAGTTTTAAATACGCTTCTTCATCTAAATTAAATTTATTAGGTATTTCATATACATTGATTGGTTTTTTTTGTAGAATACTTTTGGGATAGTAATAAAAAAACATTTCTCCTGCATTTGTTTTACTATGTTCTATTATAGATGCATACAAATAGATACTATCCCATTTTTCTGGAATCATATAAAATAACTGTTTTTGTATTTGTGAATATACATTTCTTATATTAGATGTTGTTAGCATTTTTGCCTCCATTATTTTCTAACAATAATACTTTCACCTGTCATTTCTTCTGGTTTTTCTAATCCCATTATGTCTAGCATAGTTGGGGCAAGGTCTGCAAGTTTTCCTTGTTTCAAATTTATATTATCCCTTCCAATTAATACTAATGGTACTGGGTTTGTTGTATGTGCTGTATGAGGTTCTCCTGTTTTATAGTCTATCATTTGTTCTGCATTTCCATGATCTGCTGTTATTAGTATTACTCCCTCTTTTTTTATAACCTCATTTACTACTTTTCCAACACATTCATCTATTGCTTCTAAAGCTTTAATAGCAGCTTCTAAATTTCCTGTATGTCCTACCATATCAGGATTTGCATAGTTTAAGATAATGCAATCATATTTATTTGATGATATAGCTTCTAATACTTTATCTGTTACTTCATATGCACTCATCTCTGGTTTTAAATCATAAGTTTCTACTTTGGGTGAAGGTACTAGTATTCTGTCTTCTCCTTCATATTGTTTTTCTTCTCCTCCATTAAAGAAAAATGTAACATGGGCATATTTTTCAGTTTCTGCAATACGAAGTTGTGTATATCCTTGTTTACTTATATATTCTCCAAACGTATTTTTTAAACTTGTTGGTTTAAATGCAATATTCACATTTGGCATTGTTTCATCATATGATGTCATACAAACAAAATATAAATTTATTTTATTTGTGTTAAATTCATCAAAGTTATTATCTACTAATGTTCTTGTTATTTCTCTTGCTCTATCTGGTCTAAAATTAAAGAATATAACAGAATCATTATTTTTTATTGTAGCTATTGGGGTATCTCCATTACAAATTACTGTTGGTTCTACAAATTCATCAAATACCTCTTTTTGATAAGAACTTTCAATAGCAGAAGTGGCTGTTAAAGCTTTTTGTCCTTCTCCTTCTACTAATGCTCTATATGCTTTTTCAACTCTTTCCCATCTTTTGTCTCTGTCCATTGCATAAAATCTGCCCATTATTGTAGCAATTTTTCCAATTTCTTTTTCCTTCATTTTTTCTTCTAGTTTTGTAATATATGTCTCTGCTGATGCTGGTGGAGTATCTCTTCCATCTAAAAAACAATGTACATATACATTTTCAATTCCTTTTCTTTTTGCAAGTTCTAATAATGCATATAAATGACGAATATGGCTATGAACACCTCCGTCAGACAATAAGCCCATTATGTGTAAATCAGATTTATTTTTATTACAATTTTCTATTGCTTCATTAAACTCTGGTATACTAAAAAAATCTCCACTTTCAATTGATTTTGTAATTCTTGTTAATTCTTGGTATACTATTCTTCCTGCTCCAATATTTGTGTGCCCTACTTCCGAATTCCCCATTTGTCCTTCTGGTAATCCAACATCAAGTCCACTTGTATATATATTAGTCATAGGGTACATTTTCATAAATTTATCTAAATTAGGCGTACTTGCCATTTTTACTGCATTTGCCTTATCATTTGAATTTTCTCCAAATCCATCTAGTATCATTAACATAGTTAATTTATTTTTCATATACTAATTTACCATCCTTATTTATCATAATTTACTATTTTTTCAAATTCTTCTGGTTTTAAGCTTGCTCCTCCTACTAATGCTCCATCTATATCTGATGTAGTAAATAGTTCTTGTGCATTTGAAGCTTTTACACTTCCTCCATATTGAATTATAACTCTGCTTGCTATGTTTTGTCCATATATTTTACTAATTTCTTCTCTAATAGATATTATACAATTATTTGCATCCTCAGAAGTAGCTGTTTTTCCTGTTCCTATAGCCCATATTGGTTCATATGCAATTATTATATTTTCTACTTGCTCTTGTGTTAATCCTTCTAAAGCAAGTTTTGTTTGATTTGTTATGACTTGATTTGTTATTCCTTTTTCTTTTTGTTCTAATGTTTCTCCTACACATACTATTGGTTTTAATTCATTATTTAATGCTGCTTTTACCTTTTTGTTTACTGTTTCATCTGTTTCTGCAAAATATTGTCTTCTTTCAGAATGTCCTATTATTACATATTCTACTCCTATAGATTTTAGCATAGAACCTGATACTTCTCCTGTATATGCCCCTGTTTCTTCCCAATGCATATTTTGTGCACCTATCTTTATATTGGTTTTCTTTGTTATCTCTACTAGTCTTTCTAAATCTATATATGGAGCACAAATTATAACTTCACTTTGTGCATTTTTTATAAGTTCTATAAATTCCCTCATATACTCTTCTGCCTGTAATGGTTTCATGTTCATTTTCCAATTTCCTGCAATTACTTTTTTACGCATTTTTAATCCTCCTTTATTATATTTTACATTATTTCTTTAAATTTTTCTCTTGTATTATATATTACTAAATTTTTTTATTTTGAATTAATTTATAATACGATTTTGCTAACAATATAGTAATCATTTTACCTTTGTTCCTTTTTATATACAATTATTATTTAACTTCTTCTAACTCTGAACATTTAGATTTTTCTATATCTTTTAATTTTTCAAAAAATTTTTCCATTTTTTCTGTATATTTAAATCTAGTTTTTCCTTTCCTTATCATATCAAATAAATCCTCAAATGTTTCTAATTCTTCTGCTCTTTCAATTTCATTATTGGCTTTAATAATATTTATATTTATTTCATCTATATTTGATTCTACATAGATACAATATATTTCACATACAATATCTCTTTTCAACGCTGGATGATAAATTTTTATTATCCCAAGCTTATGAACTTCCAAACTACTATATTTAGATATATTTAATTCTTCTTCTGCTTCCCTTCTTATTGCTAAATATGGAATTTCAAATTTCTCTATATGTCCTGAAAGTAAATCATTCATCCCTGAATCTAACTTTAAATCTTTTTTTCTTTTTAATATAACTGGTTTAGCTTCTTTATTTATTATAAAAGATGTTACAAATTGTGGTTTTTCTTCTTCTGCATTATTTAATACTGTTTTCAAAAGTCTTACTCCTTTTACTTATTTTCTAAACATTCAATTCCTGGTAATTTTTTTCCTTCTATAAACTCTAGTGACGCTCCACCTCCAGTAGAAATATGAGTCATTTTGTCTGCAAGTCCTGCCTTTTCTACTGCTGCTGCTGAGTCTCCTCCGCCTATTATTGTTATTGTTTCAGTTAATTCTGATAATGTTTTTGCTATTTCATTTGTTCCTATTGCAAATTGTTCAAATTCAAACAGTCCTACTGGCCCATTCCATATCACAGTTTTAGCAGTTTTTAATTCTTTCTTAAAAATCTCTATTGTTTTTTCTCCTATATCGAATCCTTCCCAATCTTCTGGTATTTGTGTCCATTCTACAGTTTTTGATTCTGTATCTTTTTTAAATTCTTTTCCTATTTTTGTGTCTACTGGTAATACTAATTTTACACCTTTTTCCTTTGCTTTTTTCATTGCATTTAAGGCTAAATCCAATTTATCTTCTTCACATAGTGAATTTCCTACATTATATCCTTGTGCTTTAAAGAAGGTATATGCCATTGCACCTCCTATCATTAATGTATCTACTTTTTCTAATAAACTATCTATTACTCCTATTTTATCTGATACTTTTGCACCTCCTAATATTGCTATAAACGGTCTTTCTGGATTTTCTAATGCTTTGCCTATGAAATTAAGCTCTTTTTCTATTAAAAATCCTGATACTGCTGGTAAATAATCTGCTATTCCTGCTGTTGATGCATGTGCTCTATGTGCTGTTCCAAATGCATCATTTACATAAATTTCTGCAAGACTTGCTAGTTCTTTTGCAAATTCTGGATCATTTTTTTCTTCTCGTTTGTCAAATCTAATATTTTCTAATAATACAATTTCTCCTTCTTTCATTGTATCTACTAATTCTTTTGTATTTTTTCCAATTATATCATTTGCTAATTTAACTTCTTTTCCCAATAATCTTGAAAGCTCTTTTGCTACTGGTTCTAAAGAAAATTCTTTTTTTACCTCTCCTTTTGGTCTACCTAAGTGAGAACATAAAATTATTTTTGCATTATTTTGCAATAAATATTTTATTGTTTCTAATGCTGCAACTATTCTTCTATTATCTGTAATATTTTTATTCTCATCTTGTGGAACATTAAAATCACATCTCACCAATACTTTTTTTCCTTTTAGTTCAATATCTTTTACAGTTTTTTTATTCATAATAAACCTCCCATTTCCTTTTATTTTATTATACCTGTATGAACCAAACTTTATGCAAAAGGTATATATATTGACATTTATATATTAAAAATCAATATATATACTTTTTGTATTGAAGCTACTGAAAGTTAGATGTAATTTACTTAGGTACTTTTTAAACATCTAACTTCCAATTCTTCTACATTTTTTCTTTAGTCTCTTGTTGCCATATATCTTGCTAAATCTACCAATTTATTTGAATATCCCCATTCATTATCATACCAAGCAACTAGTTTTACAAAAGTGTCTGTTAATTGTATTCCTGCTGTAGCATCAAATATTGAAGTATGTTCATCACTTATAAAATCTGATGATACTACTGCTTCATCAACATATTCAATAATTCCCTTAAACTCATTTTCTGCTGCTTTTTTCATAACTGCACATATATCTTCATATTTTGTTGGTTTTGCTAAATTACAGGTTAAATCAACAACTGAAACATCTACTGTTGGTACTCTAAATGCCATACCAGTTAATTTTCCGTTTAATGATGGTATAACTTTTCCTACTGCTTTTGCTGCTCCTGTTGAAGATGGTATTATATTTGTTGATGCTGCACGTCCACCTCTCCAATCTTTTTTAGATGCTCCATCTACTGCTTTTTGTGTTGCAGTTGTTGCATGTACTGTTGTCATAAGTCCTTCTGTAATTCCAAAATTATCATTAATAACTTTAGCTAGTGGTGCTAAGCAGTTTGTTGTACAAGATGCATTTGATACTATATTCATACTTGGATCATATTCTGTATTATTAACCCCCATAACAAACATAGGTGCATCTTTTGATGGTGCACTAATTATGACTTTTTTAGCACCTCCCTCTAAGTGTGCTTGTGCCTTGTCTATTGTTGTAAATACTCCTGAACATTCTAATACATAATCTACTCCATCTTTTCCCCAAGGTATATTTTTAGGTTCCATTTCATTATATACTTTTATTTCTTTTCCATTTACAATTAGTTTTCCATTTTCTTCTTTTACTTCTCCTTCGAATTTTCCATGTACTGAATCATATTTTACCATATAAGCCATATAGTCTGCTGTTATAAAAGGATCGTTAATTGCTACTACCTCTACATCTCCCTTTTTTAATGCTGCTTGAAATGTTAAGTTTCCAATTCTTCCAAATCCATTAATTCCTATTCTTACTGACATTTAAATTCCTCCACTTCTGATACCTATGGTATCTATAAATTTTAGTCTATACAAGACTATCACAATTCTATATCAAAAAAGAATACTTTTCAAGTATTCTTCCAATATTTTTAAATCTTTTTGATAATTTTATCCAAATATTCCTCGCCTTTTTACTGGTGGTTGTTCATTCATTGTTTTTGCAAGTTGTATTAAAAGTTCTCTTTGTTCTTTTGATAATCTTTTTGGAGTTTGTATTTCTACTGTAAATATAAAATCTCCTTCATAATTTCTATTTACTGCTTTAAATCCTTTACCTCTTATTCTAAATCTTGTTCCTGTTTGTGTTCCTTCTGGTATTTTAAAAGTCTCAATCTTTCCATCTACCATAGGCACTTTTATTTCTGCTCCTAATGTTGCTTGAGTAAAAGTTATTGGTATATCACATAATACATTATAGTCTTGTCTTGTATATACATTATGTCTTTTTATATGTACTGTTATGTATAAATCTCCTTTAGGACCTCCCTTTGTTCCTGGAGCACCTTCTCCTCTTAACACTACTGTTTGATTTTCATCTATTCCCTGTGGTATTTTTACTGTTATTCTAGCTTGTTTTCTGACAGTACCCTTTCCTCTACATGTTTCACATGGTTCTTTTATAATTTTTCCTTCTCCATGACAATTAGTACATGTTCTTGTTGTTTGCATTTGTCCAAGTATCGTTGTTTGTACCTGTCTTATTTGCCCTGTTCCATGGCACATAGAACAAGTTTCTACTTTGCTTCCTACTTTTGCTCCTGTTCCATGGCATGTATTGCAGGTATCATCACGATTAATAGATATCTCTTTTTGTGTTCCTAAATAGGATTCCTCAAAAGTAATCTCCATATTGTAATGTAGATCTGCACCTTTGGTTGGTCCATTATTTGAGGTTTTTGAACTTCTGTTTCCTCCAAATCCACCTCCAAAGAAAGATGAAAAAATATCTCCTAAATCTCCCATATCAAAACCATCAAATCCTGAAGTATATGAATAATATCCTCCTTGTCCTCCTCCAAAACCTTGTGGCCCTTCATGCCCAAACTGGTCATACATTCTCCTTTTTTGAGGATCTGATAAGTTTTCATAAGCTTCATTTACTTCTTTAAACTTTGCTTCTGCTTCTTTTTTATTATCTGGATTTGCATCTGGATGATATTTTTTTGCAAGCTTTCTATATGCTTTTTTTAGTTCTTCCTCAGTTGCACTTTTATTTACTCCAAGAACTTCATAATAATCTCTTTTTTGTTCTGCCATTTTTTCCTCCAATATCTATTTATAAGTATTTTGAAGAGATTGGAGGTTAGTTTTTGTCTAACCTCCAACTTCAACTATTTTATTTATTCTCTCCATCTTCTTCTACTTTATAGTCTGCATCATATACATTTGCATTATCTGCTTGATCTTGGTTTGATGCTTCAGTAGTGTTTGGATCTACACCCTCTGCTGTTTGATTTGGATTTGCTTGTTTATATAATTTTTCTGAAATTTCATAAAAACTCTGTGTTAATTTTTCTGTTGCTTCTTTTATTTTCTCTACATCTGTTCCTTCTAGCTCTTTTTTTACATTTTCAATTTCTGCTTCTACTTTAGCTTTTTCTTCTCCACTTATCTTATCTCCTAAGTCTTTTAGTGTCTTTTCACTATTATAAATTAAGCTTTCTGCATTATTTCTAGTTTCAATTTCTTCTTTTTTCTTTTTATCTTCACTAGCATGTGCTTCTGCATCTTTTACTGCTTTTTCAATATCTTCATCTGATAAATTTGTACTTGCTGTTATTGACACATTTTGACTATTTCCTGTTGCCATATCTTTTGCTGATACATGCACAATTCCATTTGCATCTATATCAAATGTTACCTCTATTTGTGGTACTCCTCTTGGTGCAGCTGGTATTCCTGTTAATTGAAATCTTCCTAAAGTTTTATTATATGCTGCCATTTCACGTTCTCCTTGTAAAACGTGTACTTCAACACTAGTTTGCCCATCTGCTGCTGTTGAGAATACTTGTGATTTTTTTGTTGGTATTGTTGTATTTCTTTCAATTAATTTTGTAAATACTCCTCCATATGTTTCAATTCCTAATGATAATGGTGTTACATCTAATAATACTAAGTCCTTTACATCTCCTGATAATACCCCTGCTTGAATTGCTGCTCCTATAGCAACACATTCATCTGGATTAATTCCCTTATCTGGTTCTTTACCTGTTATTCTTTTTACTAATTCTTGTACTGCTGGAACTCTTGTTGATCCTCCAACTAATAATACTTTGTGTAAATCTGATGCCTGTATTCCTGCATCTTTTAAAGCTTGTGTTACAGGTCCAGAAGTAGATTCCACAAGTTCTCTAATTAGTTCTTCAAATTTTGATCTTGTTAATGTAATATCCATATGCTTTGGTCCTGTTGCATCTGCTGTAATAAATGGTAAATTAATATTTGTTTGTTGTACTCCTGATAATTCAATCTTTGCTTTTTCTGCTGCTTCTTTTAATCTTTGCATAGCCATTTTATCTGATTTTAAGTCTACTCCTTGACTTTTCTTAAATTCATCTACTAAGTAATCTATAATTTTCTCATCAAAGTCGTCTCCACCTAATTTATTGTTTCCACTTGTTGCTAAAACTTCAAATACTCCATCACCAATATCTAGTATTGATACATCAAATGTTCCTCCTCCTAAGTCATATACCATTATTTTTTGATCTGTATTTTCTTTATCCATTCCATATGCAAGTGAAGCTGCTGTTGGCTCATTTATAATTCTTAATACTTCTAGTCCTGCTATTTTTCCTGCATCTTTTGTTGCTTGCCTTTGAGAATCACTAAAATATGCTGGTACTGTTATAACAGCTTGTGTGACTTGTGTTCCCAAATAATTTTCTGCATCAGATTTTAATTTTTGAAGTATCATTGCTGATATTTCTTGTGGTGTAAACTCATCTGCTTCTATTTTTACTTTTTTGTCTGTTCCCATATGTCTTTTTATTGATATTACTGTATTTTCTGGATTTGTTACTGCTTGACGTTTTGCGATTTGCCCTACAAGTCTTTCCCCATTTTTTGAAAACGCTACTACTGATGGAGTAGTTCTGTTACCTTCTGCATTTGGTATAACAACTGCTTCTCCTCCTTCCATAACTGATACACATGAATTTGTTGTTCCTAAATCGATTCCTATAATTTTTCCCATTTTTATTCCTCCTAAAATTTATTATTCATATATACAATTTAAAATTGCATAATTTATTTATTTTTTGTTTATCTAAGATAGATATTTTTTGTCTTTTGTTAATATATATAACCATGTAATAGTTTTTTATATCTCCATTAATTTGCAACTACAACCATTGAATGACGTATTACTTTGTCTCCAATTTTATAACCTTTTCTAAATTCCTCTTTTATTTGCTTTTCTCCTAAAGTATCATCTTGTACACTACTTACAGCTTCATGATATTCTGGATTAAAAGTTTCTCCTATAGTTTTAATTTGTTCTACTCCTAAATTTAATAATGTTTCTGTAAACTGCTTTAGAACCATTTCCACCCCTTGTTTGTAATTGTTATCTTGTGTTTCAACACTTACTGCTTTTTCTAGATTATCTAATATAGGTAAAATAGATGTTACTATTTGTGCTATCAAGGAATTATACATTCCTTCTCTTTCTTTTAAACTTCTTTTTTTAAAATTATCAAATTCTGCCATTATTCTTTTATATCTATCTGTTGTATCTTCTAATTCTTGTTTTACTTTTGTAATTTCATCTTCTTGTTTATTATCTATTTCTTGTTTTTCCAATTCTTGCTCTTTATTTTCTTCCATATTTTTCCCCTCTCTAATTTTATTTTACATATCTTTTTCCTGCATTTTTTTGCTAATGTATTTCATAACAGATATTACCTTGGAATAATCCATTCTTTTTGGCCCTATAATTCCTATTGTTCCTAATTCCTTATCTCCTACTAGATGTTTAAAAGTTACTATACTAAAGTCTTTTAGTTTTTCATTGTCATTTTCTTCTCCTATATATACATTTATATCTTTTGCTACTCCTGAATTTAGCATATCTAATACAATTTCTTTAGTATCTAACACATTTACAAAATTTTTTGCTATTTCTAAACTTTTAAATTCTGGTAAATCAAATGCTTTTGTTGTTCCTTCTAAATATATATTTTCTTGCTCTTCTATAACTTTATTTATTTGTTCTATAATTGGTTTTATTACTTCTATACTATATGTTATTTCTGAATATATATATTCTTCCATTGGTTTGTCTATTTTATTTAATGGCTTTCCTCGTAATTTACTATTAAATAAACTGTTTAATGTTTCTACTTGATTTTGATTAATATCTTCATCATACTTTATTATTGTTTCTTTTACCAAACCAGTGTCTGTTACAATAACTATCATTAACATTCTACTACCTAATAGTATAAATTTTATTTCTTCTATTATCTGCCTTTCTGTTTTTGGGCCTATGGCAACTGTTGTATAATGTGTTATTTCTGATAATGTAGATGTAGCAATTTTTGTTAAATCTTCTATTTCATTCACTCTTGTTTCTAATTTATTTTGTATATATTTAATTTCGTCTAGTGAAATATTGTCTTCCTTAATTAATTCATCTACATAGAAACGATATCCTTTTTCAGATGGTATTCGTCCTGATGAGGTATGTGTTTTGTCTAAGTAGCCATTATTCTCTAATTCTGCTAATTCATTTCTAACTGTTGCACTACTATACTCTAATCCATATTTTTTTACAAGTGTTCCTGAACTTACTGGCTCTGCTGTATTTATATATTCATCTATAACTGCTTGTAAAATCTTTTTTTTTCTGCTGTCTAGCATATTACTCACCTCTCATTAGCACTTTATAAACAAGACTGCTAATTTCTTTTAATATATTATATCCATTTTTAGCAAATGTCAATACAGTTTGCTAAAATATTTTGTGAATTTTTTGTGACTCATATAAACTTTTCCCAAACTATATTTGCAAAGTCTAGTCCTTTTTTTGTCAGTCTAATATTATTTAAATCTATTTCTATCAAGTCTTTTTGTACCAATTCATTTAATTCATTTCTATATAAATATATCGGATTTTGTATAAATTTTTGTTTAAAGTTTTCAATATTTATTCCTTCTAGCTTCCTTAATCCTAATAAAAAGTATTCTTTTTGTTCTTCTTCTTTTGTTTGTATTTCATGTATTGTTCTTAATTTAGATTTTTTAATTTCTTCTATATCCTTTATGTCTTTTAATGTATTTATGTATTCTTCTATATTGGTAGTATTAGAATATCTAATTTTATTTATATATGAATGTGCTGCAACTCCCAATCCTATATATTCTTTTTGCTCCCAACAATTCATATTATGTTTTGAATAACATCCTGTTTTTGCAAAATTTGATATTTCATAATGTATATATTTATTGCTTTCTAATATCTGTTTTGTTCTCCAATACATTTGTCTTTCTAATTTTTCATCTACTAATTTTATTTCTTTGTTTCTTACTGATTTATATAGTATTGTATCCTCTTCTAAAATTAAAGAATATATTGATATATGTTCTGGAGCTAACTTTACTATCTTTTTTACTGATTCTTCTAATATGTCAATGGTTTGATTTGGTAATGCTTGTATTAAATCTACATTAATATTATTAAACCCTACATTTCTTGCCTCCTCATAAGTTTTTAAAAACGTTTCATATGTATGAATTCTTCCTATTTGTTTTAATAATTTATTATTCGTAGATTGTAAGCCTATACTCAATCTATTAATTCCTACCTCTAAATAATCTCTTAATTTTTCTTTATTAACTGTTCCAGGATTTATTTCAATACTTATTTGTACATCTTGTTGTATGTTATATTCTTTCAATTTATTCATTATTTCTTTTATGTATTTACTTTCAATACAAGATGGTGTTCCTCCCCCTATGTAGATTGTATCTATACTATAGTTTTTTTTGTATATCGTTAGCTCTATTTCTTTTTTTAAAGCTTTTATATACTCTTTTACTTTTTCTAATTTATCTACATATGATATAAAGTCACAATAGTAACATTTGTGTACACAAAATGGTATATGTATATAAATTCCTAATTGTTTCAATTTCTACTCCTTTTATATTAAACTATTTGTTTAATGTTTCTTTTTTAATTCTTGTGCCATTTCACATATCTTTTTCAATCTATGATTTACTCCTGATTTTCCTATAGGCTCTTTCAACATCTGTCCTAATTGTGTTAAAGTTGCTGATGAATTTTTTATTCTTAAATTTGCTATTTCTTTTAAATTATCATTTAATTTGTTAAATTGCTTTTTTTCTTTTAAATATTTTATCGCATTAACTTGTTCTACTGCTGCATTAATTGTTTTATTCAGATTCGCTGTTTCACAGTTTACCAATCTGTTTACATTATTTCTTGTTTGTCTCAAAACTCTTATTTCTTCAAATGACAAAACTGCTCTATTGGCTCCTATAAAGGCTAAATATTTTGAAATTTCTTCAGCTTCTTTTATATATATCAAAAAGTTCTTTTTTCTTTTTAATGTTTTTACTTGTATATTATAATTTTTTAATATTTTTACAATAAAATCTAAATTTATTTTTGTGCTAAATAATATTTCTAAATGATATTTACTATTAGGATCACTTATTGAACCTCCACCCAAAAATGTTCCTCTTACTATTGCTTTACTTTTTATTTCATCTTGTTTTTTTATTTCAAATATTGGCTTTATATTAATTTTATCTTTTATATATTCTAATATTTCAAAGTTTTGTTTTTTTAAGCTAATTGTATAAACTTTTCCTTGTATATCAATTTGATAATCAATATTTAAGTTTGTTAGAAGTTTATTAAATCTATTTATATTATACAAATTTTCTGTAGAATATTTTATTTTATTTTTTATTACTGTTGTATTTGTACTAATTAAATATCCAAAAAACTCCAATTTTAGAGCTTCTTTATTAGTTAGATTTGATAATTTACTTAATTCTTCTTTTATATTAGCTGAAAAAGACATATTTCTCTCCTAAAACATTTTTTAATTTCTCTTTGCTATTATTATTCTGTCATTTCCTCCTAAATCTTTCTTTGAATATATTTTATTATACATTCTTGTTTCTTGTAGCAAGTTTATCACTTCTTCTTTCTGATTGTATCCAATCTCTAAGCATAAGTAACCATTTTTTTTTATAAATTTATAAGCTTCTTTCTGAATAATTTTATAGAATTTCAATCCATCTTCTCCACCATCTAAGGCAAGTTTTGGTTCATTTATTACTTCTTTTTGTAAATTCTTTATTTCATTACTTTTTATATATGGTGGATTTGATACTATTATATCAAAATCTTTTCTTAGATTTTGGAACATGTTTTGGTTTATGAATTCTATATTTCTTATATTATTTCGTTTTGCATTTTGTTTTGATATCTTTAGTGCCTCTTCACTTATATCTAGTAATGAGATATGTGTATTTTTTGTATACTTTGAAATAGCTATACCAATAGCTCCACTTCCTGTGCATAAATCTAATATCTCACATTTATCTGGATATTGTAGGTTACATATTTGTATTACTTCTTCTACTAATATTTCTGTATCTGCTCTTGGGATTAAAACATTCTCATTGACATATAGGTCTAATTTCATAAATTCTTGATGATTTGTTATGTATTGAAGTGGTTGCTTTTTTACTAACTGTTCTATTTTTCCTTTATATTCCCTTATTATATTATCTTCTAAAATTCTATTTTCTTGTAATATAAGCTCTTCTTTAGTTATATTTAAAATACTTGAAAGTATTATTCTTGCTTTTAATATTGGAGATTCAATCTTTTGTTCTTTTAAAGTTTTAATTTCTTGTCTTAATATTTCTTGGACTGTCATTTCTATTTCTTCCTATCTATTTTCTCTTTTTGTAAATTTTAACATAAAACAAAAAAAAGTCAATTTCCTTATTAGAAAATTGACTCTCTTACTATCCAAAGAAACATAAAAACACTACTGTTGTAAGAAGTATAGTAAATTTCATATCATCACTCATAAACTGTTCTTTTGTTACTTCTTCTTGTATATAATCTATTACATCTATTTTTGCATATGCAACATCTGTATATCTAAATCCGATTTTAAATTCACACATTTCTCCTTGTTTCCAATTTTTTAATTCTATATATTTAGTTCCTAATACAATATTTCTTGGTGAATAAAAATCAATTTTTATATATTTTGTTTCTTCATTTGCATTTATATTTTTTATATTTCCTCCTATATATCCATTTACATATGTTGCTTTTGCTTGTGTCATTTCTATTTCATACATATCTTTTTTAGTTACATATGAGGTAATTGGCTTATATGATGTTTTTATTGCTATTTCTATCATTACGTTTGAAAAAATAAAAAACAATATTATTACTAATGCATATATTGCAAAGGTTTTCATTCTCTCCATATTTGTTTCCCCAATCTTATTTTCAAATTAATATACATAAATTATACTATACAGATTAGTTTTTGTAAATATTTATGTAAATTTATTTTTTATTTTATTTTTAAATAACTTCTATGACTTCGTTCAAATATGTCGAATATATATATACCTTACTAACTTTTGTTTGTAAAGCTTCTTCTAATGCTCTTTTATATAATAGTAATTGACTTTGATATTTATATATTAATTCATTTTTACCTTTTTTTATATAATCTGTTTTGTAATCTACTAATATAACTTCTCCATTTTTATCTATGTAATATAGGTCTATTACTCCTTGTACTAAAATTTTTTCTTCTATTTCTTCATTATATATCTCTTTTGCAGGAATATTTATATAAAAAGGCTGTTCTTTATATATTTTTTTTGCTTTTTTTAAATCTTCCCATAATTTTGTTTTTGTATATTTTAATATTTTATCTATATCAATCTCATCTGCTTCTTTTTTTGTTATTAATTCTTTTTGTATTAATTGGTTTATTATATTTTGTATCTTTTCATAATCATATTCTTTACTTTCATCTAATTTTTGTATACATAAGTGCATTAAAGTACCTATTCTTGCTTTGCTAGTTTCTTCCTCTTGTTTTAAAAATTTTGGTTTTAACATCTCTATTTCATATCTATTCTTTTCTTCTACTTGCTCAGCTTGCTTTTGTTTCATTTCACTAACAGATGTTTTAGCTTCAATTTTTGATGCAAAATAATTTTTGTAAGTCCAATCTAATTTTTTTTGTATATCTTCTGATACTTTTTCATATTTCTTTGCTTTTTCTTCTATTTTTTCTATTATGTTTTCTGATTGTTTTTTGGTGATATTGCTGGTTTCTATTATTTTATCGCTTTCTTGTATAAATATTTCCATAATTTTAGAGATTTCTTTTTTATTTTTTAAATATACAAGTTCTAACCAGTCTAAATAAGATTTGTATTTTTTTATTATGTTTGGATTAATGTTTTTTTCTTCATACATTTGTAATAATTCACCTTTTTTGTTTAGTTCTTCTTCTACATCTTTTGATATACCTGTTATTATTAATTTTTCTTTTGCTCTTGTTAAAGCAACATACAAAATTCTCATTTCTTCTGATATTGTTTCTATTTTTGTTTTATATGCTATTGCCTCTTTTGCTAGAGTATTATATTGTATACGTCTTTTATAGTTTATACATTTAGGTCCCAATCCTAGATCTTGATGTAATAATATATTGTCATTTAAGTCTTGCATGTTAAATTTCTTTGCTGTGCTTGATAGAAATACAACTGGAAATTCTAATCCTTTACTTTTATGAATACTCATAATTCTTACTACATTTTCATTTTCTCCAATTATTTTTGCAGAATCCATGTCAGAATTATTATTTTTTATCCTTTCTATAAAGTTTATAAAATCAAATAATCCTTTAAAACTTGCTTGTTCATATTGTTTTGCTTTATCAAATAACATTTTTAAATTTGCCTGTCTTAAATCTCCATTTGGCATAAGACTTACATAATTATAATATCCTGTATCATTATATATTTTCCACAATAGCTCATCTAAAGGAATATATTCTTGTTGTTCTCTCCATATTTCTATATTCTCTAAAAATTTATTTATCTTATTTCTTAGTGGTTTTTCTACTTTTTGTCTTGCTTGTATTAATGTTTCATAAAAAGTCTGTTTTACTTTGTTGGTTTTCATCTTTATTTCAATTAATTCATTATCATCAAATCCTCCAATGCATGAACGTAATGCACTAACTAATGGTATGTCTTGTCTTGGATTATCTATTATTTTTAATATTGATATAATTGTTTGAATTTCTACTGTATCTAAATATTGTGTTCCTGTATCACTAAATACTGGTATTTCTAATTCATTCATTTCTTTTTCATAAATTGGGGCAAGTATTGATGTCGATCTTAATAGAATTACAATATCTTTATATGTAATATCTCTATATCCTATCTTTTTATCATATACTTGATATTTGCTTTTTATTATATCTTTTATTTTTTTTGCAACAAATTTAGCTTCTAATTCTACATTCTCTATAATTTCTATTTCTTCTTGTTCCTCTGCTTTTTTCTTTAAGTCTATAATATGTAGCTCTGTTTTCCCAGCATAATTCATTTGTCTTTTTGGTGTTTTGTAATCTGAACCTAAGTTCAGATATTCTTCTTTATTATATTCAATATCCCCTAAGGTTTTACTCATAATACTTTCAAATATTAAATTTGTTATATCTAATATATTTTGTCTACTTCTAAAGTTTTTAAATAATTGAATTTTTAGGTTATCTTTTTCTTTCTGTTCTTCTTTTATTTTATAAGTTTCATATTTTTTTATAAATAGTTCTGGTCTTGCTTGTCTAAACTTATATATACTCTGTTTTACATCCCCAACCATAAAAATATTATTTCCTCTTGATATTGTTGATAATATATATTCTTGTACTAAATTGCTATCCTGGTATTCATCAATAGCTATTTCTTCAAAAACCTGCTGATATTTTTTTGCAATCTCTGTTTTTCCATATTTTCCTTCTTCATCTATTTTAAGTAATATTTTTAATGCAAAATGTTCAATATCATTGAAATCTATTATATTCTTTTCTTGTTTTTTTTGTGAAAATTTTGTGCTAAACTTTAACACTATTTTCTTTATTATATTCAATATCTCATACATTTCATATATATCTTGATTTGCTGTTTTTGAATCAAATATCATAATTTTTTCTTTTAGTTTATCAAAGTTCTTTTTTATTGTATCACGTTTTTGTTTTGCTATTTCCTTTTGTTCTATACTCACCTTTCTATCTATTGGCCATTTATCAAATTGAAAGTTTATTATATTTTGGTAAGTTTCATCCCATAAGCTACAATTTTTTTTAATTTCTTCCATTTTTTCTCTATCTGAACATATTGTTTGATAAAACTTCTCCAATTCGTTATACTTTTTTAAAATTTTTTCGATACTTTTTTGTTCAATTATTATAGCTGATATTTCATCCTCTACTGATTGTAACAAAATTTCTCCCCAAATTGTATTTGAAAAATCTTTCTCTATATTTTCTTTTAGGTTAAAACTTTCTACCGCTGTTTCTAACCATTTTTCTGGAAAAGGATTACTTTGTATATATCTATATATTTTTAATATTATTTCTTTTAATGGCTCATCTTCTCTATATGTTGTATATGTATCTATTAATTGTAAAAATTCTTCATTTTTTTCAAAATAATTTTCCTCAAATAATTCCTCTAAAACCTCTTGTTTTAATAATTCTATTTCTGTTTGTTCACCTATTCTAAAGTTAGGCGATATATCTATTTCATAAAAATTATTTTTAATAACATCTAAGCAAAATGAATGTATAGTACAAATATTTGCTTTTGAAATTAATATTATCTGTTTTTGTAGATGTTCATTATCTGGATTTTCTTCTAACTTTTCATAAATTGCATCTAATATTCTTTGTCTCATTTCAGATGCTGCTGCATTTGTAAAAGTTACTACTAATATTTTATCAATATCTAAATTTTCATTAATAATTTTATTTATTATTCTTTCCACTAAAACAGCAGTTTTTCCACTCCCGTGCTGCTGCTGCAACTAATATATTTGAATTCTTTTCTTGTATAGCTTGTAATTGCTCTTTAGTCCATTTTACTTCTCCCATACTGTTCTACTCCTTAATATATTTATTCTAACACTTTTTTTTTTCTATGTAAATTGCATCTTATATAATATTTAACTTATATTTTTCTTTTTCTTGTTTATACTACTATATAAATAACTTTGGAGGTTTTTATGGATAAAAATATTAAAATTTTAAACGAGCTTCATAAAGGAGCTAAAATGGGAATGGATTCTATTTCTTTTGTTTCTGAAAAAGTAGGAGATGTAAATTTTAAGGATAATTTAAGTTTTCAATACAATCAATATGGTGATATTCTAGACACTGTAAATTCAATTTATCAAAAACATGGTATTATTCCAAATGATAATAATATGAAAGATAAAATTATGAGTTGGAGTGGTATACAAATGAATACTATATCTGATAAAAGTAATTCTCATATTGCAGATATGTTAATTCAAGGAACTACTATGGGAATTATTGAAGGAAGAAAGTTGTTAAATCATAATCCTGATGCTGATAAAGAAATAGTTGATGTTTTAAACTCTTTTGTAAAAATGCAAGAAAATAATGTTGAAAAATTAAAAACTTTTTTATAAGATAAAGAGATAGATGTTTTATTCTAACCTCCAATTATTAAACAAGAAAGTTTAATAATTGGAGGTTAGTTTACTTGTCTATCTCTTTATTTTATATCAATTTTTAGTTTGATGCCCATCTTAAGACTTTGATATCTTTATACTTATTTAAAACTTCTCTATATTTTTGATATTCTTCTTCCCATAACATATTTGGGACCTTTTCAAATGCACTAAATACTTTTTCTGCTTCCATTAGAAAAATTACTTGTTCTTGTGAACTTAAGTCTCCTTTTTTATTAGCAAAAAAATATAGTTCATCTAATAATTCATTTGCTTTTACAAAACTCCAAAAATCTTTTATTTTCATTCCTGCTAAACGTATCTGCATTACTGCTACTGCTACCAATGTAAAAATTACAAATACTAATATATACACTATTGTTGCTAATGTCATAACAACCACCTTCTTTTGAATTTTATTTATTTTTCTTTTGATATATGTATATATTATATCATATTATAGTAAATAATGCAAATTTTGGTTTTTAAGGTTTTTATTGCTACTTAATAAAGTTAAAATTTAAATACTTTGGTTTTCTATTTTTTACTATTTTATAATAATTTATAGAATGTCAAAGTTCCATAATGGCAATTAGTAGTTTATATATTATCATATAAAATCTTTATTTTTACAAGCATATTATTATATCGATTTTTACTAATAATGTTTTGTACAATAGCATATACATTTTATCTTCCTCATATATCTTTTCTATCATATATTGTTCATTTTATCTCGTTTATTCCTTTATATAATAATTTTACAATATTCTATATTCAAAAAATTCTATTTTGGGTTGAATAATTTAATTTTTTATTTTTAATACTTTTTTTCTTGTTTATGTGATATAATTATATGATAATTATTTTTATAATGATTGGAGATGTTTTATGGAAAGATATAATAGTACTAAAATAGCTGGTATTTTAGGTATATTGGGTAATATTTTCTTGCTTGTCATAAAATCAATTGTTGGTTTTTTTAGTAATAGTCAGGCCATGATTGCTGATGCTGCTAATAGTGCTAGCGATATTTTTGCTTCTGCTATGACTTTTATTGGAAATAAAATCGCAAGTGAACCTAATGATAAAACTCATAACTTTGGACATGGAAAAGCTGAATATATATTTTCTCTTTTTATTAGTATTTCCATGATTTTTGTGGCTACCAAATTATTTTTTGATTCTATAATTTCTTTAATTAATAAAGAACCTTTTATATTCTCTTGGTTTTTAGTTATTGTTTGTATTATAACTGTTGTTATTAAATTTTCTTTGTATTTATATACAAAAACTTTAACTAAAAAATATAATAATATTCTTCTTGAAGCTAATATGAAAGACCATAGAAATGATTGTATTGTAACTTCTTTTACATTAATTTCTATCCTACTTAGCTTTGCTAATATTTATTGGTTTGATGGCATTGTTGGAATTGGTATTTCTATATGGATTTGTTATACAGGTTTTAAAATCTTTCTTGAAAGTTACAATATTTTAATGGATATTTCTATTGATGATGAAACTGAGCAATTAATTTTAGACTTGGCTCACAGCTATAAGGAAATAAGAAAGATTGATAATATCTCTTCTTCTCCTGTTGGTTGCCAATATATTATTGTAATGACTATCTATGTTGATGGTAATATGTCTACTTTTAATAGTCACAATTTAGCTGATTCTTTAGAAAAGGATATTACTGCTATAGATAAAGTTTATAATACAATTATTCATGTAAATCCAATATAGGCTAAAATAAAGGCTCTAAAACTTTTTGAGTTAGCCTTTATTTTAAATTTAAAAAATTATAATTCTTATCCTTTTGCTAATTTAACAATAATTTTCTCGTCTTTTGCTACTATCTTTGCTTTGTCTCCACTTTTCAAGTTTCCATCTAAAATTTCTTCTGCTAATTTATCTTCTATTGTATTTTGGATTGTTCTTCTTAGTGGACGTGCTCCAAATGCTTTATCTATCCCTTTGTTTGCAATAAGCTCTTTTACTGATTTATCCACCTTAATCTCTATATCATTTTCTTTTAACCTTTTTACTACTTCATCTAACATTATTTCTATTATTTCTTCTATTTGAGTATCATTTAGTTTATGGAATACAATAATTTCATCAATACGATTAATAAATTCTGGTCTAAATTGTTTTTTTAGTTCTGCCAATACTTCTTTTTTAGTTTCCTCATATTTTTTGTTTTCATCTTCATTATCTTCTTTATTGATATTTGTAAATCCTAAAGTTTTAACTTCTGTAATTTGTCTTGCTCCAACATTTGATGTCATTATAATAACTGCGTTTTTAAAATTTACTGTTCTTCCTGTTGAGTCTGTTAATCTTCCATCTTCTAATATTTGAAGTAACATATTCATAACATCTGGATGTGCTTTTTCTATTTCATCAAATAATATAACACAATATGGTTTTCTTCTAACTTTTTCTGTTAATTGCCCTCCTTCATCAAATCCTACATAACCTGGAGGTGAACCTATTAGTTTTGATATAGAGTGTGCTTCCATATATTCAGACATATCAATTCTTATCATAGCATTTTCATCTCCAAATAAACTTTCTGCTAATGCTTTTGATAATTCAGTTTTTCCTACTCCAGTTGGTCCTAAAAATATAAATGAACCTATTGGTCTTTTAGGATCTTTTAGTCCTACTCTACCTCTTCTAATTGCTTTTGCAACGGCTGTTACAGCTTCTTGTTGTCCAATCACTCTTTTGTGTAATACTTGTTCTAAATTTTTTAATTTTTCATTCTCATCTTGTGTTATTCTTTTAACTGGAATTTTTGTCCAACTAGCAATAACTTCTGCTATTTCTTCTTGAGTTATTTGTGTTATATTTCTCGTATTTTTATTCTTCCATTTCTCTTGCTCTTTTTCTAATTTTTCATTTAATTGTTGTTGTTTATCTCTCAATTTAGCAGCTTTTTCAAAATCTTGTACTTTAATTGCTTCTTCTTTTTCTGTTTTTGCTATTTCCATTTGTTGCTCTAATTTTTTCAAATTATCTGGTTGCATATATGTCCTCATTCTTGTTCTAGATGCCGCTTCATCTATCAAATCTATAGCTTTATCTGGTAAAAATCTATCATTAATATATCTTACTGAAAAATTCACTGCTGCTTTTATAGCTTCGTCTGTTATCTTTATATTATGATGTGCTTCATATTTATCTCTAATTCCATACAATATCTCTATTGTATCTTCTAAAGTTGGTTCATTTACATTAACTGGGCTAAACCTTCTTTCTAATGCTGCATCTTTTTCTATATATTTTCTATATTCATTTAATGTTGTTGCTCCTATTAATTGAATTTCTCCTCTTGCTAAAAGAGGTTTTAATATGTTTGCTGCATCTATTGCTCCCTCTGCTGAGCCTGCACCTACTATTGTGTGTATTTCATCAATAAATAGTATAACATCTCCTACTTTTTTTACTTCGTTTAAACACTTTTTTATTCTCTCCTCAAAATCTCCTCTATATTTAGCACCTGCTACCATACTAGATATATCTATACTTACTACTCTTTTATTTTTTAACATCTCTGGTACATCTTCTAATATTATTTTTTGAGCAAGTCCTTCTACTACTGCTGTTTTTCCCACTCCTGGTTCACCAATTAATGCTGGATTATTTTTTGTTCTTCTTGAAAGTATTTGTATTACTCTTTCTATTTCTTCTTTTCTCCCTACAATAGGATCTAATTTTCCTTCTGATGCTTGTTTAGTTAAATCTGTTCCAAATTGATTCAATGTTGTTGTTTGATTATAACTTCCTAAAGTTTTTTTACTTTGTTTTTGCTGATTCTGATTTAAACTTGTTTCATCTTCATTTATTACTTTAACTATTTCATTATATAACTTTTGAGGATTCGCCTCTAAATCTAATAAAATTCTTACTGCAACACTATCTCCTTCTCTCATAATACCTATTAAAATATGCTCTGTTCCTATGTAATCAGAATTTAATTTTTTTGCTTCACGAAATGCATTTTCAATAACTCTTTTAGTTCTTGGTGTAAATCCTACTGTACTTTCATCAACTACAGTATCTTCTTTTCCAATTAATTCTTCTATTTGTTTTAATATACTTTCTGGTGTAATATTTTGATTTTCTAAAACTTTTCCTGCAACTCCTGTTCCTTCTTTTATTAACCCATATAGAAGGTGTTCTGTTCCTATATAGTTGTGTCCTAAAGAAATTGCTATATTATGTGCTATTTGTATTGTCTTTTCTGCACTATTTGTAAATTTATATGCCATTTTGTCATCACCTTTCTTATTATTTTTCTTTTATAATTTCTTTTATAATTTCCGCTCTTTTTATGTCTCTTTCATATGCATCTACTTTTTTGCCCAAATATTTTTGTAAGTTTGCTGGTTTTGTATATAATTCAAGTTTGTTTACCTTTAAATCATCTAATTCTTTTATAATTCCTAAATCTGTTCCTAATCTTATTTCTGATAGTAGCTCTTTTGCTTCCTCTGAAGATATCTTTTTGCAATTATTTAAAATTCCAAAAGCTCTATATACTGTATCTTCTAATGTAATACTATCTTTTGCAATAATCTTTCTTGCAAGTCTTTCTTGTTCTATTATTTTTTCTGTAATTAATTTTATATTTTTTATTATATCTTTTTCTGTAATTCCTAAAGTTTGTTTATTAGATATTTGATAAATGTTTCCTTGAGCCTTACTTCCTTCTCCATAAATTCCTCTTATATTCATACCAAAATTATTTATAACTTCTAAAATTTTAGGTATATTCCCTGTTTTTGTTAATGCTGGTAAATGAACCATAATAGAAGCTCTTAGTCCTGTTCCTGCATTTGTTGGACATTGTGTTAGAAAACCATATTTTTTGCTATATGCATATATAATATTATCTTGTATTTTTTCATCTAGCTCTATTGCTAAATTTATTAGACTATCTAATTCTAGTCCTGAACCTAATATTTGTATTCTTAAATGATCTTCTTCATTTATCATAATAGATATATTTTCTTCATCATTTATTAGTACTACTCCTTCTGATGTTTCCTTCATTGCAAAATCAGGACTTATTATGTGTTTTTCTACTAATGACATTTTTGTTATGTCATCTATATCTCTTAATTTTAAAAATTTTATACCATATCCTATATTGGGTAGTATCTGTCTTATTTTTTCTTCTATTTTTTCTTTTTGTTGCTTTGTACATTTGTTGACAAATGGAAATTCACTTAAATTTCTTGCAAGTCTAATTCTTGAACTTATAACTACATCCGAAGATTTACCACTTTGTAAATACCAATTTATCATTTTTTCCCTCCTATTTTATTTATTTTCTAACTTTTTTATCTCGTCACGAATTTTGGCAGCATCTTCATATCTTTCTTCCCTTATTGCTATTTTTAAATCGTTTTTTAGAACTTCTAATTTACTTTGCTCTACTTTTTCTTCTTTTATTTCTTTTGTTTGCAACATTTTATTATTTTCTCTTGATATTGCTATTCTTCCTATGTGTCTATTTCCTCCTTGTATGTTCTTTAATATACTATCTATTTTATCTGAAAAAGTACTATAGCAATTTTCACATCCAAATTTCCCAATCTTTGTAAATTCTTCATATGTCATTCTACATTTATCACATATTATCTCTTTAGGTTTTATAAAGCTTGGTAATAACTCACTGTCTTCTAAAAATTCTCCCCAAAAGCTTGAAAGATTTATAGGCATATTAAACTCTATATGTCCAATACCTAATTCTTTACTACAGCTTTGACAAAGTGCCATTTCTTTTTTTACTCCATTTATAATTTGTGTATATCTTACATTAGCTTCATTTTTTCCACAATTTTGACATAACATATTAATCAACTCCTTTTTAATCTTCTACTAAGTTTATTAACATATTTTTGAATATGTTTGCTCTTAACTCATCTTTTAAATCTTTAGGAATGCAAAGTACTTTATCACTTGTTGCAACTTTCAATAACTTTGCTTCATTTTTATTCACAATATCATATGATAAAAAATTGCTTATATATATGTCTACTTCTTGCGCTGTTATTTTTCGTTCCATATTAGAAATTATATGCATTAAATAATTACTTTTTGTAATATTTATTTTTTTTATTTTAATATGACCTCCGCCGCCTCTTTTGCTCTCTACATAATAGCCCTGTGAAGGTTTAAATCTAGTTTGTATTACATAATTTATTTGAGAAGGTACACAATTAAAATGTTCTGCAAGTTCATTTCTTTGTATTTCTATATATTCTTCTTCTCCTTTTAATAATTCTTTTATAAATTCTTCTATGATATCTGACATTCTCATATGTATCACCTCTTTTGACTTTGACTTTCTTTGACCTATATTAATATTATATTATTTTTTTATCCTTTTACAAATTAGATATTCTTATATTTTCTTTTGTTATTTTTATTTTTCTTATTTTTTCTTTTGTTTTCTTTATTTTTTATTCATTTTTATTTTTAGTTATCTTTTGGAACTTTTCTGCTTTCTTTTTCTGTTCTTTAGGAGTTATCCAAGCAAAATACGATGATATGAATTCTCCATATTTTGTAGCATCCTCTCCAAGTTCAGTATTAAATTTCTTTAATTCTTCTTTTTCATTCATAAGCACACCTCACATATATAAGGTGTGCTTTTTTTTTATTTTTATACTTATTTTTATTATGCATTTTCATTTCTTAGGACATCTATTATGTTTTCTTTTTTTATTTTCCTGCTAGAATATATCATTGTTATAAATACTATAATATAAACAGAAATTACTGATATAATGATACTTTTCCAAGGAAGTTGATATACAAACTCTATCATATTGGCAAAACCTTGATTTATGAAATAACATATAGCACTTCCTAATGGTATTCCATATAACAAAGACTTTGTGCCATAAAATATACATTCTAAGTTAAGCATTTTTTTGAAACTCTTGTCTGTCATTCCTATTGATTTTAACATTGCAAATTCTCTTCTTCTTAAAGCTATATTAGTTGATATTGTATTAAATATATTAGAAATTCCTATTAATGATATTAAAGTTATAAATCCATATAAAAATATTTGTATTATAAGTTTTAAGTTTTGTTGTTGTTGCATTTCCTCTTTTATATTTTGAAAATATATATCAGTATAGTTTTCCTCAAGTTTTTTTAATTCTTCTTCTAATATTTTATCATCTTTTGCTGTCATATAAACTGTAGTAATAATTTCTTGATCTTCTTCTTTTAATAATTGCTGCATTTGTTCTTGTGATATTATTATTATAAGACCTGGTACATTTTGATTTTTAATTGCAAATGGCATTTTATCTGTTACTTTTATAATTTCAATAGGAATTTCTTTATTTTCTTTTAATATATTTATTTTCTCTTTTTCTTGATGATTTGTAAGATTTCCTTCTATTTTTGCAGTTCGTAACATATCTACATAATTTATTAATATTGCTTGATTATCTTTTAATTCTGATACTCCAACTTCCTTCTTATACTGTTGCAATGTTTCTTCTTCTAAGGCTATTACTCTAACTTCAATATTATATTTATTTTGAGTTTCATCATATATATTTTTGAACATCAAAGATAATTCCTTATTATCTTTTGCTTGTAACATTTTCTTACTAATTCTATCTTGTGTTACTTTGGTATATGTGTACATTCCATTTTGTATTGATAATTTTTCTATTGAGGGTAAATTTTTTATCTTATTTTTTATTTCTTCTTTTCTTTGTTCATCTTTTTCTCCATATATTAATATTGAATAATCATAGTCTACTGTAGCATATAGTGTATCAAATCCCTCATACATGTATTCTATAAATCCACTAACAGATATAAATAGTACTATACTTATTATTAATGATATAACAGTTGTTCTATATCTTTTTTTACTTCTTTTTAAATTTTTTAATGCTATTTCTCCTTCTATTTTAAATAACTTTTTCATGAATTTAGGTATTCTCAATTTTTTTGATTTTATTTTTATATCATCATTTTGTCTTATTGCTTCTATTGGTGATATTTTACTTGCTCTTCTTGCTGGAATTATGACTGATAGGTAAATTGTAATTGTAATTAAGAATATAGCTATTATTATTGCTTCCCAAGATATTACTAATTTTAACTCCCAATTTAGTAAATTGTCATTAAATAGTGGCTGTAAAAGATTATTTACTATTTTAAGTGTTACTCCCATTCCTCCTACTCCTGATATAATTCCTAAAGGTATTCCTATTATTCCAAGTATTGCTCCTTCATAAATGACAGCCTTCTTTATTTGCTTTTTTGTAGCTCCTACAGAAGATAACATTCCAAATTGTTTTTTTCTTTCAGATACAGATATTGCAAAACTATTATATATTACTAATATAGAACCTATTGCAATTACAGTTATTAATATTCCACTAACTGTGTATAGCATTTTTGTAAATTCATCTGTACCATTTACTCCTTTGTACATTAGTACATACTTATTATATTTTATAGTTTCTTCAAGTTTTAGTTCTTTATGTACTTTTTCTGTATCTTTATATATATTCTTTGTTTTTTTATTAATTACTCCGATATCTATAGTTTCTGATGTAATTTGTTTATTTTCATCAAGTAAGCTAACGCCTGATGTATAAATGTCATTACTAGTTTCAAAATCTGGTTTACCGTATTATTCCACATATTGTATATGTTTTTTCTCCACTTTTTATAAATTCTTCATTTTCTTCATATTTATCTCCTATTAGTTCAAATCCTTCTGATATTCTTTTTCCTATATCTAGTTTTATTGTATCTCCAATTTTAGGCTCTGTTTGACTTCCATCAAAAAATGTTATACTTAATACTATTTCATTGCTATTTTCTGGTAAACGACCTTTTGTAAGTTTTATTTTCATATTTTCTAAAGCTAATTTATCATATTCTTTTATGTATATATATTTATTTTCAGTATATGTATTTTTTGCCATTCCTACTGGTACCATAAGCATTGTTTTTTCAAAATTTTTATCTTTAGTTATTGTTTCTATATCTTGTGTTTTTACATTTTTAAAAATAGCCTCCCAAGCTCCACTGCTTTGAATTTCCACATTTAGCATAAATGTTTTAAAAGATACTGCAAGAGTTGCCACTGCTGTAATCATTGCACCTGATAGTATTATTCCTATAATTGTAACAATAGTTCTTTTCTTATTTAATTTTAGATAATTTAATGTTAATTTATTTAATATGTTCATTTTTTCCCCTTGTAAATAAACTTTATTTAGGTTTTTTTGAGGTTTTACCTATAAACCTTTATTAATTTATCTCATCACTTGCAATTTTTCCATCCTTTATTGTTATTATTCTTTGAGCTTCTTTTGCAAGTTTTTGATCATGTGTTATCATTATTAAAGTTTGATTATATTCTTTATTTGAAAATTTTAGTAAATCTAATATCTCTTTTGAGTTTTTACTATCTAAATTTCCTGTTGGTTCATCTGCAAGAATAATTGCTGGTTCTGTAATAAGGCTTCTTCCTATTGATACACGTTGTTGTTGCCCACCTGATAGTTGATTTGGTAAATGTTTTGTTCTTTTTTCTAGGCCTAAGTTTTTAATAATTTGTTCTAATTTTTTCTCATCTATTGGTCTGTGATCTAAAGATACTGGTAAAGAAATGTTTTCTTCTACATTTAATATTGGAATTAAGTTGTAAAATTGATATATCAATCCAATATTTCTTCTCCTAAAAATTGCAAGTTCATTATTATTTAAAGAGTATATATCTTGATTGTTTATATAAACTTTTCCTTTAGTGGGTCTATCTACTCCTCCTAGTATATGTAACATTGTAGACTTTCCTGAACCTGATGGTCCAATTATTGATACAAATTCTCCTTTTTGTATACTAAAGGAGATATCATCTAATGCAACTACTTGTGTTTCACCTTTTCCATAAATTTTAGATAAATTTTCTACTTTTAAAATTTCCATTCTTTTCCCTCCATACTTTGTTTAAATTATTATAATCTATTTTTTTTATTTTTTTAATATCTTTAAGAATTTCTTAATATTTTTAATAAATTCTTAAAGATATTAAAAACATTATTCAAGTATTGAATAATGTTTTTTTGATAAGTTTTATACCCTTTTTCCCTCTAATTTAAAATTTCCTTTGTTTGTATTTGCCATTAATTCTAATTTGTTTCCTGTTACAATACAAGTTGCACTATAGTCTATTGCTCCTAATGGTGTATTAAATTTTCCTGTAAATTTACACTGATTTTCATTTAGTTTCTCTCCTTGAAAACTATTTTTCATTCCCATTGTTTCTATTGTACCTTGAACTTTATTTTCTCTGCACATTAAGGTAATATTTCCTGTAATTGCTCCCATTGGTGTGTTTAGTGAAGCTTGGTATTTTCCATCTAGCATGTATTTACCTCCTATATTATTTATGTTTAAATATATTATATGATTTCAATTTTTATTCGTGATAATATTACTTTTTTAAATAAAAAATGCTCTATCCTAAATGATAAAGCATTTTTTATTTATATAGCCTCTTTGTTTTCTTCTTCATTTTCCTCTTCTTTTTCAGTTATTATTTCTAAACTACCTATTGAAACTTCATATGCAATTCTTGTTTCTGTTGTTCCATTTTCAAGTTTCTTTTCATAACTCCTAGATTGAACTCTACCAGTTATTTTAACCTCTGTCCCTACTTCTAAATCTTGACAAAATCTTGCTGTTCTTCCCCATGCTATTGCTGGAATATAGTCTGATTTATTATATGCTCTGTTTACTGCTAATAATAAATCTGCAATTTCACGTCCAAATGGTGTTTGACGATAAATTGGTTTTTTACATATATATCCAGTTAAAATAACTTCGTTTGATACATGTTCTTTAACCTCTTCTTGCTCTTTTAAGTTTTCTATTTCTTCTTGTAATAAGATGTCTTTTGCAAATACTGTCAATATCAATTTGTTTCTTTCATTTTCATAACTATTATATGATCTAAATTGTCCTTTTATTAATATCTTGCTTCCAATTTGTAAATCTTCTTTAATTAATCTTTCTGATATAGTTACTGGTATAATATCAGCATTACTACTTAGTCTTGCTACCTCCATATCAAATATGTAAAATCTTTCTCCATAAATTTCGTGACTAAATCTTTTTTCACTTGTAACTTTCCCCATTAATACTAAATGGTTGTTATCTGCATAATTTATATTCATGGTGCTTTTTCCTCCCTATTTTTTATTTTATCTATTGTATCTTATTCATTAGGTTATCATTTTAGAATATTTTTTTGTTCGTATGTTTCTATTATACTACTTTTTTTTGGTTTTGTCTACATAAAATGTTAAATTTGGAAAATTTTATATTTTTAAAGTTTAAAATCCTTTTTATTATATATTATAAATAGTGTAACCAAGCCCATAAGTAAAGATATATTGGTTTTATTGTTATTTATCTTTACCATTAATTCTTGTTCTTCTATTAATTCTTTTTTTACATTTTCTACTGTTCTTTGTATACAAATTAATATATTTTCTTCATTCACACTTGAAGCTGTTATTGTAGATTTTGAATTAAATCCAAAAGTTATAACTTTTATATTTATATTATCTAAAACTAGTAAATTAGTTTTTATATCAGCATTTATTATTAAATATTTTACTCCTGATATAATATTTTTTAATATATCTATTTTTTTTAGAATCTTTTCATTATTTCCAGTAATTAATAATGTTTCAAATCTTATATTTTTTATATTAGTTATGTTTTTTTCAGTTATATTTATTACAGTATCAGTAGAAAAGTTTTTGTTTATTACTTTATTTACATATGCTTCATTTTTATTTTCAGATATAATTCCTATAAGAGACATCTCATTTTCTCCCTTTTTTATTATGAGTTTATTATATCCTTGTTATAAAATTTTATTCTTAATAAAAAGACTTAATACCAATAAGCAATTTTGCTATATTGGTATTAAGTCTTTTGCCTAATTTACTATTACTCTTAAAGTAGCATTTGGATAAGCATTTTTTATCTGCATCAGCCAGTTTTTGTTAAAGTCTCCTGAGGTATATATAACTAGTTTAAAAGATTTATGATTTATAATACTTGTGTCTACCTCATTTTCATCTATTCCATTGTCAAATAGATAAATACTCTCTTTTCCTTCTTCTAATAGTTGTTCTATGATAGAACTAATGTTAATTTTTTCAGAATATTTTGATGACATTCTATATAATGCCTCTATTCCCTCGACTTTTTGCTGTATCTGCTGTTCTTCGTCACTATAAACATTAATCATCTCAAGTTTATTTCCTTCTTCAAGTCCTTTTGCCCAGTGTTTTGGAGTTCCTTCTTTAAATATTATTATTCCACCATCATATTCTTTTCTTTGTTCTTCGATAGAAAGAGTTTCTATTGGTGGTAATAATATATTTTGTTGTTGCGTTATTTTTTCAGTACTGTTTTCACTTTGTGTAATGGTACCATTCTTTGAATTTTTCAAGTTCTTTAGTTCACTTTCTGTTTTCTCAATAATTTGCATATTTTCGTTAACTATTTCTGTTTTCTCTGAAGCTATTAGTGCTTCTAGTTTGTCAATTCTTTCTTCTAACCGTTTTATTTCTCTTTGCTCTTTTGTTCCACTACATCCAACTATACTTACTGTTAATAGTAACATAAAAATAATACTTATTATTTTTTTCATATTGCATTTCCTCCATTTTTCCACATTTTTTATATTTTTATTATACAATATCTGATATTTTTTGTCAATTTGTACAATTTTATGCTTTATAAAAAAAATAGATAGAAACTTAAATTTCTATCTATTTTGCTTAATTATTTATAAATTCATGCCCTGTTCCTATAAAGGTTCCTATTTTATTTACTTCTTCTTCTGATTTTAAAATTATATTCCTATATATATGTTCTGGATTAATTGTTACTTCCTCACTAAATAAGTCTAAATGTTTTACTTCTTGTTCTGTCATAGCTTTAGTCCATACTTTAAAACATGACATTTCTCCATACATTCTTCTATCATAGCTCCTATCCCAAGATAATCCAATGAAAAACTCTGGGTATGCAGTTAAATTTGGTGAATATTCTCCAATAAATTGTTGATCTATATATAATTTGGTTGTTCTATCTTTTCTTGTAACTATTATATCTATCCATTCATCATAATATGGTAAATAATTTAAAACTACTCCATCTACATTTACTACTCCATATCCTCCAAATTGCATAAGAATGCCTTGTCCTGTTGTATGATTTCCAAAAACCCCCATATTAGCTTGTTGAAAATTACTAATCAGTTTTAATTTAAAGGCTATTGTACATTCATCTGCTATATCTGTTTGTTGTATATCTGTTTGTATATGTGATGTTCCATTAAATTTTAGATATTGTGTTGGTCCATCTATATAAAAATTAACATCTTTTGTATATTCTAATGTTTTTGTCTCTCCATTTTCCTTAGTTCCTGTTATTATAAATTTATAGCTACCATTATCAGTTATTTTATGTGGTAAACTTGGTTCTATTGTTACTTCTTTAAAGTCTCCTAATGTATCTACTTCAAAATTAATATATGTTTCTTTAGGTCTAGTTACTGAATTTATTCCTACATTTCCTTGTATATCTCTTGTTACTTTAACTGAACCTTTTTTTATTTTTAATCCACTATCTGATATATATTCTCCTATGTATTCTATATTTCTTTGTTCATCTAAAAGATATTCTCTATTTGTATCCTTATATATGACTGTTATAGTATTATCTCCATTGTCTATTACTTCTACATTAGAATTTGTTGATGTTAATTTTTCTTTTAGTTGTTCTGCTGTAGCTATTTCATCTTTTTTATCTACTACATTATCCATTTTAGAATTGGCTACAGCTAATGTTATTTGTTCTTTTTCATTTGCTTTTTGCGTTTCTATTTGAGCCCTTTTAGCTATATTTATTATTCCATTTTCTCCCAATGTTAAATTTAATGCTATTCCTGCTAAGATTAGTAATATTATTATTGTAAATAGATTTTATATTTTTTATAACAACATTAAGTTAATTTATAGTACTTACTAGTTTAGTTATATATTAAAATTACTATAAGTTAGCATTAATAACAAAAAAATAAAGATAGAATTTGTTCTATCTTTATTTTTTTATTAATGTCTTAAAACATATGTATAATTAGATCCTACAAAACTTCCAATTTCTGCTATTTTTTCATTGCTTTCTAATATTGCTTGACCATATATTTGTTCTTGGGCTACTCCCTCTTCTTGTAGCATATCTATTTGCTCTACTTCATCTTTTGTTAATTCTTTTCTCCACATTTTTATTGAAGCAAATTCTCCTTTCATTGATCTTGAAGGACTTTCATATCCCAATCCAATCAATATTTTATATGTATAATTAAAATTAAAGTTAGCCTCATGTATAAATTCTTTATTAATATATAGTTTGTTTATTGTATTGTTATGAACATGTACAATATCTATCCATTGATCATAATAAGGTGTATAATCAAGATATTTTGCAGCAATATTTAGTTGTGTTGAATTTGAATTAAATTGCCAAGTATATCCATTTGGATGATACCCCAAAATGTTCATGTGTGCCATTCCTGTTTGTTGAAGTTTGTTTATTTTAATTCTTGCGGCTATAGTATATTCTCCTGTTCCTGACATAAAGTCAGTTTGATTCCAATTTGTATTAATATATGTACCACCTAAAAATTTTACTGCATATTTTAGTTCAAAATCTCTTAATTCGTATCTTTGTTCCCCTTTTATTTCTCCTATTTTTTGTACATCTTCTTCACTATCTAATATTGTTTGTAATTTTATGTTTGCACTTTTTATGCTTGTTGTATCTGTTAATAGATTTAATTTTTCTACTTCTTCTTGTTCTAGTGATTTATTCCATACTTTTACAGATGCTATCATACCTTTCATTCCTGTAGGTTGTGATGAATATCCTATTCCTATTAATAAGTTTCCATATGGTGTTATTGTATTTTCCTCTTCTTTTATTAGTTGTCCATTTATATATATTTTGTTTACTCCATTTTCATATGTTGTTACAATATCTATCCATTTATTATAATAGTTTTGATAATCTATATTTATCATTTTATTTTGATTACCTATTCCTAATTCTTGTGTTTTTTGATTAAATTGCCATACAAATCCTTGAGCACCTACTGAATTTCCTAAAATTCCCATGTTATTTACTGCCTGTTGACCTACGTTACTTATCTTCACTCTTGCTCCTATTGTAAATCCTTTTGTTGTTTCTATAAAATTGCTTTGTTGTAAATTTGTTTCAATATATCCCTCTCCATCTAATACTATTGCTTTTTCCTTTTTAGTTACTTTTTCTTCTTCTGGCTCTGGCTCCTCTATTACTCCTCCTGCAATTTTAGGTACACTTCTATCTATTTCAAATTTCCAGCCATCTACATTTACAAAATCCCCATTAACCGCTATTCCTTGTTCTATCAATTTACTATTTATATAATCATTTTCATTGTATTCTGGATCTATATGTTTATCTGCTCCTATATCCATTAATATAATTTCTAATTTTTCTCTTGCTTGTTTTTCTTCATATATGTTTCCTGATTGTACTGCTTTATTTAATATTCCATTATCTCCAATCATAAAGTTTATTGTTATTCCTGCTAAAATTAAAAGTATTATTATTGTAATTATTAATGCTATTAATGTTATTCCTTTTTCTAAATTGCTTTTCATTTGTATTCTCTCCTTTTTAATTTTTTCCATTTTATAACATAATATTTTATTTGTAAACATTTAGTATATTACGATACATAATTTTGTTCATAATATTAACTTTAAAAATTTTACTCTTTTACTAAAATAGTATTAATTAAATATCTCCAGAAACAAGTAATTAATTGTTTCTAGAGCACATATTATTTAAATTTTTATATCATATATTATTCTATCTTTTTTCCACATTCTGAACAAAATTTATTTCCTAAGTTCAATTCTTTTCCACATTCTGAACAGAATTTTTTTGTTGGTTTACTCGCTCCACATTGTGAACAAAAACTTCCTGTTTCTTGTGTTTGACAGTTTGGACATTTCCATTGTAATGGTTTATTTAATGATGTGTCTTCTTTTGACTGTGAATTATTTCCAAATACTCCTTGAGCTACTTCATTCATGTTGCTTCCCATAATTGAACCTATATTCATTCCCATAAATGTTCCTACTGTACCACCTTCATTTTTGGCAGCATCTTTCATAGCTTGAGCTGTTGCTGCTGTTAGTACTCCTTTTCCATTTTTTGTTGCTATATGTATTTCATCATATTTTCTTACATCTTCTTTTGATTGTTCCGTTAATGATACTGATGGTATTGCTACTGATATTACTTCAATTCCCCTTGTTTGCAACCATTCTTCATCTAACTCATCATTCATTAATTTGGCTAATTGTTTTTGATATCTTGGTAACTCATTAAATGATATGCTTTCTTCATGTGCAAGAGTTGCTAATGCTGATGTTAGACTTGTCATAAATTCCTCTTTTAGTTGTCCTCCATTAGTGAATATATCAGTAGTTACAATGTCTTGTGATGCTGACCCTATAATATTTGAAATAAGTATTATTGGGTCTTTTACTTGAATTGAATATTTACCAAAAAATCTTAAATATAATGTTATATCATATTTAGGATCCATAAATGGCATTGGCTCTGCTGTTCCAAAAGTAAGTCCTTGTATTTCTTTTGTATTTATGTAGTATACTCTTTGATCTGTTGCTGGCTGTCCTCCATATTTAAAATTGTCTCCAATTTTTTTGACTGAATCTATTATTCCTTTTCCAAATCCTCCATAAAATATTGATGACTCTGTTGAATTATCATAAATAAATTCTCCTGGTTCTGCTGTAAATTCTGTAACTTTTCCTTGATCTATAATCATCATTGCCATTCCTTCTGGTACTGCTATTTTAGTTCCCTTTGTTAGTACTCCTTTTGTTGATTTTGTATTTGAACCATTTCTTTTAGGATAACCTCTTTGAACTAATATATTTGAACTTGTTTCTTCTACTGTTATATACTCTAACCACTGGTTAGCAAGTGTTGTTCCTAATGCATCTTTTGTAGCTTTTAATAATCCCATTTTTATTCCTCCTAAATTATTATATTGATTCTAAACTTGTAAGTACCCAATCATGTTCGCCTGTTGTTATAATACTTCCACAGTATTGACATTTTCCTGATGATGTAATTTCTGTTGGTGCACCACAATTTGGACAATTTGTAGTATTTATGTCATTTGTTCCCTCTTTTGTTTTTCTTCCTATTTTTCTTGCAAATACTAATCTATATGTCATATATTTGTCTTCTACTTTATTTCCCATTAATACTTCTTTTGTTTTTTCATCTATTATATAGTCTATCATTACTGCTTTTAATGTAATACTTAAAATTTCTTTATCTCCATCTATTAAAAAATCATGTAATTCTGCATATGACACAGATATTCTTTCTATTATATTAATTTTATGGCTATCTATATACTCTTGTAATTGTGCTGAATGTTGTTCAAATAATTCATCACTTTCAAAAGGTCTTACTTCTGACCAATCTCTTTTAGTCCATGCCTTTTGTAATTTTATAAATACTTCCTTAGCCCATGCTAAAAATTTTTGTTCTGAAAAATTGGGGTCTATTTGTTTTATTTCTTCAGCTATTTCTCTTGTATTGTCCTTAATATTATTATTTTTAATTATTGTATTAAAATCATTATTTCTATGTATTTGACTATTTTTCAGTATAGCTACTATTACCATAAATAGAATGAATCCCCCTATACTAATTGGAATGGGAATAGGTAATGTAGTACTTCCACTGCTGCTCCTGTATGTAGAACCTGATGTACTTCTTCTATATGATGATGAACCGCTACTACTTGAAGAACTTTTATATCTTTGATGACTTCCAACATCTGCATGTTTTATTGTATGTATTGATATTATGGCTAGTATTGTGAACGTAATTATAGATATTTTTAGAAATCTCTTTTGTTTCTCCATTTCTTACACTCCTTGTATTTTCTTATTATATTATATCGATTTTTGAAATTTTTGTAAACCTTTTAATATTATTTTATTTGCTTTTGAATTCCACTATTGTCTATTGTATAGTTTTCATTATATATTAATTCTGATACTGGTACTATATTATATCCTTTTTGTATTATATTATATATTATTTTGTCTAAGCTATCTGCTGTATGTTTTGTTCCATTATGCATTAATATAATGCTTCCATTTGTTAATTTATCCTTTATTCTATTCCACATTTGGTCTCCTGTTAACCCTGTGTAATCTAAAGTATCTATAGACCATTGTATTGTTTTATGACTTTCTTCTTCTGCAGCTTTTATTACAGTATTGTTATATTCTCCATATGGTCCTCTATAAAGATTAGTTTTTTGTCCTGTTATTTTCTCTATTCTATCACTACACTTCCTTATTTGTTCTTTATTTTTTTCTAATGATAGCTCATTTACATGTGGATGTGTATCTGAATGATTTCCAATACTATGCCCTGAATCAGCTATCTTTTTTACCTCTTTTGGAAACTTTTCTACCCAGTCTCCTACCATAAAAAAAGTTACATGTACTTTATATTTACTTAATGTATCTAAAATGCTGTCAATATCCTCTGCATTCCATGCACAATTTATTGTTAAGGATATATTTTTTTCATTTGTATCTACACTGTAAATTGGCAATAATTTACTTTGATTTGCAGATATCTGTATTGTATCTAAATTATGTGGCATAAAAAATGTAGCTCCACAAAACAATATAGCAACTGTTAATAATGCTATTACATATGAATATATTTTTTGCTTGTTAAATATGATAAGCATAATAAAACCTCCTATTATAAGCTGTTTAATTTTATGCTTATTTTAGAAGGTTTATGTTTAATTATTTTTATAATTTATTCTTATATTCCCCTATTAATTCTTTCATCTTTTCTCTTGTTACATTACTATATAATATATCATTTATTTTTACTGAAGGTCCTTTTGAACAATTTTTCAGACAATTCTGAGTTTTTAGTGTAAATTTATTGTCTTGTGTTGTTTGTTCTATTCCTATCTTTAATTCTTTTTTTATTATATCTATTATACTTCTTGCTCCATTTTTATAGCAATTTTTCCCTAAACATACTGTTATTATATAATTTGCTTGTTTTTTGGTAACTAATCTTTTATTATATTTAATTGTAGCATTAATTTGTGATATTGGAAGTTCTAAATATGTTGCCACCTCTTTTATTGCTTCTTCTGATATATACCCATACTTTTCTTGTATATTTTCCAATATTAAAGTAAGGTTTCCCTCTTCTGGTCTATATTCTAACAATATTTTTTTTAACTTATCAACTTCTATATTATCTCCCATTGGCTATCTCCTCTTTATAAATTTAAAATATATTATTCCATAAATTAATTAGCTTTATTACTGATTACTCAATATTTATCTTTCTTATTTTTTCTTTTATATCTGGTTCTTGTAATATATTACTTGCAACTTTTATAAAGTTGCATTCTATATCTGTTAAAAAATAACTACATTCTCCTCTTTTATTCATATTATTTTCTAAACCTTTTTCTTTTAAATACTCTTTTAAATAATTTGCCATCTTTTCACCAGTATTAATTATATCCACATCATTTCCTAATTCTTCTCTTATTATTTCCTTAAATAATGGATAATGTGTACATCCAAGTATAAGCTTACTAATGTTTTGATTTATAAATGGTTTCATATATTCTTTTATTGTTTCTTTTGCTACATTATTTACTATCCAACCTTGTTCTGCCATAGGAGCTAATAATGGACAGGCTTGGTTTATTATTTCTATATTAGGTATATTATATTTTAATTCTTTTTCCCACTTTTTACTTCTAATTGTTCCCTCTGTTGCAATTATTCCTATTTTTTCACCATTTATTGTCTGTTTTTTTATGGCTTCAATTGTAGGAGTTACAATTCCTATGATTGGTATATTAAAAGTTTCTCTTAACTCTTCTATTGCCTGTGTAGTAGCAGTTCCACAAGCAATTACTATTAGTTTTACATTCTTATCAATAAAAAATTTTACACATTTCTTAGCAATTTTGATAATATTTTCTTTAGATTTATCACCATATGGAAAATTTTTAGTATCTCCCAGGTATATCAGCTCTTCGTTGTATAACGCTTTTGCAATCTCTAAAAGTACTGTAAGTCCTCCTACTCCAGAATCAAAAATTCCTATTGCCCTTGTATCCATTGTTTTCCCTCCACAATTTGTAGTTAATTATTTTATTTACTTTCTTAATTGTATGCCTTTTTGTTCCAAATTTGTTATGACTTTTTTTATTTTTTCTAATATTTCCTCATCTGTTAAAGTTCTTTCTTGTGCTCCAAATGATAATGAATATGCTAAACTTTTTTTATTCTTCTGTATTCCTTTTCCTGTATACAAGTCAAATAATTCTATATTAATTAATAAATTTCCTGCTGTTCTTTTTATTAAGTTTTCTATTTCTTGTGAAGTTATTTCATTATCTGCTATTAATGCAATATCTTTTTTTATTATTGGATATTTGGATATCTCTTTATATTTCATTTTTCCTACTCTTTTTTGTAACAGTTTATCCAAATTTATCTCAAATACATATACATCTTGTTTTGTTATTTCTGGATGTATTTTTCCTATTACTCCTACTATATCATTATTTACTACTATATTAGCTGTTTGCCCTGTATGAAATTCTTGTGGCATTTTTTTGTCTACTACAAAACTATATCTATTTTTATATCCCAAATAATCTAATAACTCTTCTGCTACTCCTTTTATTGTATAAAAATCACTCTGTTCCTTTTTAATATTTAAATAATAATCTCCTGTCATTAAAGCACCTATTTTTGTTTCTTCTCCATACTGTTCTTCTTTTTTATAAAAGCCCTTTCCTATTTCAAATATTGATATATCTTTTACATTTCTTGCTTGATTATATTCAAATATTTTCATAAGTGATGGTATTATACTATATCTTAATGTATTTCTTTCTTCTGTCATTGGATCTAATAATTTTACTATTTCAAATTCATCTTTTGTATATTTTTTTGCTTCCTTATCATTTATTAATATATATGATAAAACTTCATTTAATCCCAATGCTATCATTTTATTTCGTACTTCTCTTATAGTTTTATTATAACTTCCTACTTTTAGCGGTACTACTGGTAATTTTCCTTCTATTTTATCCACTCCATAAATACGTCCTACTTCTTCTATCAAGTCTTCTTTTATTTGTATATCTATTCTTCTTTTTGGAACTAATACCCTTATTGTATCTTTTTCTATTTTACACATGAAACCTAATCTTTCAAATATTTGTAATACTTCTTCTTTTGGTATATTAATCCCTAATGTTTTATTAATTTTTGATAACTCTATCTCTATTTTTTTATCTTCTAAATTTTCTTTATTATATTCTACAAGTCCTCCTACTATTGTTGCATTAGCATACTTTTCTAATAAATGACAAGCTCTTTCAATAGCCATATATGTTCTATTTGGATCTAACCCTTTTTCAAATCTGTTACTTGCTTCACTTCTTAATATCTTTTTTGAAGTTTGCCTTACTTTTAATGGGTTAAATATAGCTGATTCTATTATAATGCTTTTAGTAGTAAGTTCTACTTCTGTTGTTAAACCTCCCATAACTCCTGCAAGTCCTATTGGTTTTTCACCATCTGATATTATAATATCCTCCTTTGCTAGGGTTCTTTCTACATTATCAAGTGTTATTAATTTTTCGTTTTCCTCTGCCATTCTAACTTCTATTTTATCTTTTAATGTATTTGCATCATAGAAATGTAATGGTTGCCCTAATTCCAACATAACATAATTACTAATATCAACTACATTATTTATTGGTCTTATTCCTGATGCTATCAACCTATTTTTTATAAATGTCGGACTTTCTTTTATGATTACATTTTCTACTTTTTTTGCTAAAAATAATGTACAATTATCTGTTTTTATATCTATTTTAAAACTATTATTTATATCTTCTTTAGTTTGTTGGTATGATAGCTCTACTTTTTTTACTTTTTTATTATAAATTGCTCCTATTTCATATGCCATTCCTAATACACTTAATAAATCCCCTCTATTTGCTGTTAGCTCAAAGTCTATTACACTATCATCAAGTTCTAGTTTTTTTATTGGATCTTCTCCTATTATAGAGTCTTCTGGTAATTCATGTATTCCTTCTTTATCTTCTTTTGTTAGGAATTTACTTTCTATTCCTAATTCTTCCATTGAACACAGCATTCCATTTGATTCTACTCCACGTATATTTCCTTTTTTTATCTTAATATTTCCTGCTAGTTCTGCTCCTACTAATGCAACAATTACTTTCAATCCTTCTCTTACATTTGGTGCTCCACACACAATTTGCAAAACTTCACTTCCTACATCTACTTTACATATATGTAAATGGTCTGAATCTGGATGCATTTTACATTCTTTTACCTCACCTATTACCAGGTTTGTAGCATTAATTAATTTTTCTGAACTATCATATTCATTACCTATTTGTGTCATATCTTCTGCAAGTTTTTTTGTCTCCACATCTACATCTATATAATCCTTTACAAAATTAGTACTTAATTTCATTTTCTTCATCCTTTCTATCAAATTGTTTTAAAAACCTTACATCATTTGTATACAAAAGTCTAATATCAGTAATTCCATATTTAAACATTGCAAGTCTATCAAGTCCTGTTCCAAAAGCAAATCCACTATATATTTCTGGGTTATATCCATTCATTTTTAGAACGTTTGGGTGAACTATTCCAGAACCTAATATTTCTATCCAACCTGTTTGTTTGCATAAATTGCATCCCTTTCCTCCACATTTAAAACAACTTACATCCACTTCGTATGAAGGTTCTGTAAATGGAAAATAACTTGGTCTAAATCTTAATTTTGAATTTTCTCCCAACATCTTTTTTACAAATATTTCTAGAGTCCCTTTTAAATCTGCAAAAGAAATGTCTTTGTCTATAACTAAGCCTTCTACTTGCCCAAATTGATGTGAATGTGTTGCATCATCATCTCTTCTATAAGTTTTTCCTGGACATATTATTCTAATTGGTGTTTTTTCTTTGTTATTCATCATTGTTCTTGCTTGTACTGCAGATGTCTGTGTTCTTAATAAATATTCTTTACTAACATAAAAACTATCTTGCATATCTCTTGCTGGATGTCCTTTAGGTAAATTTAACCTTTCAAAGCAGTATTCATCTGTTTCTAATTCTGGTCCTTGTACAACATCATATCCCATAGATACAAATAGATCTTCTATTTCTTCTATAACTCTATTTATTGGATGTTTACTTCCCCTTATTACTTTTTTACTTGGAAGAGTAATATCTATTTTTTCTCTTTCTAATTTATCTTGTAATTCCTTTTGTTTAAATGCTTTTTCTTTTTGTTCTATTTTTTCTTCTATCTCATCTCTTAATTTGTTTACAAGTTCTCCTATTTTAGGTCTTTCTTCTTTTGAAAGACTTCCCATCATTCTTAATACTGCTGTTAATTCACCTTTTTTTCCTAAATATTTTACTCTTATCTCATTTAGGTAGTTTAAATCTACTACCTCTTCAATTTCTTGATTTGCTATTTGTGCAATTTCTTTTAATTTTTCTTTCATTCTATTATTCCTTTCCAGTTTATTAAAATATTTTACATATATTTTGTACAAAAAATCCATTTCTTCCTTACTATATAGGACGAAATGGATCGTGGTACCACCTAATTTCATTAATCTAAAATTAACCTTAAAAGTTATAACGTAACAACCGTTTAATTCTACTATTTTTTCAAATTAACACTAAAAAAGTGAACTTTCAATTAAACTATACAGTTTTAGGCTTTCAGCTATTGCCTAAATTCTCTTTACTGAAATGTTATTTAATCTACTTTGCTTTTTTATAAGTTTTTTGTTTTTATTATATTAGCATATATAATAAAAATATTCAAGTTTTTCTACTCATTTTTAATTAAATTATTATATAATCCCCACCTTAGCCGTTAGTATCAAGAAATTTTACGGACCTGTACTCATACAGGTGGGTGCTTACCTAGATACTAATGGGTTTCTTACATAAATGCAAGCATACACGCCATATCTAGAGCTGGGCTCCCTTTCCGAAACTTGTAGGTTCTAAAATCTCTTGCTATCGAACTACGCAGGGAATTTAGTGGTTTGTTCTTTTATCATGTTTATATTAACATATTCTTTGTTTTTATTTCAAGTTTCTATTTTTTCTTTTTAGTTAGTTTATAGTTATTTAATTTTATTTTTCTTTATCTTTTCTAATATTCTCTTTACTATTTATGATTATTTATTATTTGATTTTTATATCTTTTTTTGGTAGAATATATTGGTTTGATTTTACCTTATAAAGTAGTATGCAATTACTATAATTCCTATTATTATTCTATATATTGAAAATATTTTAAAATTTCCTTTTTTTAGGTATTCTAATAAAAATTTTATTACTAAAATTCCCACTAAAAAACTTATAATTACCCCTATAAAAAATGGTATATTAAATACAAAGTCTTTAAATTTGTATATGGTTGCTGCAAGCACTATTGGTGCTGATAGCATAAAAGAATATTTAGCAGTAGACTCTCTTTCTACTCCCATTAATCTTCCTGTTGTCATTGTTATTCCTGAACGAGATACTCCTGGTATAAATGCTAAGGCTTGTGATAATCCTATTAAAAAAGTTTGTTTAAAAGTCATATCTTCATATTTAGTTTTATTTTTTGATGTTTTATCTACAATATATAAAGCAATTCCCATACAAATTAGAGCTATGGCTATTATTAATGGTTGTGTTAATATATTTTGAGCATATTTATCTAGTATAAATCCTATTGCTCCTCCTGGTATTGTAGCAATTACTATGTATATGAACATTGTTCCTTGAGTTGATTTTTCTTTTTTTATTATTTGTTTATATCCACCTTTTATTAGTTCAATCCAATCTCTGAAAAAGAATATTCCTATTGCTAATAGTGTTCCAAAATGTAAAGCCACATCAAAACTTTCTGGTATATTCCAGTTAAAAGCCCAAGGTATTAAAAATAAGTGTGCTGAGCTTGATATTGGTAGTAATTCTGTAAGTCCTTGGACTATTCCTAATATTATTGCTTGTATTATGGTCATAATTTCCTCCTTTGTTTATTTAGTCTCTTTAAATATGTTATCTAAAGTCTGTTTCATAAATTCTGCTGAAGTAACTGGTGATACTTTTCCTGGTAATGATAATGCCCATACAAATTTTATTCCCGCTTCTTTTACCTCTTCTCTATTTACTCCTCCTGGGTTTGAAGCAAGGTCTATTATTAGTGCATCCTTTTTTACTTTTTGCAATTCTTCTTTTTCTAATACTACATAAGGTATTGTATTTATGATAATATCATATTTATGTAAATTTTCTTTTAAATCTACTAATTCTATTGGTTCATATCCATATGCTTTTATCCAAGCAATATCTGTATTTTTCCTTGCTTCACATGCTACTTTTGCTCCTATTCCTTGTAACATTTTTGCAAGTACTTTTCCAACTCTTCCAAATCCTAATATTAGTATATTATTTCCATGTAAATTTTTTGATGTTTCTTTTATTGCTATTTGAATTGCTCCTTCTGCTGTAGAAATAGCATTTAGTACTGCAAACTCTTCTCTTTTTGCAATATCTATCATTTCTATTTGTTTTTCTTTTGCTTGTTCAAATATATCTTGTCTTATTGCTCCTGCTACTACTATTTTTCCTTTTGCTGCTTCTATAAATTCTTGAATTTTTATTTTTTTATTTCCAAATGGTGTAGTTATATCTTCTTCATTGCTAAATGGTATTGGTCCAATTATAATATCTGCTCCTTCTACACATTCTTGTAATGTGTTACACTTGTTCATTGGTATTGTAAAGTTTTTTTCTAATCCATATGTTGATATCTCATATTTATCTTTTTCTAACATCTCAATTAATTTTATAGTTCTTACATCTCCACCTATAATTGAAATTTTTTTTATCAATTAAATCACTATCCTTTCCTTATATTTTATTTTTCATTTTCTTTTTCTATGTCTATTATTTTTGTATTTTTTTGTTCTCTTAATTTTAATTCATTTCTACTTAGTTTTCCAACTAATTTTGTTGTTTTTTCTAGATGCTGTTGTGCTTTTTTCTCTTTTTTAGTAAGTTTTGTTGTTATTTTCTGTTCCTCTTCCATATCAGGAAAATTAATATATGTTTTTATTGTTATAAATAGTGGTTCTTCTTCTGCCTTTTTATATAAACTATGATCAATGTCTATTGCAACATTTATATATTTTATTGCATTATCTTTATCTCCTTTTAATATACATATTTTGGCTAAATGGTAATATGCTTTTGGTTCTATATCTTCACTCATAGTACTTCTTAAGAAAAATTTCTCTGCTTCTTCTAAGTCATTATATATTAAACTTATTTGTGCAAGTTTATAATATGAATTATATAATAATGTATTTATTTGAGCTGCTTTTTCATAACATATTTTTGCATTTTGAAAATCATTTAGCATTGTATATACCATTCCCATATTATAATATAGATCATAATCATTAGGATTATATTTTAGTGCTTCATTATAAATATTTATTGCTTCTTTGTATCTTTCTTGTTCATGATATATATCTCCTAATAGTTGAGTTGCTTCCTTAAAATCTGGCTTTTTTTGTAATAATGTTTCTAACATTTGTGAAGATTCTTCTTTTTTATCTAATTCATACAATAAATATGATATCTTGTAATATGAGTTATAATCTTTTTTATTAATATCAATTACTTGTACATATTCATCTATTGCCTTTCTCATTCCTCCTTCTTTTTCATATAGTTCTGCAAGTAATTTATGGCCAAAATAGCTCTCTGGATATTTACTTACTAAATTTATTAAAAATTTTTTTGCCATTTTAGGTTTGTTTATAAATATTGAAATTTTGGCTAATGACAGAAATATTAATTCTGAAAAATTAATATTTCTATGTTCAACTATTATTACTAATATTGGAATAATTACTGAACATATATATATAATAGATTTCATAAATATATTGATATTTATATTAAATATTATTTCTAAAAAATTTATTGTAATCCCTACTACTTGAATAACTAAAATAAAAAGATAGTTTGTATCATTCTTTCTTATCATTTTAAAAAAAATAAATATAAAAAATGAAAATGCCAATACATTAAATATAATTTTCTCAATTAACATTTTCTGAGTTCTCCTCCTTTTTATTGATGCTACTATTTTATGATATTTTGTGGTAAAAGTCTAGTGCTATTGTTTATTTTTTAATAATAGTGTTGTATCTATGAGTAAACAATATAACTGTTTGGATTTAGCTCAATTATTTATTCACATTTTTCGCATATTTTTATTTTTTTATTAATTCTTAAGGGTTTGTCCTTCAATGTATATAAGCGATATTTTAATACTGGCTTTCCTGCTCTCAATTCTAGTTGATGGATTTTAGGTTTTAATAGTCCTTGTGTCCACTTAATTAAATATGCTTATCTTAACTCCTCTTAATTGAAAAAGAATGTGCTTTTAAAAATACATCAAGGTTATGCGATAGCACATTCATTTTAAGCTTGACTTGATTTTATAAAGCACATTACAATTTTTATAGAGGATTTAATTTATTTTATAACCTCCAATTCAAAAGATTATATTTATCTTCTTTTTCTAGTAAATTGATTTGTCTTTTTATCTCTTCTATATCTTCATTATTAAATCTTTCAAATTTATCATAAAATCCTGTAGATTTATTAGGGAAAATTAATGCTTCTCCCCAAGTTTGAGTTGTTGAATCTTTTGTTCTACCATATAAGTGAATATGAAATTCTGGATTCATTCCTTTTTGGTATGCCCAGTTTCCATTTTCTTGATAATTTTTAGTAATATAAATATTTTCAAATTTTTGGGCTTTTTTGTAAATTATTTTTACTTTGCTTAGATTCTAGTTAGATGTTTTAGACATAACAGAATACTTACTATTTATAATATGGATTTAATGACTTATAATATTGAATACCTACTTTTGGAAATTCATACTTTTCTCCTTTTTCTACCTCATTAATAATTTTTGATGCAGGCTCTAAATAATTATCTATATTGTCACTAATTATAATTACCTCTAACATTTTTGTTTTTACGAAAATTCCCTCTTCTCTAAACTCTTTCATATGATTTCCTATCATATGTAGAACTTGATTTTTAAATTATTCATCAATTTCATATTTACTTAAATAATTATCCACAATATGTGTTCCTTCATATGAATGTCCCAATAATTCCGCTCCATTACCTTTTCTTGCTATATAATCTTTACTTTCAGAAAAATCATTATACTCATTAGTTTTCCTATGTCATGTAATAAAGCACCAAATATGATTAAATCCATATCTATGTTTAAATTTGGATACATATTTGCAATATTATAAGAATTTCTAGTTACACAGTAAATATGATAAAGTAATCCCCCTTTGAAATAATGATGTCTACCTGGTGTTGCAAGTTTATTTATTAGTAGCTCTTTATAATCATTATATATTTCTCGACAACATTCTTTTAATATTGGATTTTTATCTTATTACAATATTCAATACAATTATTATAGCATTCTTCTATTTCTTTATCAGTCATTTGAATCTTCTCCTTTTTGGCTTATATAGTCCTCTAATATATATCTTTGATATTCATGAAAAAGTTTATCTTTATATTCTCTTGGACTTACCCATAAAACCCTATGGTCTTTTTCTATAGGTTCAGTTATTTTTTTATCAAAATTTGCTATATAAAATGTCGCAGTTACATCTAATGGACCTCTTTTTCCTCCATGTGCCCATGCAGTAACTTTATCAAAACATTTGATATTTTTTATGCTATATCCTGTTTCTTCTATTACTTCTCTTTTTAATGCTTCAATTTCTGTTTCTTCATTTTCAATTCCTCCACCTAAAAAGAAATAAGTTTTTCCTTCTGTAGCTATTGCTATTTTTTTATCCTCTTTTCTTTCTATTATTACATATGAAGCAGATCTTTTAGTATATATTACACCTTCTACTTTGTTTCCTATTCTTATCATATTTCTCTCCTATTCTAACTGTTATTTATCTTTCTATGAAACTTAGTTCTTTTATTGTTTCTTTTCCTATAATCTCATTTGCTAATTCTATCAGTTCATTCCATCTTAATATTTGTACTTTACGATGGACATCTATTCCATATAATACTTTTATATTATATTTTGTAGCAACTTTCCAAAACTCTTTGTTAGGATATGAAACTTTGTATAATTTCTTTTTTTGCTCTTCTATAGAATCATTATTCAATTTTCTATTTTCGTAATATGTTCTATTAAATATTTGAGCTAAATTTATTTCTAGTGGTATATTGTATTTTTCAGCTGTTTCACAAATTATGTTTGCTACTTTATTTTCTATCTTTCCAAAATTATTTCTATTAATCATATAAATATCTGGATGAACAATTATATCTGGTATATTCATTTCCATTGATTTTTTTATATATTCTGCATATCTCATTAATTCTTCATCTGTAAAATAGTTGTTTCCAAAAAAAATCTTTAATTTTTTATCATTATCATATATAAAGTGCTGACCCAAAATAATTTTATCTGTTTCCTCTTTTAATTCTTTGAGATTATTTTCTTCTCCTGGTAAATACTCAACCTCAAATCCACTTTCAATTTGTATTTTATCTTTATATTTTTCTTTTAAAACATTTATGCTATTTAAATATTCATCTTTTTGACTATATTTCATTCTCATGTCTTTTCTTTTATCTATCTCATTTTTCTCTGGGCAGTGATCTGTAAATGCAATTTTCTCAAATCCCATTTTTATATATTCTTTTATATAATCTTCATCTTTCATATCCAAATCTGCATGTCCACATCTATATGTATGTGAATGGTAATTAAATTTTTGCATCTTATGTATTCCTCCAATTCTTTTATTTATGCTAACTATACCATAAAAAATCAAAAAAACAAAGCATATAACAAATTAAATTGTTAAATACTTTACATTTTAAGTTTTATCTCCAAGCATTCATATATTTTATAATCAATTTATACTACTCCACACACCATATCAACTTCTATTGTTACCCCTATTTCATGATTTTCTATTCTTTTAACCTTATTTTTGCCTTTTCCCTCAAAACTAATAAAATCCTTAAATACACTAAATTTAACTATTGTATCAATTTTTTTAGATATAGCACCGAGCAACACTCGACGTGGCTTACATATAGGCTGTAGATAGTTTTTGCTAACCTCGTATGATGACTGTTGATTTTTGTCTTCTTTTTCATCCTCTTTGCATTTAATTTCATTGCCACTTTTTAAGATAAATGTTATGACTCTCGGATTAGTTTTCCCTTTACTGTCCTTTTCTCCTATTATAACTTTTTCTATCATTAATTCAAAAACATCTTTGTCAAATTCTGGCATAATTTCATTGTCTTTAAACAAAGTTTTAAACTTGTTTAATCCTTGATTTAAACTAATTGAATCCTCTAATTCAATTTGTAAATGCTCTTGTTCTTTTTCTATTTGATTGATTTTGTTTTGTAGTTTTGCTTTCTTTTCTTGCAATGTTTCTAATGTTATTGTTCCATTTAAGTTTAAATCAATTAGTTTGTCTATCTTTTCTTTTAAAATTTGCTTTTCTTCCCCTAGTCTTTTAATAGAACTTTCGTTACTTTCTTCTTGTATAATTTCTTCCATTTCATTTAAGAATGTTTGGATTAGTTATAAGTTATTATTACATAATAACTTATAACTTTCGGTAAATACTTCTTCTATTATGTTTTCTTTCATAGCTTTACAGTGTGGACAATTTTCCTTTCCATGTTTTACAAATTCCATACAATGCCAAACTGTAATGCTGTTTTTCGTTCCAGAATGCCAGTTTCTTCTTGTAAGTAAGCTACCACAGAAACCACAATATAATCTACTACTAAAAGGATATTTTCTACTAAAGTTGCCTTTTCTTCTTCCAGAACCTCGAACTCCTGCTCGCTTTTGCAAAATTTCTTGTGCTTGATTAAACATTCTTTCAGAGATGATTGGCTCATGATGTTCTTGTATATAATATTGATTTTCTTCTCCCATATTGACTACTCTTCTATGTGAGATTGGATCTGTTGTATATGTTTTTCCTTGCAAGACATCTCCTTTGTATTCTTCGTTTTTCAAAATACCTCTTATGGTTGATTCGTGCCATTTCTTTTTACCTGTTGGAGTTTTGTATTTCATATTTGTTAGTTCTTTTGCTATTGTTGTACAGCCTACTCCTTGGCAGTATCTTTCAAAGATATATCTTACTATTTCTGCTTCTTCGTAATTAATTGAGATTTCTTTTGTGTCTTTATGATATACATATCCTAAACATCCATTATATCCAATTAGTTCTCCTCTTTTCTGTTTCATTTGTAAACCCAATTTTACATGTGAAGAAATATTTTCGCTTTCTTGTTGTGCCATTGCACTTAATACTGTTAGCATGATTTCTCCTGATATTTCTAAAGTATTTATTCTTTCTTCTTCAAAGTAAATAGCAATTCCTTTTTCTTTTAACCCTCTTACATATTTTAAGGTATCAACTGTGTTCCTTCCAAATCTTGATATTGATTTTGTAATTATCATATCAAATTTGTTATTTGTAGCATCTTGCATCATTTTCATAAAGCCATCTCTTTTATAGTCTAGTGTTCCTGTTATTCCTTTATCCGCATAAATACCAACATATTTCCAATCACTATTTGCTTTTATCTTTTCTTCATAATACTTTAGTTGGAAATTATAACTGTTTATTTGTTCTTCTTTTTCTGTACTTACTCTTGCATAGGTACATACTCTTAAGTTTCCTTTTATTTCTTCTCCTGTTGTTCTATTAATTCGACCTTTTTTCTTCTCTATAACTTGTACTTTCAAAATTAACCTTCCTTTCTCAAGTTTAGAGAATCTTTATGTGCTTATTATACATCAAAAGTTAAATTTTTCAAATACCTATGTGAGTTAAATTGTATTCTTGTAGGATATTTTGCTTTAATTCTAAATATCTCTTTTCTTTAATTAGTCCTGCTTTAAATGTTTTGTTTAATATTGCTATTTTTATACTGCAATTAAATATATTTTTGTTTAACTTGATGTTTTTCGTATTATCAAAATTGACTTCATATAACATAAAAATTCTCCTCCTTGAATAATTTAGATTTCAAAAAAGGCAACAGAAAAAGCCAGTCGGCTAGCTTCGACTGACTTGATTGTTTTACATTTTTTGATAATACGATTATATTATGCTATTCTATAAAGTTCAATTCCCGTTTTTTTCCCTTTTTTCTATTTAAATTTATAAAATATTGATTTCTAGGTAAGTACACTAAGTGTACTTGCATAAAAAACTTTGAAAATTTATTTTTATAATCCTTATTTGTGCGTTCACTTAGTGTACTTTTTGCTAATTTTTTTGAAATTTTAAGTTCACTTGGTGTACTTTATTTTAAATTTCAATCAAATTCAAGTACACTTGGTGAACTAATCTATGTATTTTTATAAAATTTAGTACATTTAGTGAACTTTAGCACTATAATAGGCATTTTTTAACCATTCACTCGGTGAATTTTCACATCGAATTTGCTTAAAATTTTTGTTCTTTTATTAACTCTTGAAGGCTTGTCCTTCAATGTGTATAGGCGATGTGTGAACACTCGCTTTCCTGCCCTCAATTTTAATTGAGGTATTTCTGTTTTTATAGTATTTATGTATACTTAATTAGATATACTTATTTTTACAATCTTCATTTAAGATTTTATTAAAATTATGTGACAGCATATTCATTTCTAAATTCCTATATATTTTTGAATCTATTAAATAGATCTTTTTAATTTTAAAACTTCTTTTATTGGTACATTTTTCATATCTGATGGTATTATAGGATCATCATCTTTCAAAATTGCTGCTGACTCTAAATCATATTTACTGATTTCACAAGCTTGCATAATATTAACTTTTTTAAGACATATCTCATATTCTAACAAAGGAACTATTTGTTGGTTAGATATTACCATTGGTAAAAGAGTAATTTTAGGATTATTTTCATTACGGATTATCTCTTCCAAAATTCTTATATTTTTATCGTCAGTACAATTCATCTGATGAAAACGTGTAGCACTATTAATAATAATATTTTCAGAATTGTCTTTTGGAATTTTTACTTTTCCTGTAATCATAACCCTATAGTCATAAATATTTGTTTTACTAATTCCTTTTATAAATGAAACTACAATATTCCCATCTATATCTTCTTTAGTAGCATTATCTATTAGGTCTTGAAAAACCTTTTTAGCTCCTTCCTCATTTTCAAATAAAAAACCTATTTTAATAAACTCTTTATTTATTACATCTCCTAAATACACGACTCCTTTCCATTTAGCAACATCCCAATGATTACATTTAATCATTCCGGAAGAATAAATGTTTCTATGTGAAATATTTTCAAATGGATTATTTTCTGGAACTCCATATATAATATCTTTTTTCTCTGCAAAGGGTTCAATCGTTTCTTCCTTTATCTTATATTTTTTTACATTTGTATACCATTCTTTATCTCTGCTAATACTACAATTAGGTATGTCTATATCTTCCTCTTTACCAAATATTTTATTAAGATTATATAAACTATTTGTATGATTTAAACTTCTTTCAAAACTCTTATCATCTTCAAATATTTCTTTAAAAGTTTTTTCATAATCTTCATATATAAAATTAACCGCCAATATATTCGTTAATAACTTAAATAATATATCCGTTATTAAGTTATGATTTTCTACAGAAATATCATACATTTCAAATGAATCTAAAGTTATTGTATAAGTGTCTATTCCATCAAATGAATAATTAATATCAAACTTTCCAGTATTTTTTTGTTGTAATAGTATAACAATATCTCCACGCATATAAGTATGATGAGTATGAATTGTAGCAAAGGTATTTTCTAATAATGCTATTAAAAATTCAACAAATCTATGCATTAATTTTGAAGATATAAAGACTATCTTTATTTTATTACCACACAAAAATGAATAAATTGTCCTTTCGCTTCCATTATTATAAACTGGTAATGGAAGCTTTTGATTTAGTGAATCTTTATAAAATTCTTCTATTAATTTATCTACTTTTCCTTTATCACCATTACATTCTTCTAATAATTGATTATCATACTCACCTATTGCATACTTAGCCATAACTTCTGAAGTTACTAATCCATTTTTATGACACATCTCAATTATTTTTGGCAAAAGATGAAAATCTGACATTTTTGTATTCAATATTTCTGAAGAAATTAATGCATCTCGTTGTAAAAAATAGTCATTTTCTTCATCAAAGTTTATATTTTCATTACTTTCATATAAAATACTTAATAAAATATGTTTAATAGAAAACCATTCTATTACTTCCTCTATATTGCCATTACTAATTTCTAAATCTATAATTCTATTTATTACTTTAAGTGAAAATGAATCTAAATATCTATCCTTTAAATAAATATCTATAAACATTGTAATAGCTGCTATATAATAGTTTTTAGCAACATAATGTAATCCTATAGATTCAAAATTGCCACCAATATTAACATAGGCTTCTACTAACTTGCCATCTGTTTCCTCTTTATACAGGAATGTTAAACATTTACCCAAAATATTAATTGCTTCATAATATTTTTTATTAGATACCAACATTTTAGATTTTTTTAAGTACATTTCCGCTCTTTGTATTTCACAATTTCTATTTGATAATTTGTCTGTTACTAATTCATACAGCTGATTATACTTATCATTATTGCAAAATATTGGTAACATATTTTCAACCATTTTTGATAAAGTAAGGAAATCGTATTCTTTAAATCTTGTTGCTTCTTCAACAATAGCTATAAGATTATCAAATTGTTTATCTATATTCTCTTCTAATAAAATATTTATAATACACATTTGAGTTTCTGCCTTTAATTGCGTAACTCTACTTTGAGATTTTTCTTTTTCATTTAAAAGATTTAATAATATATTTGTTTCATCTTTCACTTCATTTTTATTTCTATTTTTTCTCGTATATAGTAATGTCCATAATGTAGCTAATTTTAATATTTCTTCTATTTTTTTATCTTTGATAACTTCATTTTGATATTCTATGTAATACTTTTCAAAATTAGTATCATCGTTTAACCACCAATTGTAGTACCATGCTAAATCATACAAAATATTTCTTTTATCTACAATATTATTTTTTTCTTTTGCCAATCTTAATGCACGTTCAAACTTTCCTACAACTGTTGCTTCATCCTCTTCTAAATCTCTACTCAAAATAGCTGACTCTATAGAGAGATCTATAACATCTTGATTTACTATTTTTTTTAAACAATAATCCTGCAATTTCTTTTCTATTTCTTCTACTTGCCTATGTTTCTTTAAATCGTTTGGACCAATTTGATTTTCTTTTAGTGGTTGAGTAATATTTATTATTTTTAGCAAATCCAAATTTTTAACATTGAGTGCTTTGTCTAATATCCATGTTTTATCTAAAACTCTTATTTCTACTCCTGTTTCTTTGCTCTTGTTATCTTGATATTCCAATTTTTTATCATTTTTAATTGCTTGATTCGTTATAAAGAAAATCTTTGTATAACCCCTGTTTGTTTCTATAATCTTTTTTATATCTCCATCACATTTTGATTTCCAAGCTTTTTTTAAACTAACTGCAAATGCCCATCTATCATTTTTTTCATTTAAACCATACCACCAATAATTTTGAATATCTCTTGATACTGGATAATTTTCTGTATCAATTTTCCCATCTCCTCCTCCAGCTGGTCCAGTTTCTTCTATTAAATTAGGGCAAATCTCTCTTTTTAACAAATTTCTTATAAAATCTTCAAAATCAAAATGTTTATTTTGTTCTGCCAACTTTGATAAATGAAAATCTAGTAATTCTCTTGGACATTCAATCTTATCTATAATCTTTGAATCTGAAAATTGATTAGGATGTAACTTCCTTAATAAATCTTTAGGTTCCATATTCTCTCCTTCTTTATATAATATACTTATTGTTAATCTTTCTTCTCAATCTTACTATTTATTTCTTTTAGTGCTTTTAAATATTCCTTTTCAACAGGACTAATAGTTTTAACTTGATATTTTTTATATTCCGATTTTGCTTTTTCAATTGCTTGTTCATGGCTAACCGTACCTGCACCTATTAATAATTTTTCTCCTGTAGAAGAAAGAATTGTGTCTAATTGTTTAATATAATCTTCCATATACATTGGATTATGTCTTATTGCTTGTATTTCTGCAAAATCGAAATACCCTGATACTAAATTACTTAAAACTTTCAATTCTTCTTCACTTAAATAATTTTTAGCAATTACTACATCACTCAATATTGGAATATCTCCTTTAAAAGTTGTTAATCCCATAAAAGGCTTTTCAGAATCTGCTCTTTCATATATTACTTCTGAAGCAGTATGTCCATGTGTCGCATAATGTAATTTATTTTGAACAATTTTAAAAAATTTAATTGATTTTTCATCTTTTGGATTATAATCTACTGCTGTTGCATATAAATCAAGAACTTGCCTATAAAGTACCTTTTCTGATGATCTAATATCCTTAATTCTGGCAAGTAATTCTCTCCAATAATTTCCTCCACCATTTCCTTTAAGTCTTTCATCATCCATAGTAAAACCTTTTATCATATATTCTTTTAATCTTTCTGTCGCCCATTTTCTAAAATTAGTAGCAACTTTAGATTTTATTCTATATCCCAACGAAATTATCATGTCTAAATTATAAAAGGGAATTTCTCTTGAAACATTTCTATTTCCCTCTTTTCGAACTTGTCGGAAATTCTGACAAGTTGAATTCTTATCAAGTTCCTCTTCTAAATAAATATTATTTATATGTTCTATAACATTTGTTCTTGAAGTACAAAATAATTCTGCCATTTGTTGTTGTGATAACCACACGCTTTCATTTTGAACTTTAACATCTATTTTTGTTAATCCATCGTCTGTTTGGTATATTATAATATCTCCATTTTCATTATTCATTACGAATTTCTCCTTTCTTTTGCGAACATTTGTATTGTATCATGTTTCTTAATAACATTCAATGTTTTTAGCAAAATTTGTAAAATTTTATTGATACTACAGATAAATTATATTATAATAATTTTACATTAATTGTTGCACACTTATAAAGTGTGGAGTTTGTTTCATCTTTTATAAAGATGCTTAAAAGCCTTCTATCAAAAGAAGGCTTTAC
>JAAWKA010000038.1 GCA_022797145.1 Clostridia bacterium
CATAAATTTTTGACCTTTTTTTGCCATAAAAAATACACCTCCATTTAGTATTTTAACATAGGTTCTTTTTTCTATGTCTACTAAATGGGGTGCATTTCAAAATTGGTATTCTTTTTTTCTTTGGATAATTCTCTAAACAAAGCGTAAAAAGCCACAAAATCCATTTTGGTGCGAATAAAAAGGTAACAAACTAAAATGTTATTTAGCAACACAGATGAAAAAAATAAGATGTCTAATTGACCACTCAGGATAAAAATAGCACCTAGCTAAAAGCTACGCTTTTAGGCAGTTTTTGGGAGTGAGGAGGTTGCCCTGATCCTGTAAATTTCTTTAAAAAGAAATTTGATTGAAAATAAATTAATTAGATAAAGAAAAAGCATTTATAAAAATAAAATTTTATAGGTGCTTTTTTGATATGAGAGAAGCCATAAACTCATTAAAAAAGTGATAGGTGTGATGAGCCGATGCCATAAAATTCATTCGCAGTAATTCAAATAGTCTATTTAAGTTATATGCGAAAGTGAGATTTTTTGACATAGACTCACAATAAACAAAGAGTGTAGGAGGATACTTGGATGTGGATTTATAAGTGCAAAAAGTTTGGACAAGTATAAACAAAGTTATATTAATAACAGCATTTATAGTAGAAAACATTTCTACATATTAGACTGCTATGAAACGAAGCAAACTACTGAAGGTTTCATAAGTAATAATGATTCTAATAAAAAAACAATTGGGATTATTATGCCATTTTACGGTCTGCTCACTTTCTCTGGTTTCAAAATTTAAAAAGAGAGTTGACAATATTTTTAAACAGAGTTAACATCACACACCAAGTGGGAGGTGAGAGTGATTTTATGCGAAAAACTAGAAAAAAATCTGAATTGCTTAAATGTGTTATTTCAAGCACAAGATGAAGAAATAGCAACAATAACAAAGGAAGATAGGGAGAAACTAAAAGAAACAGAAGAATTACTAAAAGAAGAAGAAATAAGTTTTAGAAATGTAGTACAGAGTATTCTTAGTTTTATGAAACAAACTAAAAGTGAAATTATGAATTTGTTTTATGATTACATAGAAATATTTAATGACAGAAATTCATATTTTGAACAAAAATATTATGAGGCAGGATTCAAAGATGCAGTTGCACTTATATTACGAAGGATAAAGAAATGAACACGCTAACGATAATATCAAAACTAATACTGCAGGTAAGGGTGACAAAAACTTGAAAATTATGTAAAATTAATGTATAATTAGATTAATGCATGATTTTGTATATGCAATGCTGTAATTAACAATATTATAATTCTTGAAAGGAGAATGGATTATGAGAAAAGCAATAGAGCAAGAAGGGACGTTAATATTGGAAAGTGGTAAGAAGATTGTACGGGCAGAAATCATTGATGATGGACAGGGTATAAGATATTATTATACTGTTCCTGAATCAGAAAGTAAAAAAGTACAATTACAAGTTGGTAGCAAGGAATTTGAAGAAATGTTTCCAATAGTGGATATTGAAAATGTTTCTTTACAAGACAGTTTTATGTCATATGAGCCAGAAAATAATCTGGAAAAGAGAGTAAAGTTCAACATAACTAGGGCAAAAGAACTTGGAATGAAAAATTTCAGAAAGCCATGTATGGATCCATCTTTTGCGGATGACGGCGAGACTATCATCTATTGTGCAGGAAAAAAACCAGCAGTAGGTAAATCAGCACTTTGGTGGAATGAAAATGCTCCTAAATTTATGCCAGAGAAAAACAGTCGCCAAATCGATGATTTGGAAAAAGATGTATCCTTAGGAATAATAATAAAATATCTTGTAGAAGAAAAAAAATATAAGGTAAAGGATGCGTGGAAGGCTGTATGTGTTAATAGTAAGGATATAGGACATTACCATGACTCTAAAAATCCAAAAGGAGATTTTGAAAGGACAGGCAGCAGAAAGGTAGGAAAGTGGTACGACCTTGGAAATACACGCAAAATTGTCAAAAGACGTGGAGCTTCGGGTTTTGTGCTTTTTGGTCGTAACTATAGCAAGGATGTTAACGATCATCCTTTGGCGGTTGCCGTTAATATCATTTTTTCTAACGAAGAATACAGTAATAGCGTTGGTGAGATTAGGCTTGATGTGTAGCACTGAACACTGTAAAACAGCATTAGAAGTGGCGGAGATTCAAATGAGTCTCCGTACTATATTAAAAATAGATTGGAAAAATATGGAACGGAAAGAAAAAGTAATAATTTAATCATAATACCTAAAACAGAAAAATATATTGAATATATGCTTACAATACTATTGAAACTTCCACGTATAGAAAAATATAGTATAGGAACAGAAATAAAAACAAGTATGTATGAAATGTTAAAATATATTTTACTAGCAAGTAAAGTAAATATAAATAAAAGGTTAGAAATATATAATATAGTAGATGCACAAATATATTATCAAAGAATCTGCATTAGGATAATGTATGAAAATAAATGGATTGATGTAAAAAATACAAGCATAGCAATGAATTACTAGATGAAATAGGAAAAATTTTGAGTGGATTAATAAGAGCATTAGGAATGAATCAATATGCCTAAAATAATAAGAAATGTTTATGATGATGCAGTATCTTTTGAAAAATTATTAAAAGCACACAAAAAATCGAGGTGTGGTAAAAGAGAAAAGAAAGAAATAATAATATTTGAATTAAATTTAGAAAATGAGTTATTAAGGATAGAGAGAGAACTAAAAAATGAAACATATAAACATGGTAAATATAAAGAATTTAAAATATATGAACCCAAAGGAAGAATTATAAAAGCATCTACTTATTCTGATAGAGTAGTGCATCAATGGTATGTAGAAAATTTTATAAAGCCATATTTTGTACCACAATTTATTAATACAAGTTATGCGGGTATTGAGCAAAGAGGGATGCATAAAGCATCGAAAGACGTTCAAAATCAATGAAAATAGCAAGAATAAAGTGGAAAGATTATTATATTGTAAAAATGGATGTAACTAAATATTTTCATAATATAGATAAAAAATCTTATGGAATATTTTAAAAAGAAAAATAAAAGACAAAAAATTATTATGGCTAACAAGAGAAGTTTTACTATCTACAGAGGGAATGAAAGGATTACCAATTAGGAAATTATACATCTCAAATGTTTGCTAATATAAACCTAAATGAATTAGATCAATATGCGAAACACGAATTAAAATGTAAAGATTACTTTCGATGTATGGATGATATTGTAATACTATGTGAAAATAAACAAAGCGCACAAAACACATTAAATAAAATAACAGTGTTTTTAAAAGAAAATTTAGGGCTAACGCTAAATTCTAAAACTAACATATTTAAAGATATTCAAGGAGTTAACTTTTGCGGATATAAAATTAACGAAAAACGATTAAAAATAAGAAATACAAGTAAATACAGAATGAAAAGAAAGCTAAGATTATATACAAAAGAACTAAGGGTAAAACTGTTGTCTTGTAAGAGTTTTAATAGGTAAAAAGTGTTAGCAAAAAATCTACCAAATTAAATAAGTAAAATGCGAGAATATGATGAAAAATGTCATATTCTTTTTTGATGGATTTACCAGTGTTTGTTATATTCCTTGTAGAGCGGGGAATACTAAGAGTGGTGATAGAGCATGAATGGTAAAGATAATACAAAACTTAAAAAAGAAGAATATAAGATAAAAGATGTATTTGACGAAAATTCAAAAATTGATATTAATGAAATTATAAAAGAATCTTTTTTATTAAGCCTAAAAGATTGCAAACTGTAGTAATGAAAAAATCGCCTAAAATGTACCAAAATTTTGTGGTTTATGGTATAATAACTTTAGGCGATTGCTTAAAGGGAGGGATTAGATGTATCAAACATTACCAATAAGCAATCAAAAGACCTTTAAAGTAGGTTTATATATTAGGTTATCTAGGGAAGATGGTGATAAAGAAGAAAGTTCTAGTGTTACAAATCAAAGAGAAATTTTAAAGCGATTTGTAAATGATAATGAAAATTTTTTCATTGTGAAAGAATATGTAGATGATGGTTGGACTGGTACGAACTTTGATAGACCAAGTTTTAAAGAAATGATACATGATATTGAGAAAGGACTAATCGATACTGTTATTACAAAAGACTTATCAAGACTTGGAAGAGAAAGATTAGCAGTAGGATATTATACAGAAATTTACTTTCCAGAGCGTAGTGTAAGGTATATAGCACTTTTAGATAATATTGATACATACTTAGATTCAGGAATGAATGATATGGCACCTTTTAAAGGAGTTATAAACGATATGTATGTACGAGACATTTCTAAAAAAATTCGTAGTTCACTAATTGAAAGAAGAAAAGCAGGGAATTACTTAGCAGTAACGGCACCATATGGATATAAGAAAGATTCAGAAAATAAATTTCATTTAGTAATAGAGCCTAAAGAAGCGGAAGTAGTTAAAAGAATTTTTGCATTATATAGGCAAGGAAATGGTTTAACAAAAATTGCACAGATTCTTACTAAGGAAGGGGTAACTGTTCCAGGAGAAAGTAGAAATATTGGAAAAACTAGAGAAACTGTATTATATGGTTCTTGGAAACAAACGACCATTAGAAGAATATTAACCAATAGAGTATATTTAGGAGAACTAGTGCAATTTAAAAGAAGAAAAGTAAATTACAAATCAAAAAGAAGAATAGAAGTGCCAGAAGAAGAAAGATATATTTGCAAAGGAACACATGAAGCAATTATTACTGAAGAAGATTTTGATAAAGTACAAGAAATATTGAAAGGCAATAAATCTTTTAAAGGAACAAAACACGATTATTTATTTAAAGGGCTTTTATATTGTGCAGAGTGTGGTGCAAGGTTAAATGTAACATATTCTAACTATGCATTAAAGAAATATGGAGAGTATCGATATACAACAATATGCTACAGTTATTCAAGATTATATAATGATATTTGTACAAGACATTCTAACAGTATTCCAGTATTAGAAGAAATTTTAATAGAACATATAAAAACAGTTTGTAAAAAATATCTTCAAAAGGACTTATCAGAAGAACTACTAAAATTAGCACAAAAAGAAAAGATGAAAAGGTTACAAATCCAAAACGATGAAAAAAGATTAGAAGGACTAGAACAAAAAATTGCTGATTCTAGCTTGTATATTAAAAACTTGTATAAAGATAAAGTAAAAGGTATTGTTTCTGAAAATGATTATATTGAACTTGTAACAGATTTTACAAAAGAGAGAGAAAATTATCTAAAAGAAAAGCAAGACCTCGAAAGAAAAATATCAGAAGACAAAGTAAAGCAAGATGATACAGATAAGCTAGAAAAACTAGTAAATGAATTTTTAAAACTAGATAAACCAACAAAAGCATTGTTAAATGAATTAATTGAGAAAATTACAATTTCAGAAAATCATGAAATTACAATTTATTATAAATTTAGTGAACTTACTGAAATTGGAAAACATGAAGATAAGATAATAAAAGAAGCAGAAGTTGTAAATAATAGAAATAAGAAAGTAGTTGCTTAAATTTTAAAAGACAGCCAGTGTAGGGGCGATTAGTAATCGCCCATGCTCCAAAGGAATACAAGAGAATAAAATTAAAAAGTAGCTAGTGAGTGAGGTATAAATATATTTTTAACAGCCTCATCACTAGCTACTTCATATTTGAATTTTTCTAAAGCATCCATAGCTTCTGGAACAGCTTTTATATTGCTATTGTTTGTTGCCATTGTTGTTTCACCTCCTAGGAAAATATACTAATTTATTTTAAAGAAGATTATTGCTTCTTCGATATATATCATGTGTAGAATATTTAGTTTTAAACTGGAAATTTTTTCATGTGTCCAAAAAATGAAAAATTTAATTTATACTTGTAAAAAAAAATAAAAAAATGTATAATAAATAAAGAAAACTTTAAACAGGAGATAAAAATGTACAAATTAGTTGCAATTGACTTAGATGGAACATTACTTAATTCAAATGGAGAAATAAGTAATGAAAATAAAAATTCAATTTTAGAAGCTACCAAAAATGGAACTATGGTAGTTTTATCTTCACGGAAGAATGCCAAGTTCCGTAAAAAATATTGCAATGGAAATTGGAGCAGATAAATATATTATTTCTGGAAACGGTACTTTAATATATGATTTGCAAAATGAAAAAATTATATACGATGCATTTATGCAAAAAGAGAAAGTTTTAAAAATAATAAAAATTTGTGAAGAAAATAGTATATACTATAATGTATATACTAAAGACAGCATACTAACTAAAACTCTAAGTTATAATGCATTATTCTATGATAATGAAAATAACAAAAAACCAGTTAACAAAAGAACTAATATAAATATTATAGAAAATATATATAAATATATAGAAGAAGCAAATACTATAAGCATTTTAAAAATGACAATATGTGATAATGATAAAATTATCTTTTCTAGTATATTAAGAAAACTAAGAGAAATACAAGATATAGATATATTAGAAGTAGAACATATGTCAAGAAAAAATATAAAATCAGGAACTCAAGATATTCCAATAGAGTATTTTTATACAGAAATCTCAAACAAAAATGCAAATAAATGGACAGCAATCAAGTATTTAATGAAAAGATTAGATATAAAGCAAGAAGAAGTAATGGCAATAGGAGACAATCTAAATGATAAGGAAATGGTAGAAAATGCAGGATTAGGAGTAGCAATGGGCAAAAGTTTTTTATCTGCAAATAAAATAGGAGATGTTTTTGTAAAAGATAATAATCAACATGGCGTAGCAGAAGCAATAAATAAATATATTAATAATATATCAAATTAAATATTACGAAAATATTACATAGCCATGATTTTTACATTACTAGATTACAAAATGTTGTTTTTAGGTACAAAATGATGTACAATAAAATAAAAAGTGATATTT
>JAAWKA010000012.1 GCA_022797145.1 Clostridia bacterium
AGAGATAGTGATATATAGAGTAGTAAAGAATAAAAGTAAGAGTATGAGGATAAAAGACAAGACAATTAGAAAGAGAAAATAACTTCTTATAACCTTTAACTAAAAAGTAGTTATTTAATATTTAAATAACTACTTTTGTCATAAATGCAAAAAAATTTCCAGATACTAGTCAATCTAGTCTTGACAAAAAGCATGAGCAAGAGTAAAATATACACATAAATAAAGGAGAAAAAAATGCAAACTAAAAATAAAAATACATTTGAATTGTTAAATTCAAAAACAAAAATATATTTGACTATTATAGCAATATTATTAATTATAATTTGTTATTATCAAATAATATTAATAATACCAGCAATAATATTTTTTACTATGATATGCTCATATGCAATATGGTCAAACAATAAAAGAAAAGCAGAGTTATCAGAACATATACAAGAGCTAACAATAAATGTAGATTCAGCAGCAAAAAATACATTAATAAATTCTCCATTTCCATTAGTAATAATGGAAACAGATGGTAATATAATATGGAAAAGTTCAAAATTTGTAAGTGAATTTGAAAATATACAAATACAAAAAGAGTTAAATGAATTAATAGAAGAAATAAAGATAGATATAGAACAAACTGTAGCAGACAAAAACAAAAATAAAACAAAAGATAGAAACATACAAAAAGAAAGAGTAATAGATAAGAAAACATATAAGATAATTGGAGAATATGTAAAGACAAAACCACATGATAGAAAAAAGCAACAAGAATATATAATAATTCTATACTTTGTAGATAATACAGAATATGTAAAAATAGCAAAAAAATGTAAAGATTCACAAACATGTATAGGAATTATAATGATAGACAATTATGAAGAAATAGTACAAAGAATATCAGCAGAAGAAAAGCCGCAAATAATAGCAAAAGTGGAAAAAGCAATATATGACTGGGCAATGGAATCAAATGGAGTAGTAATAAAATCAGATAGAGAAACATTTATATACTTTTTTGAACAAAGATATTTAGAAAAAATAAAAGAAAATAAATTTCAAATATTAGATATGGTAAAAGAAATACAACTAGAAGGATCATTACAATTAACTTTAAGTATTGCAATTTCAAATGAGGGAGCCACAGAATATGAAAAATATAAATCAGCATTATCTGGAATGGATATAGTTCTAGGAAGAGGTGGAGACCAAGCAGTAATAAGAGAAAATGAAAAATATCTATTTTTTGGAGGAAGAGCACAGGAGTTAGAAAAAAGAACAAAAGTAAAAGCAAGAATTGTAGCACATGCACTAGAAGAGCTAATAATGGAATCAAAAGATGTAATAATTATGGGACATGTAAATGGAGATATAGATTCTATTGGTTCAAGTCTTGGAATATATAGAATAGCAAAGACATTAGGAAAAAATGCCAATATAGTAAATAATGCAACAGGAAGTACATTAGAAAACTTTATAGAAGCAGTAAATCAAGAAGAAGATGAAAATATATTCATAGATACAAATGAAGCTTTATCTAAAATAACACAAAACACACTACTAGTAATAGTAGACACACATAAAAAGAGTTATTTAGATGCACCAGAATTATTAGAAAAAACAAATAAAATAGTAGTAATAGATCATCATAGAAGAAGTACAGACTATATAGATACAGCAACAATAACATTTCATGAAGTATATGCATCCTCATCAGCAGAACTTGTAACAGAATTATTACAATATTTAGAAACACCAATAAGTTTAAAAAATATTGAAACAGAAGCACTATATGCAGGAATCATGATAGATACAAAAAACTTTACATTTAAAACAGGAGTTAGAACATTTGAAGCAGCAGCATTTTTGAGAAAATGTGGAATAGATATAATAAAAATAAAAAAATGGTTCCAGACAGATTTAGAAAGCTATAAAACAATAGCTGATATAGTAAAAAATGTAGAAATAGTAAATGGACAAATAGGAATTTCAATAAATGAAAAACAAAATAAAGATGCAGGATTAATATGTGCAAAAGCAGCAGATGAGTTATTAACAATAAACAATATAGCAGCTTCATTTGTAATAGGAAATCAAGGAGATAAAGTATGCATAAGTGGACGATCTATAGGAGAAATCAATGTACAAGTAATATTAGAAAAACTTCGGAGGAGGGGGACACATTACACTTGCAGGAGCACAAGTAGAAGGAATGACAAAGCAAGAAGTAAAACAAGAATTAATAAAAAAAATAAATGAATATTTTGAAGAAATTGCAAGTTAAAAAAGATTAATTTTAAAGAAAGGAAGTATTAATAAAAATGAAAGTGATACTAAAACAGGATATAAAAGGTGTTGGAAAAAAAGACCAAATTATTAATGCAAATGATGGATATGCAAGAAACTACTTATTTCCTAAAAAATTAGCTGTACTAGCAGATAAAGAAAATATGACAAATTTAGAATCAAAAAAAGCATCACAAGAACATAAAAAAGACATAGAAAAGCAAGTAGCACAAGAAATAGCCAAAAAGATAGAAGGAATATTATTAAAACTTCCAGTAAAAAGTGGAGAAAATGGGAAAGTATTTGGTTCTGTTACATCAAAAGAAATATCACAAAATTTAGACAAGCAATATAACATAAAAATAGATAAAAAGAAAATAAACTTAGAAGAACCAATAAAAACATTAGGAAATTTTACAATAGAAATAAAGCTATATGATAATATAATAGCGAAATTAAAAATAAGTGTAATTTCAATGTAGAACAAAAACAGTGTTTCAAAATAAAATTTATATACTTTTGCAAACACTGTTTTAATAGTATAAATAAGGAGTAATAATATGGAACTAGGAAAAGTACCACCTAATGATATAGAAGCAGAACAAGCTGTACTAGGAAGTATGTTAACAGATAAAGATGCAGTTATTTCAGCAATAGAAATTTTAAAACAAGAAGATTTTTATAGAGAAGATAACAAAGCAATATATGGAGCAATATTAAACTTATATAACAAAGCAGAGCCAATAGATATAATAACATTAAAAGCAGAACTTGTATCTATTGGAAAATTTGATGTAATAGGTGGATTGGAATATTTAGCAACTTTACCAGAGATGGCTCCAACAAGTGCTAATATAGATAAATATATAAAAATAGTAGAAGAAAAATCCATGCTTAGAAACTTAATACAAACAGCAAATCAAATAATTGCACTAGGATATGACCCTACACAAGAAGTAGAAAATATAATGGATGAAGCTGAAAAGAGAATTTTTAACACAATGCAAAAAAGAAATCAAAAAGGATATGCTTCAATAAAAGACATATTAGTAGATACTTTTGAAGGACTTGAAAAACTATATAATCAAAAACAACAAATTACTGGAATACCAACAGGATTTGCAGATTTAGACTATAAAACAGCAGGATTACATGAATCAGATCTAATATTAATAGCAGCAAGACCAGCAATGGGAAAATCAGCATTTGCACTAAATCTTGCTACAAATGCAGCAGTAAGAGCAAAAAAAGGAGTTGTAATATTTAGTTTAGAAATGTCAAAAGAACAAATGGTAAACAGAATATTATGCAGTGAAGCAATGGTAGACAGTAATAAGATAAGAACAGGAAAAATAAATGACGAAGACTGGATGAAACTTGCGGGAGCCTTAGGACCATTATCAGAAGCAGGAATCTATATAGATGATACACCAGGAATTTCAATAATGGAAATAAGAGCTAAATGTAGGAAATTAAAACTAGAAAAAAACATAGGATTAGTAGTAATAGATTACTTGCAACTAGTGCAAGGAAGTGGAAAAGGAAGTAGAAGCCGTGAGCAGGAAATATCAGAAATAAGTAGGTCATTAAAAATATTAGCAAAAGAAATAAATGTACCAGTAATAGCACTTTCACAATTATCAAGAGCACCAGAACAAAGACCAGACCATAGACCTATGTTATCAGACCTTCGTGAATCAGGAGCTATTGAGCAAGATGCAGATATTGTAATGTTTTTATATAGAGATGATTATTATAACGAAGATAGTGAGAAAAAAAATATAGCAGAAGTAATAATTGCAAAACATAGAGGGGGTTCAACAGGAACAGTAGATTTACTATGGTTAGGAAGTTATACAAAATTTGCAAATATAGATAAATATAGAGAAGATTAAGAACAAAAAGGATATTTTAGATTATGAGACAAAAGGATACAATAAAAGAAATAATAATAAATACAATAAAGGAATATAATTTAATAAAAAATGGAGATAATATAGTAATAGGAGTGTCTGGGGGACCAGATTCTATTGCTTTATTAGATGTATTAAATGAAATAAAAGAAAAATTCAAATTCAATATATATGTAGCACATATTAATCATATGATAAGAGAAGAATCAAAAGCAGATCAGGAATATGTAAAAAACTATTGCAAGGCACGTGATATACAATGTTATATAAAAGAAATACCAATAAAAATACAAGCAAAACAAAAAAAGATAGGAACAGAAGAAGCAGGAAGAATTGCAAGATACGAATTTTTTGAAGAAGTATTAAAAAAGACAAATTCTAATAAAATAGCTACAGCACACAACAAAAATGATAATGCAGAAACAGTATTAATGAACATAATAAGAGGAAGTGGAACAACAGGACTAAAAGGAATAGAAGAAATAAGACAAGAAAAGTATATAAGACCATTAATAAAATGTACTAGGCAAGAAATAGAAACATATTGCATACAAAAAAAATTAAAACCATGTATAGATAAAACAAATAAAGAAAACATATATACAAGAAATAAAATAAGAAACCAATTAATACCATATATACAAAAAGAATTCAATCCTAATATAATAGAAACATTAAATAGATTATCAGATATTTTAAAAAAAGAAAATGAATATCTAGAAAAGGAAACACTAAAAACATATACGGAAATAGTAGAAAAGCAGACTAAAAAAGAAATAATAATAAATTTGAAAAAATTTAACCAATTAGAATTGGTTATAAAAAATAGGATTGTGTTATATACTATAAATAAACTATTTGGAACAAGTAATGGTATAGAAAAAATACATATACAAGATATAATAAAATTATGTAGCAACAATATAGGAAATAAATATCTAACTCCAAACAAAAAAGTAAAAATTTTAGTAAAGGACAAAAAAATATTTTTTATACCAAATACAGACAATCCCTAGACAAAAACTGATACAGAGTGAAGATTTGACACAAAAAAGACATATAAAAAGTATTGAAAATAAAAAAGTGATGTGGTAATATTCACTACAATAAAAAACAAATTAAGATTTTATAAATAAGGAGGCAAGCAATTTGAAGAGCGGATTAAAAACATTAGCAATGTGGCTAATAATAGGAGTAATATTTATTGTATTATTAACATCAATTATGAATGATCCAAACACAAAAATGACATATTCTGAATTAATAAATAAAATAGAATCAACAGAAGTAAAAGAAATAGAATTATTATCAGATGAAAAAAAAGCAAATGTAACTTTAAAAGATAGTAACCTAAAAAAATCAGTTAATATACCAAACTTAGAAAGTTTTATGAGATATATAGAAGAACCATTAAGAACTGGAACTGTAACATTATCACAAAAAGACCAATCTATATTTGTAACAATATTATCTTTATTAACACCATTTGGACTATTAATAATATTCTTAATATTCTGGTTTTTTGTAATGAATGGGCAACAAGGTGGAAACAAAACAATGTCTTTTGGAAAAAGTAAAGCAAGACTAATGGGAACAGAAGATAAAAATAAAGTTACATTTGAAGATGTAGCAGGAGTAGATGAAGAAAAAGAAGAATTAGAAGAAATAGTACAATTCTTAAAAAATCCAAGAAAATTCACAGATATGGGAGCAAGAATACCAAAAGGAGTATTGCTTGTTGGTCAACCAGGAACAGGAAAAACATTACTTGCAAAAGCAGTAGCAGGAGAAGCAGGGGTTCCATTCTTTATAATAAGTGGTTCAGATTTTGTGGAAATGTTTGTAGGTGTAGGTGCTTCAAGAGTAAGAGATTTATTTGAAGAAGCAAAGAAAAAAGCACCATGTATTATATTTATAGATGAAATAGATGCAGTAGGACGTCAAAGAGGAGCAGGATTAGGTGGAGGACATGATGAAAGAGAACAGACTTTAAACCAATTACTTGTTGAAATGGATGGTTTTGGAACTAATGAAGGCGTAATAGTACTTGCAGCAACTAATAGACCAGATGTATTAGACAAAGCCTTATTAAGACCAGGAAGATTTGACCGTCAAATAGTAGTATCAGCACCAGATGTAAAAGCTAGAGAACAAATACTAGAAGTGCATGCTAAAAAGAAAAAATTAGCAGAAGATGTAGATCTAAAAACAATAGCAAAAAATACATCAGGTTTTTCAGGAGCAGACTTAGAAAATGTACTAAATGAATCAGCATTACTTGCAGCAAGAAGAGATATACAAGAAATAGGAATGAAAGAAATAGAAGATGCAATGGTAAAAGTAACAATGGGACCAGAAAAGAAGACAAGAGTAAGAAGTGAAAAAGAAAACAAATTAGTAGCATATCATGAAGCAGGTCATGCAGTAGTAAGTAGATTTTTACCAACACAAGATGTAGTACATCAAATATCAATAGTTCCAAGAGGAATGGCTGGTGGCTATACAATGTATAGACCAACAGAAGATAAATCATTTATGTCAAAAACAGAAATGGAAGAAAGAATAATATCTTTACTTGGAGGAAGAGTAGCAGAAAAACTTATATTAGATGATGTATCAACAGGAGCAAGCAATGATATAGAAAGAGCAACACAAATAGCAAGAAGTATGGTAACAAAATATGGTATGAGCGAAAGAATAGGAACTTTAATGCTTGGTTCAAATCAAGAAGAAGTATTTTTAGGAAGAGATTTTACACAAAGTAAAGAATATTCAGAAGAAACAGCAGCAATAATAGATGAAGAAACCAAGAAAATAGTAGACACAGCATATAATAGAGCACAAGAAATATTAAAGGAAAATATAGATAAACTTCATATAGTAGCAGGAATATTATTAGAAAAAGAAAAAATAGATGGAGATGAATTTGCAGAAATTTTTAATAAATAAATAAATTAAAAAATGGAAATGATAAACCTCAAACACAAACAGTTTTTGTTTGTGTTTGAGGTTTATTTAGTTAATAGGATAAATTTTGTTTACTAAAATATTGACAAACCCAATACCTTGTTATACTATGTATAGTATAACAAGGTATTGGGAGGTAAAAAATTTGAAAATAAATAAAGAATTGTTAAAAGGAAGTACTGATATATTAGTATTAAGTTTATTAGAGAATGAAAATATGTATGGTTATCAAATAATTAAAGAACTAAGTAAAAAATCTAAAAATATATTTGAGTTTCAAGAAGGAACACTATATCCAATATTACATAATTTAGAAGCTAAAAACTTTATTTCTTCTTATTGGGATACAGTAGCTGGGAAGAAAAGAAAATATTATTCCATAACAAAAGAAGGAAAAAAGCAATTAAATGAAAAAAAAGAAGAATGGAAAATTTTTAGCAGTGGAATTAATGAAGTAGTGGGAGGTATTTTATATGGAAATTAAAGACTTTTTGAAAATAGTTTGTAAACAAATAAAATATATACCAGCAAGAGAAGAAATAAAACAAGAATTACAAGAGCATATGCAAGAAATGAAACAAGAATACATAAATAATGGAATACAAGAAAAGCAAGCAGAGCAGAAAGTAGTTTTACAAATGGGGAAGGCAGAAGTTATAGGGAAAAGATTGAATAAAATACATAAACCTAAGTTAGATTGGAAACTATTAATACTAATAGTAATTCTAATAGGATATGGTTTATTAGTAGCTATTTTAAAAACTAATGTAAATTATAACTACATAAAAAATAATATTATATACATAATATTAGGTAGTTTTATAAGTATAGGAATATATTTTTTTGATTATAGAAGAATAAAGAAATATGATATTATAACATACATAATATCATCAATAATAATGATTTTTCCTATGTTTACAATAAATGGAATTAAGCATATTAGAATATCTAATATGTCATTTATACCTTCAATACTTACGCTACAATTGTACACAATAGCTTTTGTTGGATTTATAAGCAGTTATAATGAAAATAATAAAATATTTGTAAATTTAAAATTAATAAGGAAAACGATATCAATAAATAAAGATTTAATAAAAATAATGTTATGTAGCATGCTTTCAATAATACTTATAATAAAATCAGAACTAATTTCAAATGCAATAATATTATCAATTATTTATTTAGTTATTAGTACATTTAAAATATTACAAGCTAGTAAAAATCAAAAAAGAAATTTGATAATAATGTATGGAAGTCTTGCTATTTTTATATTAATAATATTATTTGAATTATTTATGAGCCCTTTTAGATTTAAAAGAATTATTTCATCATTCAAACCTGAAATTGATCCACAAGGAGCTGGATATATAGGTATATTACAAAAAGAGGTAATAGAAAATGCACAATTTATAGGGGTAGCAAATACACAAATAGCTCATGAAGACGAAATTATTATAAATAGTGAAGGAAATTATACATTTATATATTTAATTGAAAAAACAGGAATAATTGTTTCAGGATTATTAGTATGTACAATAATATTAACCTCAATAAAGCTTATTTATAATGCTAAAAGACTTAAAGAAATATATGGAAAATTTTTAATAATAGGATTAAGTTCATTATATATTATACAATCAGTAGCTAATATACTTATGAATATTAATCTAGGAATACAAATAAATATAAATTTACCATTTGTAACATATGGAGGAGCTTATTTCATAGTAAATATAATAAATATAGCAATTATTTTATCAATATATAGAAGAAAAGATATAAATTTTTATGATAATCAAGTAATATTAAATAAAATTTGATAAATTTAAAAGAGAAAATTATAAATTTTAATTTTACAAAAAAGGAAAAAAATATATACAAAAAAAAGAAAAAATATTATAATAAAAAAGAAAAAGTAAAAGGAGTTCGTCAAATTATGGAAAATATTAAAATTTTTGCATGTAAATCAGCTGAGAAATTTACAAAGGAGATATGTGATTGTTTGGAATTGCCAATGGGAAAAATTAATTCTATGAAATTTACAAATGATAATAATTTTGTTCAAATATTAGAAACTGTTAGAGACCAAGATGTATACATTATACAAACAACACAACCACCAGTAAATGAAAGAGTAATGGAATTATTAATAACCATAGATGCTATAAAAAGAGCATCAGCAAAATGTATAAATGTAGTTTTGCCATACTATATATATTCAAGATCAGATAAAAAGGATCAACCAAGGATACCAGTAACAGCCAAACTAATGGCTTCATTATTAGAAGCATCAGGAGCAAATAGGGTTATAACTTGTGATCTACATAATCCAGCAATACAAGCATATTTTAATATAAATTGTGATAGACTATCTGCTCAAAATCTATTACAAGCATATTTTAAAGAAAAGAATTTAGAAGACATGGTAATTGTAGCAACAGATGCAGGGAGTTCAAAAAAAGCCTATAAGTATTCAGAATACTTTAACTGTCCAATAGCACTTATAGATAAAAGAAGAGAAGCAAATGATGATACAGCATTAGCTACTACAGTAATAGGAAATGTAAAAAATCAAAATGCCATAATATTTGATGATGAAATAGATACAGCAGGTTCAATGATAGAAACAGCAAGAATATTAGAAAAATTTGGAGCAAAAGCAATATATGCAGGATGTACACATGGAGTGTTATCAGGGCCAGCAATAGAAAGAATACAAAATTCACCAATAAAAGAATTAGTAATAACAAATACAATACCATTACCAGAAGAAAAACAAATTGATAAAATAAAAGTATTATCAATAGCTCCATTATTTGCAGAATCAATAAGAAGAATAAATGAAGCAAAACCATTAGGTGAAATATTAAAAGTAGAATAAAATAAAAATATTTATTAAATATAAGAAATAACTACACACTTCTACCTGTCAAAATTTTATATATGTATTGACAATATGCTAAAAACTAATATATAATAAAAAACGTATTAGAAATTAGGAAAAGTTTATACAAAATAGTAAATACATCTCCAAACAAATTCCACAAGCTGTGTTAAACACTGGAAGGAGGGGAATATCATGTCAGAAGTAAAAGTTAATAATGGAAATATAGAAGATGCATTAAAAAGATTTAAAAGACAATGCGCGAGAAATGGAGTTTTACAAGAGGTGCGTAAGAGAGAGCACTATGAAAAGCCTAGTGTAAAAAGAAAGAAAAAATCAGAGGCAGCAAGAAAAAGAAAATTTTAATAAGAAAAGAGAGTGTTCTAGATTAAAAGACACTCTTTTTAAATATTTTATGTAAGGAGGAAATAAAATGTTAAAAGATGAGTTGTTAGGGGACTTAAAAAATGCCATGAAGGAAAAGGATGATATTAAAAAGAACGCTATACAAATGGTAAGAGCAGCAATATTACAAGTAGAGAAGGATAAGTCAATTACATTGCAGGATAATCAAATTATAGAAATAATAGCAAAAGAAGTAAAAAAGAGAAAAGATTCAATATCAGACTATCAAAAAGGAGGAAGACAAGATATAGTAGAACAGATAGAAAAAGAGATAGAAATACTATCTAAATATTTACCAAAACAATTAACAAAACAAGAAATAGAAGACATAGTAAAACAAGTAATACAAAAAGTAGGAGCTACATCAATAAAGGATATGGGAAAAGTTATGAAACAAGCAAAGGAAGAAATGGGTGTGTCAGCAGAGGGGAAAGTAATAAATCAAGTAGTAAAAGAATTACTAGACTAATTAGATAAAAATATAAGATTACATTATATTGTAGTCTTGTATTTTTTTGTAAAAAAATGTTCAATAATATAATAGGATATAAAATAATATTGTAATGTATTGTATAAAATTACCAAAATATATTATACTATAAACATATAAATAAAAGAAGGGAGAGAGTATGAATTACAATAAAATAAATATAAAAGAAGGAATAAACCTTCACATAATACCAACTAATAAATTTAAAACAAATCTATTATCTATATTTATAACCACACCATTATCTAGACAAACAGTAACAAAAAATGCATTAATACCAACAATATTAAGAAGAGGAAGCAATAATTTAAAAACACAAGAAGAGATAAGTAAATATCTAGAGGAAATGTATGGAGCGTCATTTGATTGTGGAATAGAAAAAATAGGAGATAATCATGTAATTAAATTTTATTTAGAAACAATAAATGATACTTATTTACCAGATAATGAAACGATATTAAAAGCTTCAATAGAAACATTAATAGATATAGTATTTAATCCTAAAATAGAAAATGAAAAATTTGATAAAATTTATTTAGATACAGAAAAAGAAAATTTGAGGCAAATAATAGAAGGAAAAATAGATAATAAAGCAGTATATTCATTAAATAGATGTATAGAGGAAATGTATAAAAATAAACCATATGGATTATATAAATTTGGATATGCAGAAGATTTAGAAGCAATTGATGAAGAAAAACTATATAATACTTATAAAACACTTATATCAGAAAGTAAAATAGATATATTTATATCAGGAAAAGTAGAAATTAAGCAAGTAGAGGATATTATAAAACAAAATAATCAAATAAGAAAATTAGATGATAGAAAACCACAATATATATCAAGTGGACAAAGACCAGAAAGTAAGGAAAATATAAATGAAGTGACAGAATCAATGCAAATAACACAAGGGAAGTTAGTATTAGGACTAGAAGTACAAACCAAGGATTTAGAAGAAAAATATGTAGCACTTGTATATAATGCTATTTTAGGAGGAGGAGCGAGTTCAAAATTATTTCAAAATGTTAGGGAAAAAGCAAGCCTTGCTTATACTGCAGGTTCAAATTATATAAAACAAAAAGACAATATATTTATTCGTTGTGGAATAGAAATAAAAAATTACCAAAAAGCTTTACAAATAATTAAACAACAATTACAAGATATTCAAAAAGGTGAATTTTCAGAAGAAGAATTGGAAAATGCGAAAACCACAATAATATCAACAATAAAATTTATACCAGATGAGCAGGATACAGAAATAACATATTATTTTGGACAAGAATTAGCAAATACAAAAATTTCATTTGAAGAATATATAGATAAAATAAACTCCATTACAAAAGAACAAATAGTTAAACTTGCACAAGATGTTGCAATAAATACAATATATTTTTTAAAGGATTAATAGATAAAAGAGTTTATAGGTAACTTGTAAAAACCTAAATAAAAAGTAAAGGAAAAGAGAAATGCAAGAAATACAAAACCAAAAAGTGAAAGAAAAGATTTATAAACAAAAGTTAGAAAATGGTTTAAATGTTATAATAATACCCAAAAAAGATATTTCAAAAAAATATATAATATGGGGGACAAACTTTGGTTCAATAGATAACGAGTTTATACCAACAGGGGAAAAAGTAGCTACTAAGATACCAGATGGAGTGGCTCACTTTTTAGAACATAAATTATTTGAACAAAAAAATGGAACTAATAGTTTAGATATATTATCTGCATTAGGAGTAGATGCAAATGCGTATACAACAAATGATCATACAGCATACTTATTTGAAGCAACAGATAATTTTTATGAAGCATTAGATGAATTGATGAATTATGTGCAAAATCCATATTTTACAGATGAAAATGTAGAAAAAGAAAAAGGAATAATAGCACAAGAAATAAATATGTATGATGATGATCCTAATTGGCAAGTATATATGAATGTATTAAAACTAATGTATAAAGATAATCCTATAAATATAGATATAGCAGGAACAGTAGAAAGTATAAATAGCATAAATAAGGAAATTTTATACAAAGCATATAATACCTTCTATAATCTATCAAATATGACATTGGTTGCATGTGGTGATTTTGAACAAGATAAATTATTAGAGGAAATAAAAAAAAGAATTACAAAAAATGATGAGAAACAAGAGATAAAAAGAATATATAAGCAAGAACAAGAACAAGTAGTTTCACAAGAAAAAATATTAAAAATGGAGGTAAATAATCCATTATATATAATAGGTTTTAAGGATAAACCAATAAATAGTAAGGAAAAAGTAAAGAAATATATAGCAGTACAAATAATACTATATATGTTACTTGGAAAAAGTTCAGAGACATATAAGAAGTTATATGAACAAGGAAATATAATGTCACAACCAGACTTAGACTATGAATTTTCAAATCAATATGCGCATGTTTTGATAATAGGACAAGCAAAAGAACCAAAAGAAGTAGTAAATGAGCTAAAAAATACTATACAAAAATATCAACAAAATGGATTAGAACAACAACATTTTAATAGAATAAAGAAAAAAATATATGGAGACTATATAATGCAATATAATGATGTAGGTACAATAGCAAGAATGTTTTTAGCAGATAGTTTTAAAGAAATAAATAGTTTTGAATATTTAGAGCAATATGATGAGGTGACTTTAGAATATACAAATCAAATTTTAAAGGATACTTTTAACTTAAGACAAATGGTAGTATCTATTGTAAAAGGAAAATAAAACTAAGATAATTTTTATCTTAGTTTTAAGTAAAATATAATGTAATTTGAATAGGAAAGAGGATAGAGATGAATAAAATAACATTTCCAATATTAAATTTAGAATTAAATATAAATAAAATAGCATTTACAATATTTGGAATAGATGTGTACTGGTATGCAATATTAATAGTTTTTAGTATAGTGCTAGCACTTTTAATATATAGAAAGAAAGATGGACAATATAATATAAAATATGAGGATTTATTAGATCTAAGTATTATATTAATACCAATATCTTTTATAAGTGCAAGAATATATTATGTTATATTTAATATACAAAATTACACAAGTTTAAGACAAATAATAAATATAAAAGACGGAGGACTAGCAATATATGGGGCGTTAATAGGGGGGATAATTGTAGTACATATATATTGTAAGGTAAAAAATATAAAGTTATTAGATATGTTAGATTACATAGTTTTAGCAATACCATTAGGACAGAGTATTGGAAGATGGGGGAATTTTATAAATGTAGAAGCTTATGGAATAAATACAGATGTAGCATGGAAAATGGGAGTACAAGTAAGAGATGCAATAGAGTATGTACATCCAACGTTTTTATATGAGTCAATAGCGACACTTATAATATTTTTTATACTAATCAAAAAGTCTAAAAATAGGAGATTTAGCGGAGAGGTAACGTATATATATATAATTTTATATACATTTGTAAGAACAATTATAGAAGGATTAAGAATTGATAGTTTAATGTTTTATAATCTTAGAATATCACAAATTTTGTCTATAATATTATGTACAATATTTTGTATAATCTTGACAAAAAAGCTCGAAATAAAAGAAATAAACCCAATAGATACAAAAAAAACAACTAAAAAGTCGCACGATTTATAGCAAAAATCGTGTTTTTTTATTGACCACTCTGTAAAAATATGGTATTTTTAAAATACAGATAGAGAAAAAGGACTATACAAGGAGGAAATTTATGATAAATGATGACATTTGTAAAAAAAGAGATGAATTAAATAAAAGTATAGAGAATGGTGAAGATTATAATATTATATATAAAATAAGTGTGGAATTAGATGAATTAATAGATAAATATTATAAAAAACATAAAAAATAGCAAAAACAAATTGTTAGAAATAAAGTTTTTGCTATTTTTTTAAATTATCTTCATAAAAGCAAAATTTTATAAAATATTAAAAACATTATCAAATAAAAATGAAAAATAAGCTTTTTTATATACATAATTAAAATTATATGATAAAATAAAGATAGATGAATCAATAAGAGGATGTGATAAAAATGAAAAATATTGTAATGAAATTATTAATTATAATAATTTTGTGTTTATGTATAACATGTAATAATAACATATATTCAGTTCAATATACAGCAAGTTCGTGGGAAAAATATTATGACTTTTCAAGTAATAGAGTAAATAAAGATAAAATAGATAGTGTTACAGATAGTTCTCAAGGTAAAGATTGGATAATATATAGAGCACAAGAAATTATAGATCCTATTAGTGAAGAAGATTTAAAGAAATGGGAGGCAAATAAAATAAAACAATATGCAGAAGTATGCCAATATTTTTTATCTAGAGCAAATTTAGGAACAGGGAATATACCTACTAATATACGTAATAGTAGAGAAAAAATAAAGCAAAGATGTGAATATTTAAGTAAAATGGAACCAGTTAAAGAGGATCAAGAATTATCAGGAAGTATAGAGAATTCAGTGGGAAATACCAATAATAGAGAAGAAAATGAAGAAGCAACAGACATTACTACAGGAGGAAATGAAGGAGAGGTTGAAGAAGAAAAAGAACCAATCCAAGCAGAGTTAGGAACATCTATAGGGGCAACTCAACATACAGTAGATGAAATAATAAATGAAGGGAATGCATTTATACAACAAGGGAAGAATGGAACAACAACTTTAGTTTCTGAAAATTTAACAGATGCATCTCAAACAATATACAATATAGTATTAGCAATAGGTATAGTAATAGTAACAGCAATAGGAGCTTATTTAGGAATAAAATTTATGGTAGCAAGTGCAGAAGATAGAGCACAACTAAAACAAGCTTTAATACCATATTTTGCTGGATGTTTTGTTATCTTTTCAGCATATGCAATATGGGCAATAATAATTAATCTAATGTCAGGATTACAATAAAGAAATAATAAATAAAAGCATATTTTACCTTAAGAAAGGAGGTAATAAAATATGAAAAAGGTAATAAAATTTATAGTTATTGGCATAGCAATTTCTTTAGTATTTACAAACATAATTTTTGCATCAGGAATTACAGACCCTATAGAACAAGCAGACTTCTATAAACCTAAAGTACAAGGAGAAAACAGTAAATTAATAGAGATTGGAAAAACAATATTAAATGTAATACAGCTAATAGCAGTAGTCATAGCAGTAGCGACATTAATATTTACGGGGATTAGATATATGTATGGAGGAATAGAAAGCAAGGCAAACTTTAAAGAGACAATGATACCCTATATAATAGGTGTATTTATGACATTTGCAATTACAACAATATTACAAATTGTATATGATTTTGCAAATGGAATAAATAATAGTTGAAAAAAAATAAATTATAGGTTATAATATATATAATACATAATAATTTAAAAATAGTTTTTAATATTTCTCAATAAAATGGAGGAAATAATAACAGTTAAATAAAAAATAGGAGGGTTTATTAAATGAAAAAAACAAACAAAATAATTGTAGCATTAAATGTATTACTAATAGTTTTAATTTTAGGAACTAATATATTTGCTGCACAAATACAACCATCACAATTAATTGGAGGAACAGCAAATCCAGATGCAGTAACTGGATTAACAAACATAGGAAAACAAATAGTTTCTATTGTTCAAACTGTAGGGGTAGTGGTAGCAGTAGTTATTTTATTAGTACTTGGTGTAAAATACTTAATGGGAAGTGCAGAAGAAAAAGCTGAATACAAAAAGTCTATGATACCATACATAATTGGAGCAATTTTAATATTTGCAGCAACTACAGTTGTGAATATTGTTTACAACTTTGCAAATGGACTAAATACTAATAGCTAAATATAAAATATTAAAAAGAAAAGCGAGAATATATTACATAATTAAATTATGTAATATATTCTCGCTTTTTCTTTGTGACTACTTTATTACAAACATATTAAAAATCTACTTTTTTAGATTAAAATCTTACAATTTCTGAGTTTTTTTGCTATAATAATAATAGCTATTATTGAAAGATAAAGGAGGCAAATTATGGGACCATATAATATACCTAGAAATGTAAAAGATGAAGGAAGAATTTTATTTATTTTTACTGGAAAATCTATAATATATACTACAATAGGAGGAGCAATAGGAGCAATATTTTATTTGATGTTTGCAGCTATGAATATAGGAATTATAGGAATTATTTTTGTTATAATTTTTGCATTGATAGGATTTTGTATTGGAACTTTTAAAATGCCAGACACAGGAGCCTTTGAGTTTACAAAAAAAACTGGCGGTGAAAATATAGATGATATAATACTAAGAGCTATAAAATTTAAACAAAAAAAGAACAGAATATATATTTATGATAAAAAGGAGGTAACAAAAGATGAATAATGGATTAAATCCAGATGAGTTAACAAAGGTCTTATTAGTAGTACTAGTTTGTATGATAGTTGCGTTGATTGCTATAGCACTTATATATATATATATTAAGTACAAAACAAAAAAACAAAAAAACTTAAATGATGAACAATCTAAAAAAAATACTAACAGTGATGCAAAAAAAATTGCAAAAGAATATTCAAAGGAATCAATTTTTAAATTTATGGAATTTGATAAAGTACAAGATAATCTGATAGTACAAAAAAACGGAAAAAGATATATTATGGTAATAGAATGCCAAGGAGTAAATTATGATTTAATGTCTAGCACAGAAAAAATGTCTGTTGAAGAAGGTTTTTTGCAATTCTTAAACACATTAAGACATCCAATACAAATATATATTCAGACAAGAACAGTAAATTTATCTGGAAGTATAGAGGCATATAGAAAAAAAGTTGATGAAATAGAAATTGTATTAGAAAAAAAGAAAAAAGATTATTTAACAAAACTTCAGTCAGGAGAATATACAAAAGAAGAATTACAAAAAGAATTTTATGAAGTTACAAAGCAAATGAATTTATATGAATATGGAAAAGATATAATAGAAAATACACAAAGAATGAGTTTAAATAAAAATGTATTAAATCAAAAGTACTATATAATAATACCATACTATTCAGAAGAAATAGGGAATAGTGCATTTGACAAAGAAGAAATAAAAAGTATTGCTTTTTCAGAGTTATATACAAAAGCGCAGGCTTTAATAAGAACACTTGCAGGGTGTGAAGTTAGTGCAAGAATATTGAAATCAAATGAATTAATTGAGTTACTATATGTAGCATATAATCGTGATGAGTCAGAAACATATACTGTAGAGAAAGCAATAAGAGCAGGATATGATGAGCTATACACAACAGCACCAGATATATTAGATAAGAAGATGAAGGTGTTAGACGAGGAAATAGATAAAAAGGCATTAGAATTAGCAAATGAAAAAATAATTGCAGCAAGATCGGTAAAAGAACAAAAGATGGATCAAATGGAGATGTCTTTTGAAGAATTAGTAAAACAAAGAGCACAAATTATATTAAAACAAAATGAAAGATATATAGGAAAAGATACAGCAAAAGTAGCAAAAGAATTAATTGAAGAAGATGAAGAAAAAAAGAAAGAGAAACAAAAAGAGGAATTACACCAAAAGATAGCAAAAGAGATAAAAAAGCAACAAAAAGCAAAAAAAATTACACGTAAAGAAGAAAAGCAAACAGAAGGAGGCAAAGAAGATGTGGGGGAAGAAAAGAAAACTAGAAGAAAAAAATCAACAAGTAACAAATAATAATCAAGAAGATTATAGTATATTAAGACAAAAAACAATAAAAGAATTGATAGCACCATCAGGAATAGATGCCTCAGATATAGATCATTTAGAAATAATTTCTAATACAAAAAGATATGCAAGAAGTTTTTTTGTATCAGCACTTCCAAGAATGGCGATATTCCCAGAGTTATTTAGAGATTTATACTTATTTGGGGATGTTAATACATCAATATATATAAATCCAGTATCAGAGGCAAAATCACAAAATGAGTTAAATAAAGTAATCAACCAGTTAGAGACAGAAAGAATTGTTGCAGCAGATAGAGGAAATATAAATAGACAAAGTACAGTAGGACAAAAAAGATATGAAGCAGAACAATTAAGAGATGAAATTGCTGCAGGATTCAATAAATTATTTGAGGCTTCAATTGTTTCAACATTATTTGCATATAATATGGAAGATTTAGATAAACTTACTAAGCTACTATCAACTGAAATGTCTAAATCCCTAGTAAATATTAAAAGTGCATGGGGAATACAAGAAGAAGCTTTTAGATCAAATTTACCATTAATGGATAATAAAATAAAAAAAATACATACATTTGATAGACGTTCAATGGGAACCATTTTTCCATTTACAACATCAGAAGTTGGGCACCCAACAGGAGTACCAATAGGATTTAATAAACAAACAGGGGTACCAATATTATTTGACAATTTTCATTCATCATTAACAAATTATAATATGGTTATATTTGCAAAATCTGGAGCAGGAAAATCTGTTACAATGAAAACTTTAATATCAAGATCATATGTTCTTATGGGGATAGAGAGTTTGGCACTTGATGCAGAAGGAGAGTACTCTATAGTTGCAGAATCTTTAGGAGGAATTAATGTAGTACTTAGTCCAAATTCTAAAACAATAATAAACCTATTTGATATAGAGCCAGAAATAATAAAAGATGAAATAACAGGTAAAGAAAGAGTAGTTTTAAATATAGAAAATAAAGTAGAAGATGTTACACAAGCACTACTTACAATGGCAAGAGGAAGTACAAGAAGTACAGAAGTAAATGAGCTTACAAAACAAATTATAGCAGAATCAGTAGCAGAAGAATATGCGGGAAATAAGATAACTTCAGATCCTGCAAGCTTATACCAAGCATTTGAAAATAAAGGAACAGGTAATATGCTTGCAAGAAGAAAAAAGCTAATGCCAACTATAGGAAGTTGGTATAAAAGAATTAAAAGAAAAGCTGTAGAAAATGACAACACAGATTACAAATTTCATTATAGTTACCTATTAAAAGTTATGAAGCAATATATTAGAGAATATGATGGGCAAATGGCATATTTTGATGGACAATCTACATTTGAACTATTGGATGGAGCACCATTTATAAACTTAGATATATCACAATTAGAAGAAAGATTTGCAAGACCACTTGCACAACAAATCCTATTATCATGGATTTGGGAAAAATATGTAAAAAAGAATAGTGAAGATAGAACAAGAGCGAATAAGAAAAGAGTATTAGTGGATGAAGCTTGGATGTTGTTGCCATATCCAGAAGCAGTAGATTTTTTAAATACTATGGCAAGGCGTGCAAGAAAAAGAAATGTATCACTCGCAATAATTTCTCAAAGATTTCAAGATTTTTATGAAAAACCAGAAGCACAAGCAGTATTAACATCATCAGATACAAAATTATTTTTGGCACAGGATAAATCGGAAATTGCCTATTTGAAAGAAGTATTTAAACTTTCAGAAGGGGAAGCCAATTTTTTAGTAACTTGTTTAAAAGGGGAGGGGTTATTGAAAGTTGGGCAAGATACAGCAATATTACAAATAGTACCAACAGCTAAAGAGTTTGAGTTCGTGGAGACAAATTTAAATAAATTAGTTAATAAAACCCAAGAGAAAGCATTAGGATAGGAAGGAGTATATATGAAAATTTTTGCAAATAAAAGTAAAGTACATAAGATAATAATAGTGATACTAGTGGTAATGTTATTTAATTTTTCAGCTCCTAAACCAGTACAAGCAGATGGGATTGGAGGAGTGTTGTTAGATCCTGTGTTTTTCTTAACAACAACTATAGTAGATTCTATTTACAATGGTGTACAAGCGTTTATGCTTGGTGCAGATTGGAAATCAACTTTTATGGTAAAACCAGAACAGGGATTACAAGATGGAAATACTCAATATGAAACTACTGAAAATAAAGAAGAATTAGATGGAGGAATATGGGGATTAGGTAGAGGAGACTATAAAGTACCTATTGTAAAATATAGCCCAGAAGAAATATTTGCAAATAGAATACCTTTATTGGATATTAATTTTTTGAATCCTTCTGTAGAAGGAGGAACAGGAACTAATGTAGCAAGAGAATTAAGACCAACTATTGCATCATGGTATGTAGCAATTAGAACATTGGCAATAGTAGCTTTAATGTCTGTATTAATATATATAGGAATTAGAATGGTAATATCGAGTTTAGCAGCAGATAAAGCAAAATATAAAAAAATGTTTATGGATTGGTTAACAGCACTATGTTTATTATTTTTCTTACATCTTATAATGTCTTTAGCATTGACTTCATCAGAAGTTATAACATCAATGATAAGACCAGGAGAAGGAGGAGCAATAAGAGTAAATGTAGATGATGGAACATCATTTACTACTAATTTGATTGGATTAATAAGATTTCGTGTACAATATAGTGATACTATGTCAAAATTTTTGTACTTAGTTCTATATATAGCATTAATAACTTATACTCTAAAATTTACATGGGTATATGTAAAAAGAGTAGTAAATATGGCTTTTCTTACACTGATAGCACCATTAGTAGCATTAACATATCCAATAGATAAAGTTTCAGATGGAAAAGCACAAGCTTTTGATATGTGGTTAAAAGAATACTGTTTTAATGCGTTATTACAACCATTTCACTTACTTATATACATTGTATTAGTAGGATCAGCAATACAAGTTGCAGCAGAAAATCCTATATATGCTATTGTAGCACTAGCATTTATGTCTCCTGCAGAAAAACTACTAAGGAAAATGTTTGGATTTGAAAAAGCAAGTGGTGGAACAATTGGAAGTCTTGGAGCTGTTGCAGGAGGAGCAATAGCAGCCAATGCAGTAAAACATATAGCATCAGCTAGTAAGGGAGTCGGAAAGAATAATAAAATAAGAACAAAAGATAGTACAACAGGACAAAGAGTGGGAGCAGATGAAAATGGTAATAAAGGTCTAAAAGGGTTTAAGGATAGTATGGGAGCTATGAAGGAAGAACCAGTATTAGAAGAAGTTGAAGCATTAAAATCAAGTGAAGAAGGGCAACCTAAAGGAAATCATTCACCAAGTATGTCACAGGATGAAGGGGGAGGAAGAAATTACAATCAGTTTGTAGATAATACTAATGATGAACAACTTTTTGGAGGATATTCAGGCAAAAATGTGACTGACTCAGGAATAATTTTACCAGATAGATTAAATCAGCAGAGAAGTAATCAAATACCAAAGACTTCTCCAGAGACTCCTATAGAAAGGGTAGCAAAAGTATCACAAGAACAACAAGAGGAGTGGAAAAAAGGAAATTCAGCATATGACCCAGATACACCATTTTGGAGAGTAATGGGAGATGATATAAGAGGAGCTAAAGGAAAAATAGGTAGAGGAGTGAAGTCAATAGCACATACAGCTTTTACAAAAGATGGGCACAGAAACTTAATAGGTGGAGTAAAATCAGTTGGAAAATCAGCAATAAGAGGTGCTAATAGAAGTATAAATGGAATGTGGAAGTCAGCACCGACATTAGGATATAAAGCAATGAGAGGAACAGCTAAATTAGCAGCAAGGGGAGCTTTAGCAGCAGGAGCAGGAGCAGTAGCACTTGGAACAGCAATGACATCTGGTGATGGGGATAAAGCTGTTCAATTGGCAACAGGAGCTGCTTTAGCAGGAGCAAGTATTGGAGGAAGAGCATTTGAAGCAACAGCAGGAAAAATATTTGAACCAAAAAACTTAAGAGAATCATATGCAGAAGGAAAATATGGAGATGTAAGGACAGCTGTAAATCAAAAAGCAGATAATGAGTATTTTAAATCAAAAGAATTTAAAAATCATATGGAAATTTACTATGGTGGGGAATCAAAAGAAGAAAAAAGAAAAATTAAAGAAGCATATAGGTCATATAGAAAAGCTGGAATTACAGATGAATCAGAAATAAGAAAAGGATTAAAATTAGAGAAAAAAGTTAAAGGAGCATATACAAGGGAAGAAATTCAAAATACAATACAAATGAGTAAAAAGATTGAAACTAAAGCATTTACAGATCAGAAAGTATATGATGCTGAACAAAATAGAATTGCAAATTTACTTGGTGGAAATTCAAAACAAGCACAAACTCAAGCAGCAAGAGTTATGGAATCTATAAGAGCATATAGAGATATAGATTAGTAGAGGAGAGGATAACCATGATTATAAGAAATAGTAACTTAAGAAGATATTTATCTAAGAATAGTTTTAAAATACTAGGGATTATAATTGGAGTTATTCTCTTAATATTTATTATTCAGACATTAAATGGAAAGATAGCAAATAATAGAAAGAATATACATACTGAAGAAAATATAATAAATAGTATATATAAACCAGAGCAAACAATGGTAATGGGAGAGGATATATCAAAAAAATTACAAAAGGATAATAATAATATAATAGACAAATTTATAGAAAAGTGTAATGAAAAAGATTATGAGCAAGCATATAGTATGTTATCTAATAGTTGCAAAGAAAGGCTGTATCCTACAATAGAGTATTTTAAAAATAATTATATAGATAAGGTTTTTACACAAAAGAGAATATACAATTTAGAGAGCTGGATATCAACCAATAATAGATATACATATAAAATAAAGATATTAGATGATATTATACAAACTGGAGCTAGAGATAATGGAAATGTAGTAGAGGATTATATTACAATAGAAAATAAGAACAATAAATATGAATTAAATATTAATAGTTATATTGCTAGGGAAGAAGTAAATAAAGAAAAAGAAGAACAAGGAATTATATTTACAATAAAAAATAGAGATTTGTATAAGGATTACACAGTATACAATATAAATATAAAAAACTTAACTGACAAGGATATTTTAGTAGATAGTAGACAAGATACAGATTCTGTATATATATTAGGGGAAAATGAAGGAAAATATAGAGCATTTATGTATGAAAATGTAGAAAGTGGACTAGTAGTTACAGCAGGAGGATTTTCAAAAAATATAAGTATAAGAATAAATAAAGTATACAATCCCAAAATACAGGATAAATCATTAGAATTTACAGATATTATAAATGATTATAATTCATATAAAATATTAAAAGATAAAAGTGAATATAAAGATAGAACTAATATTAGTATACAAATTTAAAAAATGCTAGAAAAGGGGGTGGAATATGGACGAACAAAACAAAGAAGAAAAAGATGAGTCGGTTAAAGACATTGCGAGAAAAACAAAAGATACAGCAAAAGATACAGTAAAGGTAGTAAAAAATATAAAAGAAGCAGTAACAGTCATAGCAAGTTTTATTAACACTATTCCACTTATAGTTATAATAATAGGAGTTGTTTTATTAGGGTCTTTCTTTTACAAAATTATAGATTATTTTACAGATGTCAATAATCAAATGGCATTAAAAGTTGAACATGAATATTGTACAATAGAAGATGATGGAATACATTTCAATAAATTATTATTTTTAGAAGATCTTGATAAAGCTTTAGAAGATGGACAAATTAGACTTAATGAACTAAAGTTAGGAAACGAAAATTTAACTAAGAAATATTTGTTGTACTTTTATGAAAAAGCTTTAGAAACAATATTGCCAGATATAAAAGGAAGCCCACAAAAGGGAATTATAAAGATTAAAAGAGTTTCAGGAACAGATATCAATACTGCAAAAGAATTACAATATATAAGATATGAAGAATTTCAGAAAATGAAGGAAAATCCTACAAATGAAATTAAAAATTATTATTCATTAGATGAACAATGGAATGTTTGCGTATATCAAGTAAATACTACAATGGTAAATAATGAATTGCAAGATTATGAAGTAGAAGAGGTGGCAATACCATATAAAACAATGATTTTACAATATGCTATGCCAGCAAATTTTATAACTATACTTCAATCTATTACAGCTAATGCAGAATATGTTATGAAAGTAGTTGAATTATTAGATGAAAATAGTAGAATAGATCTAACAATATTTGATACTGTAACTAAAACAACAATAATAGATACATATACAGCAGAAGAATATCGTAAAGAAAAAAGAGATGTAATAGATCCATTAACTGGACAAGCTACAGGAGGATATACAATTTCAGAACCATTAGGACCAACAGATATAGAAAATGTAACAGAAACTGTTATACAAGAAGAAAAAATAAAAGCAAATGTAACATATGTGAGAAGTTGGCTAATAGACCAGAATACTGAATATGAATGTATACAGATGCCAGATAATATAACTGAAGAACTACAAGAATTAGGTTCAGACTCTCCTCCAGAAGAAGAGGGAAGTTGGCAAATTAATAAAAAGCGAAATATAAAAACAACAGTCCAAAATTACGAATGGATTTCACAACATACAGAAACAGCAATAAAGGCAGATGAATTTTTAAGATTGTGGAGAAATGGTACCAAGAGATATAATAAAAATTTACGTTATGATAAAGATGCAGTGGATGTTGTAGAGTATCCATTACCAGATCATAGAGAGCAAAGTAAGCAAAGTAATGAAGAAATTATAAAGTCAAATATTTTGAATGAAGAAAGAATACCACAAAATTGTACATATGCATCACCTCTTCCTAATTTTAAAAGTGCAAAACAGATGTTTTATACATTTTTGGAAAAAGATGAATCAACACAATATCAAGCTATTTTAATGAGATATTTAGTTAAGCTATATGAAGATCGTGTAGAAGTTCCAAGTGGTTTAGAAGACGATAATGGTATAGGGATTGATGCAGGTCAAATAGATATTAATATATTTAATCCAGCAGAGTTTGTTGGGACTACATTTAATGGAGACTTCGATGTGCATGATGAAAGTTTATTTATAACAGATGTGCAACAATTGATGAAAGCATTTCAAGGAGGATATTCAGGTAATGAGAGATTAATAGAAGAAGCAGAAGCATTTTTAGACATGCAAAATAAATATAAGGTAAATGCTATATTTGCAGCATCAGTTTCTATAACAGAAACAAGTGCTGGAAGAGCTGGAAATGCAGTAAATGGACATAATAATTGGTTTAACATAAGAGGAACAGGTACAAGTTGGAGAAGATATGGTTCAGCAGCAGAATCAATAGATGATTTTGGAAAATTGATAGCATTGGGAAAATATTATTACCAACAAGGAAGATATACAGTTAGAACTATAGGACCAATATATTGTCCAAATACAACAGATCATCCTCAACAAGCAGATAAATGGGTAGAAGATACTTTAGCCCAAATTGAGAGATTTTATAAAGCAGCAGGTATTAAAATAGATATAAACAATGAAGAAGACATAGAGAATCAAGGACCATATACAGGAGGAAACGATTTAAATTCGCTATTCCCAGATGGAATACCTAAAACTGAAGCAGAGATGCAAAAGTATTTAGTTACAATAGAGGTTCCAGTTAATACAAAGAGTGGTGGAACAGGAAGCAAATCAATTACAGTTCATAGAAGTGTTGCAGGAGATGTAAAAAATATTTTTTCAGAAATACAAACTTCTGGATTTGTTGCATATTCTATAGGAGGATATTCATGGAGAGGAGCAGCAGGAAATAGTAAGAGTAGGTCACATCATTCATATGGAGTAGCAATAGATATAAATCCAAGAGAAAATTACATGATAAAAAATGGACAAATTATAGCAGGTTCTTTTTGGAAACCAGGAGAAGATCCATATTCAATAACACCAAATGGACCAGTAGTAAGAGCGTTTAATAAAAGAGGTTGGACTTGGGGAGGAACTTGGAAGTCAAGTAAGGATTATATGCATTTTTCTCTTACAGGACATTAAAATACTAAATAAAAGGGGGGAGAAGAAAGCTTGAAAAAAATAGAAAAGATATTGATATTACTATTTATAATAATTATGATATCAGCTATGAGTGTAATAGTTATATTACTAAATATAAATGGAGATAATCATAATCATGATGCTGAAGATTTAATATATGGAGATGTAGAAGAGGTTACAAATGCTACAACATTTTATAATGTAGAAAATTGTATTAATGAGTATTTTCAAAAAATATATTTAGGAGATATACAAGCTATTAAAGAAATATCACAACAAAATATCATACCAATACAAAGTTACAATTCAAGACCTATTTTTCATACAATTCAAATGTATTCAATAGATAGGGTATATAACATTACAGTGTTTGTATATGGAAATCTTAGGATAGAAAATATTCAAACACAGATTTATTTAATAGTAAATTTAGACTATGATAATAAAGCTTTTCAAATAAAAATGTCTTCAGAAGAAGAATATGAAAATGCGAAAGAGAATAGAGTATTACAAAAATATAAAGAAGATATTATAATTGAAAAAAAACAACATAATATATTAATAGAAAATAAACTAACGAATATTGATATCTTGAATAGATATTATGAAGACTACAAATTTAATATGTTTAATGATAAAGAGGAAGCTTTTAGGTTGTTAGATAATGACTATAGAGAGAAAAAATTTGATAATAATATAGAAAACTATAAAAAGTATGTTGAAAATATAAAGGATAAGGTAGTAGACACTAATATTGTGAAATATGGAGTGTCACAGAAGGATATGATTACAGAATATGTTGGAATAGATAATAATGGAAATTATTATAAATTTATAGAAAATGGATTAAATAAATATACTATTATATTGGATAATTACACAATACAAAATAAGGAAGAGGAAGAAAATTATAATAAATTATCAGCAAAGGAAAAAATTTCATATAACATAAGCAAAATATTTAAATTGATTAATGAAAGAGATTATTTAACATTATATTCATATTTTAATGAAGAATATAAAAGAAGTGTATTTAAAGATGAACAACAGTTTATAAATTATATGGAAAATACATTTTTTGAAAATAATATTATAGGAGCTGTAGATATACAAATGCAATCAGATACATATGCTATTGTAGATGTACCATATAAAGAAAACTTGAGTACAGTTGCTAGGGAGAAAAAAATTAGAATAATAATAAAAGTTAAAGACTCTATGAAATTTGAAATGTCGTTTGCAATGTAAAATAATAGTATAAAAGATTAAATAAAAAAGTAATTAAAAATCACCTTTTTAAATATAATTAAAAAGGTGATTTTATGAAAAAAATGATAACTATATGTATTACAGGTATAATATTGTTTACTATAAATAACGTTTCTTTAGCTTATGATATAGAAGAAGAATTTACAATAGAAGAGATACAAGAAAATATAATAGAAGCTTCAACAAATGAAGAGAAACAACCACAAATAAATTCACAAGCAGGGTTGATATTTGATAGAACTTCTAAAAAAGTATTATGGGAAAAAGGTGGATATGAAAAACGAGCAATGGCATCTACTACAAAAATAATGACAGCAATTATAGTTCTTGAAAACTCAAATTTAACAGATATTGTAGAGGTATCAAAAAAGGCAGCAGGAACAGGAGGATCAAGACTTGGACTAAAAACAGGTGATAAAATTACAATAAAAGATTTATTGTATGGATTAATGCTCCGTTCAGGAAATGATTCAGCAGTAGCGCTTGCAGAATATGTAGGTGGAGATGTAGAAGGATTTAGTAAGTTAATGAACCAAAAAGTAAAAGAATTAGGCTTAAAAAATACTAATTTTATAACTCCACATGGTTTAGATCAAGAAGAACACTATACAACAGCATATGAATTAGCACAAATAACAGATTATGCATTGAATAATTCTAAGTTTCGTCAGATAGTTGGTACAAAAACATATAATATCACTATTAATGGGGGAGTAAAAACAATAAATAATACAAATGAATTGTTAGGAAATTTACATGGAGTTGATGGGGTAAAAACAGGCTTTACAAATAATGCGGGAAGGTGTCTTGTAACATCTGCTACTAGAGATGGACATCAACTAATTTTTGTAGTGTTGGGAGCTAACACAAAGAAAATTAGAACAATAGATAGCACAAAGCTAATAGAATATGCATTTTCAAGTTATGAATATATAGATATAGAAAAATTAGCAAAAGAAGAATTTCAAGAATGGTTAGAACAGTCTTGTAGATTACAGCTAGACAAAAAAAAGCAAATAGAACCACAAATTATATTGCAGAAAATAGAAGATGAAGAGAGATATAAGCCAATATCTAAGAGTATGATAAAAGATATAAAAGTGAATATAGATTACAAGGAAAAATTTGAAGTTCCAATATTACCAAATACAGTAATTGGAAACTTACAGGTAAAAGTGAAAGATGAAATATTACTTAATAAAAATATTATAATAGAAAACGAAATACAAAAAAAAGATGTAAAAGATTATTTTATTCAAATATTATATAATTACTCGAATTATATACAAGAACAGATTAAAAAATTTTAACATTTACAAAATAATAAAAATGTGTAATAATGTAGTAGTATAAATAGGAGTAGGAGTGATAGTAGTGAGGATATTAAGAGATTTTAAAGTTCCAAATTTTAAATTTCCTAAATTTAAAATGCAAGAAATAGCAGATATAGATGAAGCGAAATTGGAAGCAAGTAAAGAAAGAAAAGAGACAAAACAAAGAAATGAAAAAGGTTATTATGAACCCACAAATTATAAAACAATAAAAGAGATATTCGAAAGATCGACAAAAGAATATGAAAATTATACATTTATACTAGAGAAATTTAATCATAAAGAGCCATTTACTGAAATAACATATGGTAATTTTAAAAAAGATGTATTAGCACTAGGAACTGGACTAGAAGAGGCTTTAAAATTAAAGAATAAAAGAGTTGCAATTATAGGAGAAACTACATATCATTGGTATGTATCATATATGACAATGCTATGTGGAAATATAGTAGCAGTACCTATAGATAAAGAATTACCATTAAATGAGATTGAGAATGTAGTAAAAAGATCAAAGGTAAGTGCAATAATTTATTCAACAAAAAAGAAGGATGTAATAAAAAAGATAAAAAATGTTTTACCTGAAGTTGAATATTTTATTCAAATGAATTCAGAAGAGGAGCTAAAGGATAAAGAAATAGGTTTAGATAATATAATAAAAGAAGGAAAAAATCTAATACAGAATGGAAATAATAGTTATATAAATGAACAAATAGATCCAGAGGCATTTAAAGTACTATTATTTACATCAGGAACAACATCAAATGCAAAGGGAGTTATGCTTTGTAGTAAAAATTTAGCACAGAATATAAATGCAGTATCAGCATATGTATATCTAAATGAAAAGGATAGATTAATGTCTGTTCTTCCTTTACATCATACATATGAGTCTACAATAGGTTTTCTTTTACCATTTGCAGTGGGAGCTTCAATATCAGTTTGCGAAGGATTAAAATATATAGTACCTAATTTAAAAGAAACAAAACCAACAGCAATATTAACAGTCCCATTATTAGTAGAGAATTTATATAAAAAAATAAATGAAAATATAGTAAAAAGTAAAAAGGATAAATTAGTAAAGTCAATGATACATCTTACAAATGCATTGAAGTCAGTAAATATAGATATAAAAAGAAAAGTATTTAATGAAATATATGAGAATTTAGGAGGAAAAATAAGAATAATAGTTTCAGCGGCAGCACCAATAGATGCAAGGATTGGAAAGTGGGTACAAGATATAGGAATAAGTTTTTTACAGGGATATGGACTAACAGAAACAGCACCAATAGCAGCATTGACTCCAGAATATGAACCAAAAGTTGGCTCAGCAGGGAAAGCAGTTATTTGTGCAGAATTAAAAATAGATAAACCAAATGATAAAGGAGAAGGAGAGGTATTAATAAAAAGTGATACCTTAATGCTTGGATATTATGAAGATGAAAATGCGACAAAGGAAGCTATAAAAGATGGTTGGTTTAATTCAGGAGATATAGGATATTTAGATGAAAGTGGATATTTATATATAACTGGAAGAAGTAAAAATGTAATAGTAACTCAAAATGGAAAGAATATATATCCAGAAGAAATAGAATTGTTATTAGGAAAAATAGAAGAAATTAAAGAAAGTATGGTATATGGCAAAGAAGATAAAGATTCAAAAGAGTTAATAATTTCAGTAAAAGTAATACCAAATTATGAAAAAATAGAAGAAAAATATGGCAAAATTTTATTAGAAGAAGAGATATATAAAGTTATTTGGGAAGAAATAAAGAAAGTAAATAAAAAACTGACTGCATATAAAGCAATTAAACATTTGGAAATTAAAAAGGATGAGTTTGAGAAAACAACTACAATGAAGATAAAAAGGTTTGCAGAAATTAAAAAGGATCAAAGTGATTAAAATATACCTAAAATTAATTGTAAAGTTTGTATAATAACAAATATTATAAATTTATAAGTAAAAGTAGTATGGAATGTTGTCTGTATTGAATGGGGGACATTCCTTTTAGTTTTCTGCATATTCATTATCTAAGTAAGTACCTTTTCTTTACATATTTTGTCTAATGCTTTTTCTAACATATCAGATACTTACTGAAGTACTACATTTCTTGACAAATCATAACTTATAACATCATTGTTAAATAAATCTATTAGTGGAGATAAATATATCTTCTTTTAGTTTTTGAGTACGCTTTAATCCCATTAATTTTATTAATCTTGCAACTGTTTTATGATTAATTATATATCTGCTATTTTTTATTTCTAATGTTATTCTTCTATATCTACAACATCCTTTATTTTCATGGGATATTGATAATATTTTATCTTTTTCAATTTTATATTTGTCTTCTTTTTTTAAACTCTTTAAATGATAATAGAATATACTTCTTAGCATTTCTACTAATTTTAGTAATTCTTTCAAGCTATATTTCTGTCTTAATTCATAGGCAACAATTACTTTTTCTTGTTCTCTTGCTTGTTCTCTTCCTGAACTAAGGCATGTGTATTCGTTCTTCATTTTAAAGTGTTGATTTTCTACTATTAAATTTTCTTCCACTTGTTTGTCTATTTTTCTTTTTTGGTTTAGAGTATGTGTTTCTTGACCTATCACATTTCTTTTCATACAGGGATTATGGAGCTTCCTCACAATATATGTGTTCAAACTTTAACACGATTAGTGCTCAAAATCTAAAATGTACAGCTGTTTCTGTAGCCAATAAATGATTATCATATTTTGTAAGATTTTGCTTGCTGTATTAATTTGTCCTTTCAAAGGAGTGGAACTTGGCATTTCAAATTTTCTAGCTGTTCTAGATCTACTATAATCTCCCTCTAGATAATATTAATTACTTTTAATTTAAATTCATTTGAATATTTTGACATAAAAATGAATACTCAGTATTGAACAAATTTGTCTAACAATTTGGTTTAACTTCACTATGACAAAATGCCTTTTTAATAATCTTATATTTCTTAAGATTATAAGATTATTAAAAAGGCATTATAGTATAAAGATTATAGGTTTTTAGATATATAATAGTAAGTTTTATAAATTAAAATAAAAATAATGAAAAAGTGGAAACAAAAATGAATAAAGTGCATATAATAAAATATATAAGTTAAAAACAGAAATAAAAGCATATAATAAAATAAAAGTACTATTGACTTATCGAATTATATCTGTTATTATAATTATGCTAAAAATCAAAGATATACTATAATAAAAAGCCATGCAGGTATAATTTAGTGGTAAAATGTAACCTTGCCAAGGTTAATTCGCGGGTCCGATTCCCGCTACCTGCTCCATAATATATATGGCGTTGTAGCCAAGTGGTAAGGCACGAGTCTGCAAAACTCTGATTCGGCGGTTCGAATCCGCCCAACGCCTCCATATGAAAGTGTGTAAGCATTGATTTATCAATACTTATACACTTTTCTTTACTTTTGAGATTTAAAAACAAGTTTACTATTTTCAGTACTTTTAGAGCTTAAATTTTTTAAATCTTTTAAAATAAACTTAACACAAACTTAACATTTGTGCTTTTTTATACTTAACACATTTTAAAGTTTATTAAAAAATAACATTTGACAAACTAAAAAAAAAATGTTATTATATAGCTACATTAAAACAATGTACTCTAGCTCGGTTTGTGTATATTGTTTGTTCGTAGTGTACCATAATACACTACTTTTTTTATGTCAAAATAAAAAGCAGGAAAGCCCCATAAAACTTTCCCACTTTCGACTATGTATGACACTTCTAGTCTTTACTCTTTTTGTATTCTTCAAGTTTTGTTTGAAGTATGATGTTTTTTTCTTTTTCAGCTAATAACTTTTCAATCAATTCTCGAATAAGCTCGGTTTGTGTCATTGTATTTGCCCCCTTTCCGTCCTTATGCAAGAACTACCTTTGACAGCGAAAGGTTGGTATTATATTATAATATTTTTCTCTATAATTCAAGCAAACAACTTAAAGTTTTTATTAGTAATATATTTTTTTATATGATAATATTCATTTATACTTTCTACTTCATAGGCTCCTAAAATTTCCTATGATTTAATTCCTTTTTCTTTAGAAAAATCCAATTATATATTTTTAATAATCTGTCCGTCATTTGTTGCTTTAAATTATCCACTACCCACAAATCCATTATTTATTTGTTTATTATCACAGCAAAAATATATTTTATTTTTTCTATTGTCAAAGTTTTGCTTTTTTAAATAATCTTCAAATTGTTTATTTATAATATTATTCTTGTCTGGATATCTTGAGGTAATATTTTCTATTGTTTTTCTAATACTTCTATTACATAATGTATTTAATCAATTTTCAAATATATCTTTTATATTAATTAAATTTGTATAATGATATCCTACAATATTGTACTGTTTAATTATGTTATTAAAGCTAGATTTTCTTATACTATCTTTTAATTCTTTTGTCCTGTAATTCAATTATATTATTCATTTTTTTCTCCTTTATTCTGTTATATTTATAATTCCTAATATATAACAGAATAAATATCAAATATTTATTAATTGCATAGGTAACATCGAAAAAAATTTTACTTCCAAAACAAACTTAAAATGAACTTAACACATTAAAATTTAAGAGCAAAAAGTCAATAATATCAACACTTTAAAGATGTAACTCGAATGACTGTCGCCTCCATAGAAAACCCGAGAAAATGTTGATATATCAATATTTTCTCGGGTTTTTGTATGCTTTTATCTTGAAAATAAGAATGAAGTATTTTCAAGGGTTTCATCACTTAAGAAATCAAAAAATGATTTTATATGTATAAAAAACTTTTATGAGAATGTGAAAAAATATTATGAAATCTTATTTAATAAATTTGATGAAAAAACGAAAGGATTATGTTATAATTAAATTCGTCAGACAGTGTTTGATTAATTCAAAATAATTATCGTTTAAATTGACGAAAAAGGGGAAAAAATAAAATGAAAAAGGATTTTAGAAAATTTGTATTATCATTATATAAACCTGTAAAATGTTTAACATTTATTATGATAGGAAGTATGATTATTTCACAAATATTAGATTTAATAAAACAATATATAATAAAAGGTATAATTGATTTACCAAATATGGAAAATTTTCAAACAACTGATTTATATAAAACTATTTTTATTTTACTATTTGTTATTGTTTTAGAATTGATCTTCTTTTATATTTCAAATATAACAAGAACTATACATATGTTAAAGAGACAGACACCTTACATTTCTGAAAAATTATTTAATAATTTAGATAAAAAAACATATTCCTTTTTTGCAGATAATTATACTGGTAAAGTATCTACAGCTATCAACGAAATAAACAATGAAGTTACCAATTTGAATACTCAAATAACCACTAAATTTGTTTCTTTATTAACATCTATGATAAGTAGCTTAGTAGTTTTATATACAATAAATGTAAATATTTTTATTACTGCAGCAGTACTTTTTACTGGAATAATTGTATCAAGATTAATATATTTTTCTAAAAGATATTTACCATTTATAAAAAGAGCTGAGGAATATAATAGAGAATATAATGGAATACTGAATGATGCAATATTGAATTTTACATCACTTAGATTATATAACGCAGTAGAAAATTTTTCAAAAAATTTAAAATCTAAGAAACAAGAAGCAAATCTTTATAGAAATAAAGCATCCTCAAAAGAATTTACTTTTGGAGCAATAGCAAATGTTGTATATGTTGTAGTTTTAACTATTTTGATGATTTATTCAATTTCATTATTTGAAAAAAATATGATGACATTAGGTAACTTTATATTTTTTATAAATGCTATGATTTCTCTAAAGAGTCAAACTACTTCTTTCACATGGTCTTACATACATATAGGTGAGATTATGGTAAAATTAAAAAATAGTTATGAACTATTGTATACTAAAGATACTGTACAAGATGATGACAAAAAAGATATACAAATAAATACAGGAAAAATTGAATTTCGAAATATGTACTTTAAATATAATAAAAATTATGTTTTCGAAAATTTCAATTTGGAAATTAATGATAAACAAAAAATAGGAATTATAGGTGTTAGTGGAAGTGGAAAAACAACATTAGTTAATTTGATTTTTAAGTTTTATACTCCACAAGAAGGAAGCATTTTGATAGATGATAAAGATATATCAAACTATAATACAAATTTATTATATAATAATTTAACTTATGTGCCACAAGAGACTATATTACTTCACTCTACTATATATGACAATATAAAAATTGCAAAGCCAGATGCAACAGATGAAGAAATATATAACGCCACAAAGAAAGCTGAACTCCATAATTTTATAGAAAATCTAGAAGATAAATACAATACAATTGTTGGAGAAAGAGGAATAAAACTTTCAGGTGGTCAAAGGCAAAGAATAGCATTAGCTAGAATATTTTTAAGAAATTCTAAAATAGTAATATTTGATGAAGCCACTAGTAGCTTAGACAATAATACAGAATTTAAAATTCAACAAAATATACACAGATATTTCAACGAACAAACCATTATATGTATAGCTCATAGATTATCAACATTAAAAGATATGGATAATATTATAGTTATTGAAAAAGGAAAGATAGTAGATTATGGAACTCCAGAATACATTATTCCTAAATACGATAATAAAGAATTTATGGTAAAAGAATTTTAAAACTTTTTATATGCATATATTAAATTTGAGAGTGTATAATTTTTACAAACAATCATATAATATTAGTGTCAAAATAGTTTCATAGAATTTATCGATTATTTTATGCAAATAAGTAATTTTATTTTCTAAAGACTTTTGTATTTCCAGTCAATATCAAATTCTTTTTCCATATATTCTGATTTTATGTTTTCTACTTAATTACATAATTTTAGTATAATTAATTATTAACTAGCAAATTAACAGATTTTTAGGAAGATTTGAATATGAAGAAGTATAAAATAATAAATATACTTTACAAACCAATATAGAAGGATATATACCAATAGGGTATATATCCTTCTATAATTAACGAATTATAGAACTGACGATATCATCTTGACTGTAATCATAATTACTTTGATACCACTTTACAAGCTCATCTCCATAAATCCAAGTATTAGATAGAAGAAATATTGCTATAATATGTGTATCAGCTGAAAAGTTTTTTATGATGTTTTTAACATCAATGAGTGTTGCTTTGGCAATTTCTGTAATAGGTTTTTTAGTAGTCTCACTTATATACTGCATATACTTTGCCCACAAACTTGCAAACCGAATAATAAGCTTACAATCTGAATTTACTTTAGAGTCAATTAGTGAGTCATACCAATACTTTTTACCATCTTCATTTTTGAATAATAATTCTGTTGAAGAAACAATATTCATAATTTCTTTGTGTGTCATAATAAGTCCTCCTCTTCATGTTTAAAATAGACTACCAACAGTACCTTAATAATAATTAAATTATACCATAATTACTGAAAAATGTAAAGTTTAAAACAAATTTTGTATAAATGTTTCTTTCCTTTATGTTTTTTATCATCATGCTTATTAGTTAATTTGTTAACTGGATTTAGATCTCCTTTATTTTCAAATTCAGAAATGATATGTATCATAAATATATTAAAAAATAGCAGAATTAGAAAGAAAATCAGTATAATTCAAATAATATATAAAAAGAAGTAAATCATTAATAATCAATAATTACTTCTTTTTATATGTATTATTGTAATTTTGCTAAAATAACTATTCTATATCTATTATCTGTAGCACAAGTAGACAATGTTATTTCTGGTTTATTATTTGTATCTCTTTTAAGATAAGACACATCATCTGGAGTTGTTGTAAATTTATTATAGATTGTGTATTCTAATCTTTTACCATCCAATGAAGTTATATATATTTTATCACCTATTTGTAAATTTTTATTATTTGAAAAAATAGTACCATTTTTATAATTATGCCCTGTAATAAGATTATTTCCATTTTGATTTAACTCGCCTGTTGAATATAATAAACAAGGTGCAACTTCCATTCCTTTAACTGTTACATTACTTAATATAGGTATATTAAGGCCAGTCTTTGGAATTTCTATTTTCCCTATAGTTGGAAAACCTTTATACTTTGAGGCAGTATTTGGCGAAGTAGATGTTTCGTCCTTTTTTGGACTTACAACCTCATTTTTAGGTGTATTTTTATTAGTACTTGTAGCTGTATTGGATTTTTTTATAACAATTTCATCACTTGTAGATTTACTATTTTGTTCTGTAGAATCCGTACTTGAAGATTTACTTACAGAAGTATTTTTAGATGAATTTGTATTATTAGTATTAAGTTTTTTAGCTACTGGAAGTTCAGGAGATATTATAGTTTCTTCTAAAACATCCTTTTCATCTATGTTTTCTACATTTTCTTCAATAGCTTGTTCATCAACATAAATTTTTTCTTCTTGAATACATGCTATAGCTACTTTATCTATTGTATCTTTTCTAATATTATCCTTTGTAAAGAAATTTGCAGTAACAATTATGAATAAAATAAGTAAAACAATCGTAAATATAATTACTATATTCATAAACTTTTTATACATAAGATATCCTCTCTCCTTTACATAAAATACTTACAACATTTTATCATCTTATTTTACATAATGCAATAGTAAGTGCAAATTTTATAAAAAATCTTACGCAACCAAAGTTTTTTTAAAACATTTTACATAATTTGTTGAAATTGCATTAAAAATGTTATATAATTGTAATATATGGTAAAAGAAAGATACTAATAAAAAAAATACTACTTCCGTAGGACTATTTTTAAAGCCATATATTAAGCTAGAAAAACTGGCAAAAACTACTATTGACTAACAAAGTAAATAGAGTAAAATATAAATAGTATCATTAGATTAAAAAGGAAGGTATAAACTATGAAACTTAAAAAAATAATAGGACTATTAGTGCTGCTAATATTAGCAACAATTATAATATGTTCAAACAAAACATATGCTGCTAATTCAAGCTATGTTCTAGGAATAACAAATATTAGAGAAGCTCAATCAGGAAGAGCAGGAGGCGCATATGGAATAGGTGGAAAAACTGATGGAGGAGTAGAAAGAAAAATATGGAAAATAGTATCATATCCTAATACAGGAAGCTCTGTTATTAATTATGATAACGCTTTTTATTGTCTAAAAGCAGAACATGGATTTGTTATAAATAATGGGCAATCAGTAACAGGAATAAGAAAAAATTATGATACAAGCTTTAATATGAAAACACAAAGAAATGAAGTAATGACAAGACTAAATTCAATAGGAGTATTTACAGCAGATGCTTCATCATATAACAAAATATTATGGATTTTAGATCATATGTACTTACCAAAACAAGCAGGAGCACAAGAAACAAAACAAGCATTATTAGAAGCTTCAGGAGTTACAGGATACCAAGATGGTGTACTATTAACAGATGATGATATAGAAGTAGTACAACAAATGGCAATTTGGTACTTTACAAATACAGATAACCAATTTTACAATAAAGCAGCATTACCTACATTATTATTTAATAACTGGTCAGGAAATGATGCCAATTATAAAAGTTTTGCTGATTTATATGATGATAATTTAGCAAATACAAGACTTGGACAAAAACGTCAATACCAAGCAGAGGATTTATTTACATACTTTATACAAAATGCAGACGGAAACTATACCCCAAATGATGCAACAGCACCAATTTCTTTAAATAAAACAGAATTTAAAGCAGTTCAAACAGGAGATAGATATATAGTAGGTCCATTAAGAATAACAATGGATACATCAAGACAATATAATATTAGTGAATTAAGATTTACAGATCAAAATGGAACAACAATAAATCTAACAGGAGAGAATAAATTACTAAATGAAGCAATGCAAGAAGTAGCAAGTGGAAATATACAAGAAGTAATAGGGCAAAAATTCTATATATCATTACCACTAAATACAAATGTAACAACTGTAAATTTTACAATAAGAGGAACATTCCCAACAACAAAAGCAACATATTATACAACAAATAATTCAACATATTTACAAGAACAACCAGTAGTATTAGTAGAAAAAACACAAGAACAAATGGCAGGAACAGCAACTATTCAAATGCCTTCACCAAAATATTTAGACTTAGCACTAAGAAAATCAATTACAAAAATAAATTCAATAGCGCCAACACAAAGTAGAATACCACAAGTAGATGCAACAGCTTTACAAAATGGAACAAGTACAACAGCAACATATAATCATCCAAAAAATGATTTAGAAGCAAGAACTAATCAACTAATTGAATATACTATAACAGTATATAATGAAGGTGGAAAAAATGGTTATGCAGCAGAAATAAAAGATTATCTACCAGCAGGGATTGAATTTGTAGAACTAGTTTCACCCGTAGATAAATATAGAGCTACATCAGTAAAAAATGCAGATGGAACAACAACAGTAACAATAACCAATATAGGAAGAACAGTATTAGAAGGATATACAACAGGAATACCAAAAAATGAAGCATTTACTATAAGATGTAGAGTAACACAAAAAGCAAAACAAACAGATACAAGATTAGTAAATATAGCAGAAATAACAAAATATTTTGATAGTGAAAATAATGCAGAAGTAAATACAGATAGAGACTCAACAATATCAAACTTCCCTCAAAATATTAAAAACAATGCATATATAGGAAATGGAACAATAGGAAACTATACAAAAGGGCAAGAAGATGATGATGATTTTGAACCAATAGTAATACCAGGACAATATTTTGACTTAGCATTAAGAAAATTCATTACAGCTGTAAATGGAGTAGCACCACAAACAAGTAGAGAACCACAAGTGGAATTAGCAGGTTTAATAGGTGGAACAAGTACAACAGCAACATACAACCATCCAAAAGCACCAATATCAGTACAACCAGGAGATATCGTAACATACACAATTCGTGTATATAATGAAGGGCAAGCAGATGGATACGCAAAAACAATAACAGACCATTTACCAGCACAATTAGAATTTTTACCAGATGACGAGGAAAACATATCAAATGGATGGGTATATGATGAAAATGATATATCTTTAAGAACAATAAGAACAAATCATTTATCAAAAGATGTAGATATAGATAATATTATAAAAGCATTTGATGGAGTTAACTTATATTATAAAGACCTAAAAGTAAAATGTAGAGTAAAACAAGATGTAACATCAGGACAGAAAATAACAAACATAGCAGACATAACAGAATTTACAGATTCTGATGGAACAACAGTTGTAGATAGAGATTCACAAGCAAATAATGTAATATTACCTCCAGATGAGCAATTACCATTCTATAAAGATACAGAAATTGAAAGAGGAGATAGATACATATTAGGACAACAAGATGATGATGATTTTGAAAAACTAAAAGTTCAAATATTTGACTTAGCATTAAGAAAATTTATAACAGCTGTAAATAATCAAAACATCACAAACAGAATACCAGTATTAAGCATGGGAGCTAACGGAAACATACAATATAACCATACAAAGGTACCAGTAGAAGTAAAAAATGGAGATATTGTAACATATACACTAAGAATTTATAATGAGGGAGACATAGAAGGATATGCACAACAAATAACAGATAATTTACCACAAGGATTACAATTCTTACCAGATAATAATATAAATCAACAATATAGATGGAAAATGTTAGACCAAAATGGAAATGAAACTCAAGATACAAATCAAGCAGTAAAAGTGGTAACAGACTATTTATCAAAAGAACAAGAAACAGTAGCAGGAGCAAA
>JAAWKA010000013.1 GCA_022797145.1 Clostridia bacterium
AACATTTTCTGGTGATAATTACGTAGAGGCCACACCTGTTCCCATTCCGAACACAGAAGTTAAGCTCTATTGTGCCGACGATACTTGTGGGTTTCCCTGCTGGTAAAATAGGTCTTCGCCAGTTTTTTTTTATTTAAAAAAGTATAAATTAGAAATATTAAAATTTTTAATTTATGCTTTTTTAATTTAAAAATAAAAAGCATTATATACATATAATAAGAAAGTTTTTTATTTAGTAGACTTTTCCATTTGTCTGTGTTATAATTTAAAAATAAAATTTATTTATGGATGGTGAAAAAAATGTCAAAATCTAAAATTATAGAAGCAGGAATAACATTTATAAAAACAATAGTTAATAGAAATAAAGGTATTGCCGAAATAGAAGATAAAGAACAACTTAAAAAGGCTATCAAAATTGAAATAGAAAAATTATCATCTAATAAACAAAATAACAAATTATATGATCAACTAAAAGAAATTTTAAAAGAATTTGACACTATATATGATGAATTTTATAATAACTATACAAATAAGCCTGGACTATCACGAGAAGTAATTCAAAGTTCCCTTAAATTATCAAGAGAAATTGAAGGCTTAAAAGGAAAAATAACTGAATTACAAAATTTCACAAATAGAGGAATTAGCCCTATCAAAAAAATAAAAAAACCAATAAAATTAATTCCTATAAATAGAGATTACGAAAATGAAAATGAACATGAAATGAAATCTGGATTAGATAGATAGAAAGAGGAAAATGTATGTCAAAAATTACATGGAAATCTGGAACCTTTATATATCCATTACCAGCAGTAATGGTAACCTCTGGTAATATGGAAAAATCAAATATAATAACAGTTGCATGGACAGGCATATTAAACACTAATCCTGCTATTGTATATATTTCAGTAAGACCCACAAGATATTCATATGAATTAATAAAAAAACAAAAAGAATTTGTTATAAATTTAACAAATGAAAAATTAGCATATGCTACAGATTGGTGTGGAGTAAAATCAGGAAAAGATGTAGATAAATTTAAACAAATGAATTTAACAAAAGAAAAAGCAAATTTTGTTAAATGTCCCATGATAAAAGAAAGTCCAGTAACTATAGAATGTAAAGTAAAACAAATAAAAGAATTAGGAAGTCATCATATGTTTATTGCAGAAGTACTTTGTATAAACGCAGAAGAAAAATATATTAATGAAAAAGGAGCCTTTGATATTTCAAAGTGCAACCTAATAGCATATTCAAACGGACATTATTACTCTTTGGGAAGAAAAATAGGGAGATTTGGATTTTCTGTGCAAAAGAAAAAAGCTAAAACAACAAAAAATAGAAGAGATTATAAAACAAAAAATAAATACAAAACATAAGCTTTTTCAAAAAAATTATAACAAAGATAAGAAAAATCACCTTAAATATTGACATCACATGCAATTTATGATAAACTACTTTAGCATATTGTTTAAAAGATATGCTAACATCATTAAAAAAGTAAAGCTTAAAAGATTACGGAGGTGTATTTAAATGGCTGCAAAAGGACCAAGAGAAGATATAACATTAGAATGTACAGAATGTAAAAGAAGAAACTATATGACATCAAAAAATAAAAGAAATAATACAGATAGATTAGAAATAGTAAAATATTGTAAATTCTGTAAAAAACGTACAACACATAAAGAAACAAAATAATGAGCTATTTTTAGGAGGAAACAAAATGGCGAAAAATACTAATAATAAAAATGAAAACAAACATTTTTTTAAAGATTTTAAAGCAGAATTAAAAAAAGTTATATGGCCAACACCAAAACAAGTATTAAATAATACTACAGCAGTTATTACTATTGTATTAGTTACTGCTATTATTGTTTTTGTATTGGATTTAGCTTTTGAAAAATTAAATACACATGGAATAGATAAATTAAAAAGTATTGTAAAAACAACAGAAGAAAATAATGTAATAGAAGAAAATACAGTACTAGATACACAAGAAAATACAGAAAACACAGAAAACTCTGTAAACAATACTATTCCAGAAGATAATACCCAAGAAAGTGCAGAAACAGAATAATTAAAATCTGTAAAAATAAGGGGGCTAAATTTGTATGTCTCATATAAATGAAGATATAGGACCAAAATGGTATGTAGTTCATACATATTCAGGATATGAAAATAAAGTAAAAACAGACTTAGAAAAAACTATTAAAAATAGGGAATTAGAAAACTTTTTCTTTGAAATAGTAGTCCCAATGGAAGAACAAATAGAAATAAAAGATGGAAAAAGAAAAACAAATCTAAAAAAAGTTTTTCCAGGTTATGTTTTAATAAAGATGATAGTAACAGAGGAATCTTGGTACATAGTAAGAAATACAAGAGGAGTAACAGGATTTGTAGGTTCAGGAGCAGATCCAATACCACTTACAGAAGAAGAAATAAGAAATATGGGATTTGATACTGCATCAATTAACATAGATTATGAAGTCAATGATTCAGTAAAAGTAATAAATGGGCCATTTCTAGACTTCATAGGAACAGTACAAGAAATAAACAAAGAAAAAAACAAAGTAAAAGTGATGGTATCTATGTTTGGAAGAGAAACACCAGTAGAGTTAGATTTCTCACAAGTGCAAAAAATTAGTTAATAAAAAGTTAAGAAATAAATTTTTAACTTTTAAAAATAAAAAATTAAATTAGAAAAATGATATCTAATTTATAACTTAAAATAAAAGGTAGGTGAAAAAAATGGCAGAAAAAGAGATTACTAACATAGTTAAGTTACAAATAGAAGCAGGAAAAGCAACACCAGCTCCACCAGTAGGACCTGCATTAGGTTCAACAGGTATAAACATTATGCAGTTTACTAAAGAATTTAATGATAAAACATCAAACCAACCTGGAATGATAATACCAGTGGTTATAACAGTATATAAAGACAAATCATTTGACTTTATAACAAAAGTGCCACCAGTAGCAGTATTAATAAAAAAAGCAATAAAAATAGAAAAAGGTTCAGGAAAACCAAATAAAGAAAAAGTTGCTACAATAACATTAGACCAAGTAAAACAAATAGCAGAACAAAAAATGGCAGACTTAAATGCAGCATCAATAGAAACAGCTATGAGCATGGTAAAAGGAACAGCTCGTTCAATGGGAGTTGTAGTATCAGAATAGTATAAATATTGGGAGAGCAGAAGCTCGTGAGTACCAAAGGAGGAAAAAATGAAACAAGGAAAAAGATATTTAGATGCTAAAAAAATGATAGAAGAAACAAAACTTTATGAAGCAAAAGAAGCAATGGAATTATTAGAAAAATTTCCAAAAGCAAAATTTGACGAAACAGTTGAATTACATGTAAAATTAGGAGTAGACTCAAAACATGCAGATCAACAAGTAAGAGGAACAGTAGTACTTCCAAATGGAACAGGAAAAACTTTAAGAGTTTTAGTATTTGCAAAAGGAGATAAAGCAAAAGAAGCAGAGGCAGCAGGAGCAGACTTTGTAGGAGCAGAGGATTTAATACCTAAAATAGAAAAAGAGAACTGGTTTGAATATGACGTTATAGTTGCAACACCAGATATGATGGGAGTTGTTGGTAGACTAGGTAAAGTGCTAGGACCAAAAGGACTAATGCCAAATCCAAAATCAGGAACAGTAACAATGGAAGTTACAAAAGCAATTCAAGAAATAAAATCAGGAAAAGTAGAATATAGATTAGATAAAACTAATATTATTCATTTAGGATTTGGAAAAATATCATTTGGAGCAAATAAATTATTAGAAAACTATACAACAGTTATAGATGCAATCACAAAAGCAAAACCAGCAGCAGCAAAAGGTCAATACATAAGAAGTGTTGCAGTAACTACAACAATGGGACCAAGTATATATATTAACCAAAAATAATTATTTATATAAAAATAAAAATAGCCAAAGAAAGTAGGCAAAAGTAAGTCCTACCGAGGTATATATTTAGAGCGGATTAAACTACTCATTATATGCTATGGCTATATAATGAGTAATTTTTATATAAAAATATATAAGTTTTAGGAGGTGAAAAAAATGGCAAATGAGAAAATAATCAAACAAAAAGCAGAAGAAGTAAATTCATTAGCAGAAACAATAAAGCAATCTAAATTAATACTATTAACAGATTATAGAGGAATAAATGTTACAGACGTAACAGAACTTAGAAAAAATCTAAGAAATACAAATTCAGAATATAAAGTAATAAAAAATAACATAACAAGAAGAGCTTTAAAAGAATGTGGAATAGAAGGTCTTGACGAAATGTTATTAGGACCAACAGCAGTTGTACTAAATAAAGAAGATTACTTAGAGCCAGCAAAAATTATATATGAATATTCAAAGAAAAATGAATTCTATAAAATAAAAGCTGGAATAATAGAAGGAAAAGTAATGACAGCAGAAGAAATAATTACACTTGCAAAACTTCCATCAAGACAAACACTTCTTGGAATGCTTGCAGGAGCATTACTTGGAAATATTACGAAACTTGCAGTTTCATTAGACCAAGTGAGACTACAAAAAGAAGCATAAATAAGAGTAGTGAACTTTATATCACTAAAAAATAATAAAGGGGAAACCCAAATAAAAAATAGGAGGAAATTTAAAATGGCAAAAATAGAAGAATTATTAGAAACTATAGATACTTTAACAGTAGTGGAGTTATCTGAATTAGTAAAAGGAATAGAAGAAAAATATGGAGTATCAGCAGCAGCAGTTGCAGCTCCAGCAGCAGGAGGAGCAGTAGCAGGAGCTGCAGAAGAAAAATCTTCATTTGATGTAGTATTAAAAGATGCAGGATCAAACAAAATTCAAGTTATAAAAGTAGTAAGAGATGCTACAGGATTAGGATTAAAAGAAGCAAAAGAATTAGTAGATGGAGCACCAAAAACAGTAAAAGAAGGAGCATCAAAAGAAGAAGCAGAAGAGTTAAAAGCTAAATTTACAGAAGCAGGAGCAGTAGTTGAACTAGCTTAAAAAAGTTATATATGAAATAAAAAATAAGCCCTAATATAGGGCTTATCTTTAATAATAATAGTTTTTTTTAATAACGCAATGTTGTTTGAAAATATAATACACCATTTTTGACAAATTTAGAACGGGCTCTCACTTCGGCAGTAGGATAATCTTCTTTAAAAGCTTTTACTAAGAAAACTAAGTGAAAAGGTTTAGCAGATTTTAAGGTAATAATATTTTTAGTATCCTTCATAAAAATCTCTCCTTTCACAAATCACTATAATTACATATATATTGTATATTAATACTTACTATATGTCAATGAAAAATATTAATATATAAATTTAAAAATATGTAATTATATAATCTAAAGAGGTATATATGAAAATATTAATAAAAAATGCAACTCTTATTTCAATGGATGAAAATAGAGAAAAAATAGAAAAAAATATAGATATTTTAATAGAGAAATCTATAATAAGTAAAATAGGAAAAAACATAAAGGAAAAAGCTGATAAAACAATAGATGCTAGTAACAAAATTATTATGCCAGGTTTAATAAATACTCATGCACACATAAGTATGAGCATTTTTAGGGAAACACTAGAAGGATATACATTACAAGAATGGTTAAATAAAAAAATATGGCCAATGGAAGATAAATTAACAAAAGAAGACATATATTATTCATCAAAATTATCATGTATAGAAATGATAAAAACAGGAACAACTACTGTGAATGATATGTATTTTATAGCTGAAGAAACAATAAAAGCAGCATTAGAGACAAAAGTAAGAATTCAAACCACAAGAACATTAATAGATACAAAAAAAGATGGGAATGAAAAAATAAAAGAACTAGAGGACTTAATAAGAAAATACAGAAACAAATATGATACAATAACATTAAATGTTGGAATACACAGTTTTTATACAACAAATCCAGAATATATAAAAAAATGTGTAGAAATTTCAAAAAAATATAATTTATTAATACATATACATTTTTGTGAAAACAAAAAAGAAGTAGAAGACATAAAAAAAATTTATGGAGTAAATAGTCCAGTAGAATTAATACAAAAATATTTTCAAGGAAGTCATGTAATATTAGCTCATGCTGTAAAAATATCAAAAGAAGATATAAAAAAATTAACAAAACAAAAAATTTACATATCACATTGTCCAATAAGTAATCTAAAATTAGGATGTGGAATTGCAAATATAAAAGAGCTATTAGAAAATAAAGTATGTGTTACATTGGGGACAGATGGGCAAGGAAGTGGAAGCAGTTTAGATTTATTTGAAGTAATGAAGTATACATCATTATTACAAAAAGGAATACAAGAAAATCCAAAAGTAATACCATCATATGAAGTATTAAAAATGGCTACAATAAATGGCGCAAAAGCACTTAATTTAGACTCTGAAATAGGAAGTATTAAGGAAGGAAAAAAAGCAGATATAATTATTTTAAATTTGGAAGACGTTTTAACAAAACCAATAAATAACATTTTTTCTCAAATAGTATATAATGTAAAAGGAACTAATGTAGAAACAGTTATAATAAATGGAGAAATAATAATGGAAAATAGAAAATTAAAAGAAAGTGAAGAAAAAATTTATAAAAAAGTAGAAGAAATTATTAAAAGAATAGAAATTTAGTAATTTTTATACTACAGATAAAACACATGAAATAGTTAAAATTATAAACAATTATAGAATTTAAATGTCATATTGTATAATAAAAGAAATAATTGTATAAAAATTGACATTTAAAAGAAATAATTGTATAATATTTTAGAAAAAGCACATAAAAAAGGAGTATCATTTATGACAAATTTAAAAAAAGCTATTTGTACTTTTCTAATAACTATAAACTTGCTAATATTTATATCAACTTGGAGTAGCGCAACACAAACAGCCACAGTAAACAAAGATGCAAATCTAAGAAAAACTACATCAAATACTTCTACAATACTAGAAATAATTCCTAAAAATGAAAAAGTAGAAATTGTAGAAAAAGATGGGGAATGGTATAAAGTAATATATGCTAGAATACGTGGATATGTAAAAGCAAGTGACCTAAAGATAGAGGAAGATACTAATAAAGATACTACAAAAGATAATCAAAATACAGTAAATGCAACAAATACTCAAAACGTTGTACAAAATCCTACTACTAATATTACACAAGAGCCAGAAAATAATGTAGTAGAGGCTACTAACACTATACAGCAAGCTGTAGAAGAAGAACAAATAATAAATGAATTAAAAACAGGAGATACTGTAACAATACAACAAGATGAAGAAATATATATACGTCCATTAATTAATTCAAATACTATAAATACATTATCAGCAAAAAAACAAATAACAATTATACAAATAGTAAATGATTGGGTATATATATCAACAGATATATCAAATGGTTGGATAAGGCAAGAAAAATTATCAAAAATTGATCCAGAAACAACAATACAACAAGAAGCACCAAAGGAAGAACCTAAACAAACTAATCTAAATAAAACAGCTTATATAAATTCAGATGATATAAATTTAAGAAAAGAAGCGAGTACAGATTCAAAAGTTCTTAAAGTTCTTATGAAAAATGATAAAATAACAATAATAGAAGAACAAGATGAATTTTATAAAGTAAAATATAATGAACAAGAGGGATATGTAGCTAAAAAATTTATAACAGATAAAAAAATAGAAGTAACATCAAGATCAGAAACACAAAGAAAAACTACAGATATTGAAACAAAGCCTAAAGAAGATACAGCAAAAGATGAAAGCAAGGTTGTAACAACATCTAATAAAGGACAACAAATAGTAGAATATGCAAAACAATATTTAGGTTATAAATATGTTTATGGTGGAGAAACACCTAAAAAAGGATTTGATTGTTCAGGACTTACAAAATATGTATTAAAAAATTTTGGAGTAAATTTACCACATTCAGCAACAGCTCAGTATAGTATTGGAACCAAAATACAAAAATCACAATTACAAGTAGGAGATATAGTATTTTTTAGTGATTTTAGAACGTATAAAGGGATTGGGCATTGTGGAATATATATAGGGAATAATCAATTTATACATGCATCAACAGAAAAAACAGGAGTTATCATATCTTCATTACAGAAAGGTTCATATGTAAATAGATATGTTGGAGCTACAAGAGTAATATAATTTATAGGGGGCAATTAAAATTAACAAGGAAGTATATTAATGAAAGAAAGACCAATTTTAATTGTAGTAATAGGATATATTATAGGTATATTATGGGAGCTATACTTAAAAACAATAAGTATAGCTCTTTTTATAGTATTTTTAATAATAATTTATATAGTATTAAAAAATATTAAAATAAAATTAAAAAATAAAAATATAATAAAATATATAAAATTAATAATTAGCAATAAAATATTAATAATATTAATTATTAGTATGATACTTGCTAATATAATTACAAAATATAAAAATAATGATTACGAAAATAAATATAAAATAATTAAAAAATCAAATTTTATTGCAGTAGTAATAAGTGACAAAAAAGAAAAAGAATATTCAGAACAATATAAAATAAAAATAGAAGAGATAGATAAAAATAAAAAATATAGAAATACAAATTTATTATTAAATATAAAAAAAGGACAAGAATTAAAATATGGAGATAAAATAAAATTTGAAGCAGAATATATAGAGCCTAACACTCAAAGAAACTATGGAGGATTTAATTATAAACAATATTTAAAATCAATACAAATATATGGAATTGTGAATACAAATAGTGTAATAAAAATAGGAACAGGAAAAACAAATATTTTTGAAAATATATCAAATAAAATAATAAAAAAAGTAAAAATAAATTTAAAAGAAATAATTTTAAAAGAAGAAATATATAACTTTTTTTTAGGAATAATTTTAGGAGAAGATACAAATATTTCTGAAGATTTAAAAAATAATTTTAAAAGAAGTAGTCTTTCACATATATTAGCAGTATCAGGAATGCATGTATCATACATAATATTAGGAATAACTATTATATTAGAAAAATTAAAATTTTCAAAAAAAATAATAAAAATATTTACAATAATATTTTTATTATTCTTTATATATCTTACAGGTCAATCCCCGTCAGTAAAAAGGGCAAGTATAATGTCTATTATTAGTATAGTAGCTACATTAATATATAAAAAAAGTGATATTATTAATAATATATCAATAACATTATTAATAATTTTAATTCAAAATCCATTTAGTATTTTAGATATTGGACTAATTTTATCATTTATGGGAATGATGGGAATTATATTTATATATCCAAAATTAAAAGACTATTTTATTAATCAAGAAAATAATTTATTAATTATAAAGAATAAAAATATATTTGAAAAAATATATTTAAAAATAAAAGAAACAATTATGATATGTGTGTCTGCTCAAATAATTATATTTCCAATTATAATAATAAATTTTAATACAATATCATTAACATTTTTAATTTCTAATTTATTAATAAGTTTTTTTATAGGACCAATAATCATAATAGGATTTTTAATAATATTATTATGTTTAAAATTTATTATTATTTCAAAAATTCTTTTTTATGTAGTAAATATATTATTAGAAATAATTATAATAATATCAAAATTTGTATCCAAACTTCCTTTATCAGAAATAATACTAGTTACACCTAATATAATATATATAATTTTATTTTATATTATAATTTTATTTATAAATTATATTTATAATATAAAATCTAAAAACAATAAAAGAAAATATGAAAAAAAGATATTAAATAATATTTTAAAAATAAAAGAAAAAATAAAAAAAGAAAAAATTTATATAATAATATTAATTATAATTTTAATAATATGTATTCAAATGATAAAATTAATACCAAAAAATCTTAAAATTCATTTTATAGATGTTGGACAAGGAGACTCTACATTAATTATAACTCCACATAACAAAAAAATTTTGATAGATGGGGGAGGAAATAAAGATAAAAATTCATTCAATATTGGTGAGCAAATTTTATTTCCATATTTATTAGATAGACAAATAAATAAATTAGATTATATAATAATTTCTCATTTTGATATAGACCATGTGCGGTTCTATTCTATATTTATTAAAAGAAATAAAAATAAAAAATGTAATAATAGGAAAACAATTTGAAAATTGTGAAAATTATAAGGAATTTATAAATATAGTAAAACAAAAGAATATTAAAGTACAAGTAGTGGAAAAGGGACAAAGAATAAATATAGAAAGAGATGTATATTTTGATGTGCTGTGGCCAAATTCAAAGAATGTAATTAGTGAAAATAATATTAATAATAACTCTTTGGTTTGTAAAATGGTGTATCAGAAATTTTCTATGTTATTTACAGGTGATATTGAAGAGATTGCAGAAAAGACTATTTTAAAAGAATATAAGTATACAAATATATTAAAATCTACAATATTAAAGGTAGCTCATCATGGGTCAAAATCTTCATCAACAGAAGAATTTTTAAATGCGATAAAACCTAAAATAGCACTTATTGGAGTAGGAGAAAAAAATATTTTTGGTCATCCTAATAATGGTGTTTTAAAAAGATTAGAGCGGAGAAAAGTGCAAAATATATAGAACTGATTTAAATGGAGAAATTACAATACGAATTAATAAAAAAGGGAAAGTTTGGTTAGACAAAATGTTAAATTAACATTTAAACAATTTTATTAAAAAGAAAACAAAATTTTAAAGTTCACCCAAATTAGTGAACTTCAAAAAATATAAAAAAATATAATACAGTTATTAAATAACAAGAAGTCTTTTTGTCATTAAGTTTAAGTCTTGGTAGTTACAATTTTTTATTTAATATCATCCATAATAATTTCTATAAGTTTTTTAGCAGCATGATTTATTGGAGTTTCTTTATCTGTAATAATACCTATATTTCTAGTAGGAATTTCTAAAGAAATCGGAATTTGAATTAATTCACCAGAGGATAACTCATTTTTAACTAATTCATTTGGAAGATAACCTATACCTAGTCCTGATTTTACAAAATCTTTAATAAGTGTAATACTAGATAATTCAAATTTAGGTCTTAAAATAATATTATGTTCAAACATTATATTGTCTAAAAATATACGAGTATTTGAAATTTTTTGTTGTAAAATAAGTGGATAATTACTTAATTCCTCTATATCTATCCCAGATGAAAAAAATTTTTTATATTTTGTATGTGCAACGAAACAATCTTGAATAGTTTTATAAAATAAAAGTGTATAATAAAAATTATTAAATCAAAATAAATTGAATAAAATTATTATCTGAAAATAAATACAATAAAATAAATAATAATTATAAATACAATAGAGATATATTTAAAATAAAAAAATAATAATAAAAATTAAAATCTACTACTATAAGTTGACAAGAAGCAAATAATTGTATAACATATAATTGGTAAAACTAATCAACATAAGAAAAGGAGAAGATATGGGAGAGAAAGAAAAAGGGATTACACTAGTAGCTTTAATAATAACAATCATATTGTTACTTATATTAGTAGGAATAGTAATTACTTTATCAATAGGAGAAAATGGTATATTAACAAGAGCAAAAGATACAAAACAAATACATGAAAAAATACAAGCCAAAGAAGAATTAGAACTTAAAATAATAAGTTTACAAACAAAAATAACAAAAGAAGAAATGAGATTTGCAACATTGGAAGACTTTTATAATTTAATTAATGAAGATGTGGAACTAACATATATAGATGCAACATATAAAGAAGGAAATCCAGACAAAGAATATGAAACTATAAAGGTATTATATAAGGGATATATATTTACAGTGGATCCATATCTAATTATAAGAGATTATATAGCAAGTGATAGCATAAATGTAGACTTAAGCTATGAGATAAAAGGGATTAAACAAGTAGAGGAAAAAATACTATATACAATTGTAATATCATTAAATAGTGATCAAAAAATAAAAAAAGTAGAATATGAAAATCAAATTTTAAAAGATAATAATGAAACCAAAGAGCTTTTAATTGATTTTGAAGCAGAAAAAGATGTAAAATACAGTTTAAAGATAACATCAGCAAATAATAAAGTAGTAGAAAAAACATTTGTTGTAAATAAAGAAATGTTACTTGGTATAGAATTAAATAAAACAACTTTAGATCTAGGAAAAGGAGAAGAAGAAACTTTAGAAGTTAAAATATTACCAGAAAATTCTTTTTATAGCAGTATAGAATGGAAATCAAGCTCTCCTGCAACTGCTAAAGTAGATAACAATGGAAAAGTCACAGGAACTACCCTAACAGCTACAGCCAAAATAACTGTAACAGTAAAAGATGGTATAAATACATATACAGAAGAGTGTTTAGTAACAGTTGATGAAATAATAACAGGATATGTAATAGAAGCTGAAGGGTATCAATCTGGAAATGCTATAGCTATAAATGAAATAGAACTTTTTAATAGTAATGATACACTATTAAAAGAACATTATTATGGTGGAAAACGTAATGATTCTTCTTTTAATAATTTTAAAATAGAGGCATATGAGTTGCTAAATAGCAAACAACCTGCTTATTGGGAACGAACAGTTTGGGGAAAAACAAATTTATTTGATGGAATTACAACTTATGGTGAATCTTCTAGTACTATATTTTCATACAATATGGAAAGCATTTCAAGAATATTTATATATAAATTATCAGAAGAAGTTAATAAAATAAAGATATTTTCAGGATCTGCAAATGCTAATGGTAGATATCCATTAGAATTATCAGTATATGAATATAAAGGACTTAAAATAAGAATTTTAAATGAAATTTTAAAAGAGAAAGATAATTATAATAATATGAAATTATGGAGTAAACAAAAAGTTTCTACCAATACAGCAGTAATTGCCGAAAATATATTTACAAGACCATAAACAAAAATCTGTCTACTAGTATAGACAGATTTTTATTTTATAAATAATAATCTAATTTGAATAAGATTTCCTCATTTGGTAAATAATATCATTAAAATAAGAAAAGATTACAAAAAAGAGGAGGATACATGAAGAAATTATATATATATATAGGTATTATTATAATAACACTTATAATTGCAATTTTTGTAGGAATATATTTATATAATATGAGACAAGATAAATCAGAACCTAATAATGAAGAAAAATTACCAATTGCAGAAAATTTAATAATTGAAGAGCCAAAAAGTAATATAATTAATAATACAATAAGTACAACATCAGAAGAAGAAAAAATATCTCCTAAAGCAGTAATTATATTAAAAAAAGAGTATAAAGATTGTGGACATATAATAAAACAATATAAGGAAGCTAAAGAATTAGTAAATTTAACAAAACAAGAATTAGAAGAAAAATATTATAATTGGAAAATAGAAGAATTTACACCAATGAGAATATCTTTAATAAAATCTGAAGCGGGAAACTGCAATGAACACTATATTTTAAGAGAAAAGGATGGAATAATAGCAATTTATTCAATTGATAAGGACGGAAATGAAATTCTAAAAGAGGAAACGGAAATTGTAACACAATATTTAACAGATACAGATTTAATAAAAATAAAAAACGGTATTTATGTATTTGGGGAAGAGGAGTTAAACGCTATATTAGAGGATTATGAATAACAAAAAAGGAATTTTTAAAATTCCTTTTTTGTTTTATCAATTTTTAAATTTTCTTTTTTCAAATAACCTTGAGTATAAAAAGCTTTAAAATACATAATAAGTGAAAATAGAGTTGCAACCAAAGCTAAGTAATATATATACTGGTCAAAATTTGAAATAGTATGCATACTATATTCAGGATGATTAAAAATAGTAGTATTAAATTGTTTAATAAATAATGAAGCTACAATTGCTATATAAAATAAAACTGTTGAAAGTTTTCCATACCATCTACTAGATACAACAAATTCTTTTCCATATAGAAAAGATGCACCAGATATCATTAAAAATTCTTTTACTATAACAATAATAACAATCCAAAGAGGTATTATATTTTCTATTGCTAATACTGTAAGAACTGAAAGCTGAGTTGCTTTATCAGCTAAGGGATCAAGTAATTTTCCCAAATTAGTTATAAAATTAAATTTTCTAGCAATATATCCATCTAAAATATCTGTTAAACCAGATATACTTAAAAAGATAAAAGCTAATATATAATTTCCTTTAAGTAGAGCTGTAACAATAACTGGAATTAAGAAAAATCTAATTATAGTAAGAAAATTAGGTATATGTTTAAACATTTATAATTCCTCCATAAATTATTCATATACATTATAATACATTTTTATACAAAAAAGGTCAATAGATTTATAAGTTTTATTACATAAGAAAAATAAAAAATTGTAAATAAAATAATAATTAAAAATATTTATTTATATTTATATTATCTATAAGTAAAAAATACAAATGAACTTACTCTTAGTAAGTCCATTAAAAATTATGAGATACTAAATTTCAATTCGTCATCTAAATAATCAATACTAACAGTTTGACCATTATTTAATTCGCCTTTTAATATCATTTCAGACAAAGTATCTTCAACATATCTTTGAATAGAACGACGAAGAGGTCTTGCACCATATTTATAGTCTGTACCTTTTTTTAATAAATATTCTTTTGCCTGTTTAGTAATTTTCATTAAAATATTTTTATCATTTAAAGAAATTTGACTATCTTGTAACATTAAGTCTACTATTTCTAGTAATTGTTCTTTAGTTAAGCTGTCAAAAATAATAATTTCATCAATTCTATTTAAAAATTCTGGTCTAAAATTTTCTTTTAAACTATCATAAATTTTATTTTTATCAACAGTTTGTTTAGCAAAACCAATAGAATTAGTATTTAAATTAGAACCAGCATTAGAAGTCATAATAATTATGGTATTTTCAAAATTTATAACATTTCCCTGAGAATCTGTTAGCTTTCCATCATCTAGAACTTGAAGTAAAATATTAAAAACATCACTATGAGCTTTTTCAATTTCATCTAAAAGAACAATTGAATAAGGTTTTCTTTTTACTTTTTCTGTAAGTTGACCTGCATCATCATATCCAACATAACCTGGAGGAGAACCAATAAGCTTAGAAGTAGAATGACTCTCCATATATTCAGACATATCAACTCTAATAATAGCATCTTCAGAGCCAAATATTTCATAAGCAAGTGATTTTGCAAGTTCTGTTTTTCCAACCCCAGTTGGACCTACAAATATAAAAGAAGGAGGTCTTTTAGTAGTTTTTAAACCAGCTCTATTTCTTCGTATTGCTCTTGAAACAGCAGAAACAGCGGATTCTTGACCAATAATTCTTTTATGCAAATTATTTTCTAAATTAAGAAGTTTTTGTATTTCTTCTTCAGTTATCTTTTTTACAGGAATTTTAGTCCAGTGCTCTATTACTAAAGCTATATCTTGTAGAGTAAGTTGTTTTGGTTTTAATTTTTTTGATAAAAGAGAAATTTCATCTATTAATTGACATTCCTTTGTTTTTAAGTCAGCAGCTTTTTGGTAATCTTCTGTAGAATCTGCATCAGCAGCTTCTGATTTTTCTTCTTGAACTTGTTTTAATTTAGTTTTTAATATTTCTAATCTATATAATTCTTTATTATCAAGATTAATTCTTGAACAAGCTTCATCTAAAATGTCAATTGCTTTATCTGGTAAGAATCTATCATGAATATACTTTTCAGACATCTTAACAGTCTGAGAAATAACATCATTTGAAATTTTTACTTTATGATAATCTTCATAATATTTTTTAATACCTTCTAGTATTTTTATAGTGTCATCAATATTAGGTTCTTCAACAATAACTGGTTGAAATCTTCTTTCTAAAGCAGTATCCTTTTCAATATACTTTCTATATTCTCTTAAGGTAGTAGTACCAATTAATTGAATTTCTCCATTAGCTAAAGAAGGTTTTAGTATATTAGCAGCATTCATTGAATTTTCAGCATCACCTGCACCCATAATATTATGAATTTCATCAATGACTAAAATTATATTACCACAAGATTTACATTCATCAATAATAGCTTTCATCCTTGCTTCAAACTGTCCTCTAAATTGAGTACCAGCAATTATAGATGTCATATCAAGTAAATAGACCTCTTTATTTAAAAGTTTAGCAGGTACTTTTTGATTTGCAATTTTAATAGCAAGTCCTTGAGCAATAGCTGTTTTTCCAACACCAGGTTCACCAATTAAACAAGGATTATTTTTTAATCTACGATTTAGAACTTGAATAGTTCTTTGAATTTCACTATCTCTACCAATTACTATATCTAACTCATTATTTCTAGCTTTATTTGTTAAGTTAGTACCAAAAGTATCTAAATATTTAGTCTTTTTAGATTTAGTTTTTTTATCTATTTTAACTTTTTTATTAGAAGTATTATTAGAATTAGAGTTATCCTTTTTTAAAGTATCATCACTATTATTAGAAGAGTTATTGCCAAACATACTGTTAAAAACAGAACCTAAAGGAATAGCATTACCATTAGAAAGATCAAGATTAATATCTTTGCTATTCAAATTTTCTGTTATATCCTTAAAAATATCTTCAAATTGACTAGTCATTTCATCAATATTAACAGTATCTCCCTCCATAGCCATAGATTGTTTAGCTAAAACTTCCAAAGGATTAATTCCATTTTCTTTTGCACAATTATAGCAAAAACCTTCTAATTTATTTTCACCTACATCATTTTGTTTACTAACAAAAATAATAGCAGTATTTTTTTTGCATATAGAACATTGCATATATAAATTCTTCTCCTAACATGATATATTTTTTACCAATATATCATACACAAAAAAAACAAAATAGTCAATCTAGTAAAATACTTATACAATTAGTCTATGATAATAAACTCCTATAAAAAATTCTGAAATTTATTAATTCAAAATACTATTAATAATTATATATAAGTAAAATATTTATGCTACAACAATTATAAAAAATTTAATGTCTAAAAATATAAAAAATAAAAATCAAGTGATTTAATAAAATTAAAAAATTTTGTTAAACCACTTGATTACATTTTCTTGTAATTGCTCTAAAGTATAACTACTTGCATCCCTAAAATATTTTAACAATTCTGAAATAAAGCCATTCATAAAAAATGAAACATCCAAATCTAAATAAATATTATCTTTTGAAAAATCTTGCAATGCAAATAATATTTTTTTACTAACCATAATTTTTAACTTTTCAAGAAATATTAATGGCTCAGGAGCAGATAAAAGCATTTTATAAATTTTTTCGTTTTTCTTTAAAAAATCTATTATATCAGTAAAATAAACTATAATATCATTCTTATCATATAAAATTTTATCATTACTAACTAAGGACTCTATAGTTTCTAATTGATAGTCATTAGAAACATCATAAAGATCATCATAATGAGTATAAAATGTACTTCGTGTAATTTCAGCTCTTTTAACTAATTCTGTAACAGTAATCTTACTTAATTCTTTTTTTTCATTAATTAATTCAGCAAATGTTTCTTTAATTAATTTTCGAGTTTTTTTTGAAGAAGAATTTATTCCTTTTACTTTCATAAGACCAATCCTTTCATGTAATTTAGTATAATTATATCATAATTATTATAGAAAATCATAGAAACTAAATATTTATACAATTTATTATAAAGTGTCAAAATTTAGACAAATATTATTAATTTGTTCTAGATATATAGATAAAGATATAATAATATTAAAGCTAATGCTTAAAAAAGATATAATTAAAGAGGTGAAAAAATTGAAACAATTTACTGACTTTATTGTTACAAAAAGAAATTGGATATTAGGTTTATTCATAATATTTTCAGTACTATCCTTCATGGTATCAAATAATGTTAATATTAATTATGACATTACTAAATATCTGCCAACTTCATCAGAAACAAGAATTGGTATGGATATTATGGAAAAAGAATTTGAAGAAAATCAAAGTTCTTTTAACCTAATGTTCAAAGGATTAACAGAAGATAAAAAAAATGAAATATATAATGATTTAAAAAACACTGATGGAGTAAGTCATGTTGATTATGAAAAAAACAAAGATTATAATAAAGATGACTATACACTCTACATAATACATGTAAGTGATGTAGAAGATTCTAAAATTGCATCAAAAGTATATGAAGAAATAATCAAGAAATATAATAGCTATGAAATATATACAAGTGGAATGATAGCACAAAAAAATAATCCAGTACTACCCACTTGGATTATTATTATTGCTGTTACAAGTGCTCTTATTATATTAATTATAATGAGTGAATCATATATAGAACCATTTTTATTTTTAATCACTATATTAATGGCAGTAGTATTAAACAATGGTACAAATATTTTTTTTCACAGTGTATCAAATATTACAAGCTCAATATCAGCAATATTACAAATGGCGTTATCTATGGACTATTCAATCATGTTAATTAACCGTTATAGACAAGAAACAGAAGTTGAACAAGATAAAATAAAAGCAATGAAAAAAGCATTATACAATGCTTTTAAATCTATTTCAAGTAGTTCAGTAACTACAATTGTAGGTCTTATAGCATTAGTATTTATGAGTTTTACAATAGGTAAAGACTTGGGATTCGTATTAGCAAAAGGAGTATTATTTAGTTTAATATGCATATTTTTTGTTCTTCCCTCACTTATATTAATGTTTGATAAATTAATAAAAAAGACAAAAAAGAAAAGTATAAATATAAAATTAAATAAATTAGGAAAAGTAAGCTATAAATTCAGAAACATAGCAATTCCAATTTTTCTTTTAATATTAGTAGTAAGTTATTTTCAAAAAGGAAATTTAGGCATTCTATATACAGAATCGCAAGAAGATAGAATATCAAAAATATTCAATCAAAATAATCAAATGGCAGTTATATATAAAAAAGAAAATGAAAAAAATATTTCAGAATCTATAAAAGAGATAGAAGCTATAGAAAAAGTAAAGGAAGTATTAGGGTATAGCAACACAATTAATCAAGAATTAAAGTATGATGAACTAAATAATAAATTAAAAGAACTAGGTATAAATGAAACAGTAGAGGAGTATTTATTACAAATATTATACTATAATTATTATAATCCAAATGAAGACAATACCATGACATTTGATGAATTTATATCCTTTATTAATCAGGAAGTATATAAAAATATAAGTAAAGAAATAGATGATGAAACAAGAAAAAATATAAATAAATTATTAAACTTTACAAATGAAACTTTATTTAATAAAAATAGAAATATAATAGAAATTGCTAATATTTTAGAAGTAGACAAAACAAAAGTAGACGATATTCTAGTTTATTATAATTCAAAAAACAACGATTTAAAAATAACATTAAATGAATTTATTAATTTTATGAATGAAGATGTGTTTACAAACAAAACTTATAATAAAAATATAAGTAATAAAGAAAAAGAAAATATAAATAAACTATTAAACTTTACAAAGACTACAATCATCCAAAAGAAAATGACAAGTGAAGAAAATGCTAAATTATTTGGAATGGATAAAAATAAAATTGATATGTTATACAACTATTATATTAGTACAAATAAAATAGATACTAAATTATCAATAAACGAATTTTCAAAATTTATTTTAAATAATGTATTAAAAAATAATCAGTATAGTCATTTATTTAATGAGGAAACAATAAACAATATTAAAATATTAAATACATTTAGTAATAAAGAAATCATTAATAAAAATATGAATTCAAAAGAACTAGCGGAGATTTTAAAAATAGATGAAGACATAGTAAAAAAATTATTATTTTTAAATTATAGTAATATAGACAGTGGAAAAAAACTAAGTATTACAGAATTTATTAATCAAACAATCTATATAAAAAATAATACTAACTATCTAAACTCAATAGACATAAGTAATATAGAAAAATTATCAGTATTTTCAATAAATAAAAATAATATAAACACTACAAAAATGGATAAAAAAATGCTTTCATCTATTTTTGACAATGTAAGTAAAGAATTAGTAAACAAAGTGTATATATTAATGAAATTACCAGATAACCATCTAATGACACCACAGGAGTTTATAAATCTAGTAATAAATAAATTGTCTAGTAATAATGAAACACCTATTTTTAATCTTGATAAAAATGAATTAAATAGTATAAAGATTTTAAAATTAGTAATTGATGATAGTGTTTCTAATAATAAAATAAGATATACAGCTACAGAATTATCAAACATTTTGAATATAAATAAAAAACAAATGTATAATATATATGCCGTAATTAATTTAATTCAAAATGACATAAATACTTGGAAACTAACACCACAAAAATTTATAAAATTAATATTAGATAATAGTAATAATAAAAATATAAAAAATTCTATTAGTGACATTACCAAAAAACAATTAGAATTACTTTCTAATATAATAAATAGCACAATAAATAAACAAACATATTTATATAATGAAATTACAGAAGTTATTGGAATTGATATACAGATGAGTAAAAATATTTATATTTTATATACAACTTCCAATACAAATATAAAATTAACACCAATGGAATTTATAGAATTTATTCAAAAACATAAAAATGATAATAGTATTTCTAATAAATTAAGTCAAAATACTATAAAAGACTTAAACATAATACAATCTGTTATGAATGGAACCTTAAGCAATAAAAAATATACAAGTAGTGAATTAAGTAATTTATTAGGAATTAACAAAAAAGATTTGGAGCTACTTTATGGATTATATACTTCAAAATATATAAATACAAATCAAACAATTTCATTAAAGAAATTAGTAACATTTATACAAAATGATGTTATGAAAAACAATGAATATTCAAGCAACTTTGATGAACAATCAAAAATTAAAATAAGCACAATAAATGAAATTATGAATGCAACTGTAAATAAAACAAAATATTCAAAAGAAGAAATATTTACAATTTTAACTAAACTAACTGATAACTTAGACAAAGATATGGTTGATTTGGCATACATTTATCATGGAAGCAATAAAGATTATAATTTTAAATGGGCTATTACAGTAGAAAAATTCATTAATTACTTAAATGAAAAAATCTTAAATGATAGCAGGTTTGAAGATTTTATAAAAGATGATATGAGAAAGGATATAATAGATGCAAAAGAAAAATTAACAGCTGCAAAAAGAATGTTAATAGGAGATAATTATTCAAGAATCATTATCAATACAACTTTAAAACCTGAAACAAAAGAAACATTTGAATTTATACAAAAAGTTAAAAACATAATTGGAGATAATGCATATATAATAGGAAACTCTCCAATGGCCTGTGAAATGAGTAAGGACTTTAATAATGAATTAAATTTTATCACAATTCTTACTATGGCTTTAATATTTGTTGTAGTAGCATTTACTTTTAAATCTATTGTTATCCCAATAATATTAGTACTTACAATTCAATGTGCTGTATACATAACAATGGTAATATTATCACTTTCAGGAGAAGGAGTCTATTTTATAGCACTTTTAATTGTTCAAAGTATATTAATGGGAGCTACTATAGATTATGCTATTTTATATGCTTCATATTATATTGAACATAGAAATACAATGAATATTAAAGACTCTATTATACACTCATATAATAAATCTATTCATACTATATTAACCTCAGCTTCAATCTTAATTATTGTAACATTAATTGTAGGACATTTTTCCTCAGCAGTAGCAGCAAAGATTTGTAAAACAATTTCACAAGGAACATTATGTTCGTCAATACTTATATTAGTATTGCTTCCAGCTATTATAGCAGTATGTGATAAATTAATTATAAAAAATAATAATTAAAAAGATGTATTAAAAAGTCAGTTAAAAAACTGACTTTTTAATTAAGCAAAGGTAGACATTATTTGAATTTTTACCTATAATAAAAGGTAGATGCAAATATATAATACTAAAATATAAAAACAATAAAAAGCTTAACAGTTTTATAGACTTAAGCTAGAAGGAATGGATAATATGAAATCAAGACAAAAAACAAAAAAAATAATGGTTGGAAATACACAAATAGGTGGACAAGACAAAATAGTAATTCAATCTATGACCAACACAAAAACAAAAGATACAAAAAGTACAGTAAAACAAATATTAGAATTAGAAAATGTAGGATGTGAAGCTATAAGAGTGGCATGTCTAGACATAGAAGATGCAAAGGCAATAAAAGAAATAAAAAGAAAAATACATATTCCAATAATTGCAGATATACATTTTGACTATAAAATAGCATTAAAAGCAATAGAAAGTGGAGTAGACAAAGTAAGAATAAATCCTGGAAACATTGGGGATGAAGAAAAAATAAGACAGGTAGTGGAAGCTTGTAAAATACATGACATACCAATAAGAATAGGAATAAATGCAGGTTCTCTTGAAGAAGATATATTAGAGAAATATGGAGGAAAACCTAAAGCAAAAGCAATGATAGAAAGTGCAAAAAGACATGTAAACATACTAGAAAAATTAAAATTTAACAATATATGTATATCATTAAAGGCTTCAAATTTAGATTTGTGTTTAGAAAGTTATGAAGAAGCAAGTAAAATATTTGATTATCCTTTACATATAGGAATAACAGAAGCAGGAACAGCATTTAGTGGTACAATAAAATCAAGTATAGGGCTTGGATATTTATTAAGAAAAGGAATAGGGGATACATTAAGAGTATCACTAGCAGATAATCCTATAGAAGAAATAAAAGTAGCAAAAGAAATATTAAAGAATTGCAATCTATATAATAATTGTGCAAAATTAATTGCATGCCCAACATGTGGTAGAACACAAATAGATTTAATACCAATAGCAAAAGAAGTAGAAAAATTTCTACAAACAATAAATAAAAATATAATAGTAGCAGTAATGGGATGTGCAGTAAATGGACCAGGAGAAGCTAAAAATGCAGACATAGGAATTGCAGGGGGAATAAAAGAAGGCATATTATTTAAAAAAGGAAAAATAATAAAAAAAATTCCAGAAAAAGATTTATTAATCACATTAAAAGAAGAAATACTAAAAATGATTTAAAATTAAATAAAAAATATTGACAAATCAAACAAAATAATGTATGATATAAAAATCAAAAGAAGAAGTTATTCACTTCTCACCTTACCAAAAAAGGAAAAGGTTATAAACATATGGTTTATACTATCTATTAACAAGTAAGATAGGAGTAGTGATTGGCGATAAAGTCAATCTTTTTTATTATTTATGGAGGTGTTTTAATATAAAACAAGAATTACCAATAAACGAACAAATTCGTTTAAAAGAAATACAAGTAATAGATGAACAGGGACAAAAACTAGGAATAATAGATACCAACAAAGCAATAGAAATTGCATATGAAAAAAACTTAGATTTAGTTTTAGTAGCACCAAATGGAAATCCACCAGTATGCAAAATCATGAACTATGGAAAATATAAATTTGAACAATCAAAAAAAGAAAAGGAAGCAAAGAAAAAACAAAAAACATTTGAACTAAAAGAACTTAGAATTACACCAAATACAGAAGAACATGATTTTAATTTCAAATTAAAAAATGCAAAAAAATTCTTAGAAGATGGTTGCAAAGTAAAAATAACAGTAAGATTTAGAGGAAGAGAGCTAAATTATATAAAACAAGGAGAAACAATATTAAATAAATTTATACAGGAATTAGAAGAAATAGCAACCCCTGAAAAAAAACCTCTATTAGAAGGAAAAAATATGTTTATCATATTAGCTAAAAAAGCTGAAAAATAATAGATAATAAATACAAAATAAGAAGGGAGTTTGGATAAAATGCCAAAATTAAAAACAAACAAAGCAGCAAAAAAAAGATATAGTTATACAGCTACAGGAAAAGTAAAAAGAACAAAATCAAATAGAAGACACCTATTAAGTCACAGAACAACAAAACAAAAAAGACAACTAAGAGCACAAACAGGATATGCAGACAAAACCTGTGAAGCAGGAATTAAGAAATTACTACCATATGGTAACTAAATAATTTAATAAAACAAAAAGGAAGGTGAAATAAATGGCAAGAGTAAAAAGTGCAATAATTACTCGTAAAAAACATAAAAAAATATTAAAACAAGCAAAAGGATATTATGGAGCAAAACATTATAGATTTAGAATGGCAAAACAAGCTGTAATGAAATCAGGAGTATATTCATATGTAGGAAGAAAAGACAAAAAAAGTAATTTTAGAAAATTATGGATAACCAGAATAAATGCAGCAGCAAGAATGAATGGATTAACATACAGCAAATTAATAGCTGGATTGAAAAAAGCAAATATAACAATAAACAGAAAAATGCTTGCAGAAATAGCTGTAACAGATGAACAAGCTTTTACAAAAATAGCAGAAATGGCAAAAAAGGCATAAAATACAAAATACCTTATGTAATATAGAAAAATATTTTATATTACATAAGGTATCTTTTATATACAATAAACTCTTATTGTTTCTTCATTTTAGGCTTAGCAATTAAAGAAGCAATATATCCAAAAAATATTGCAGCAGCAATTCCACCAGCAGCAGCTTTAGTACCACCAATAAAAGCACCTAAAAGACCAGAAGTTTTGACTTCTTCAATAGCACCTTTAGCCAATAAATTACCAAAACCAGTTAAAGGAACAGTAGCACCACAACCAGCAAAATCGACTAAATGTTGATATAATCCAAGACCTCCTAAAATAGCACCAGTGGTTACAAATATAACTAAAATTCTTGCAGGAGTTAACTTTGTTTTATCAATTAAAATTTGACCAATAATACAAATAATTCCACCAACAATAAAACATCTTATAAGTTGCATCCAATCCATACTTTGAAAAAAATCCATACTAACCTCCTATAGTTCTATTGAAACTGCATGTGCAATACCAGGAATACTTTCACCCTGTTGAGAAGTAGTAGAGTTTGTTAAAGCACCAGTTGCAATTAATAGAATTTTTTTATACTTCTTTTCTTGAAGCATTTTAAATAAATAACCTGAAAAAACAGTACCACAGCAAGCACAACCACTACCACCAGAATGGGTATCTTGTTTTTCCTTATCAAAAATCAATACACCACAATCATTATAATTAGACTTTATATTATATCCTTTTGTAGCAGCAAGTTCAGTTAAAATCTCTTTTCCTACATGTCCCAAATCTCCACTAATAATTGCATCATAATAACTTGGAGAGCGACCAGTATCAGAAAAATGAGTAAGCAAAGTATCTAAACAAGCAGGAGCCATAGCAGCACCCATATTATTAGCATCCTTAATTCCTTTATCTACAATTTTTCCAATAGTAATATTAGTAATATATGGTCCATTTCCACTTTTAGAAACAATAGCAGCACCACTACCTGTAACTGTCCACTGCGAAGATTGAGGTCTTTGATTACCAAGCTCAAGAGGAAAACGAAATTGTTTTTCAGCACTACAAAAGTGACTAGAAGCGGCACATAGTGCATTATTACCAGCTCCAGACTCGATAAAAACAGAAGCCAAACATAACCCTTCAACAAAAGTTGAACAAGCACCAAAAATACCAATAAAAGGAATATTTAACTCTCTTAAACCAAAACTAGAAGAAATACACTGATTTAATAAATCACCTGCAAAGCAATAATCAATATCAGCAGAAGATAACCCCGATTTTGAAATAACAGTATTTACTGTTTCTTTAATAATTTTACTTTCAGCTTTTTCCCAGCTATTTTCACCCCAAAATTCATCCTCTAGACATTGATCAAAAAACTTTGCCAAAGGACCGTCAGCCTCTTTAGGACCAACAATACTAGCAGTTTGTAAAATAGTTGGGGGAGCATCAAATTTTACAGTCTGCTTTCCTATTTTTTGCATAAAATCACCTCTATTAAAAACTATACAAATGTAATTGCTTGAGTATTAAAAATTAAGAAAATAATACCTATAAGAATAGATGCAGAAATACCAAATACAAGTACTGGACCTGCAACAGTAAACATTTTTCCTCCAACCCCCATTACATAACCTTCAGACTTATATTCCATAGCAGGAGAAACAATAGAATTTGCAAAACCAGTAATAGGGACTAAAGAACCAGCACCAGCAAATTTACCAATCCTATTAAATAAATTTAAACCAGTAAGAAAAGCACTAAGTCCAATTAGAATAATAGATACTATAGTATTTGACATTTGAATATCCATACCCCTGTATTTACAATAATTAAATATAACTTGTCCAATAGAACATATAAGTCCACCAATTAAAAAGGCATTAAAACAATTTTTTACAATAGGAGAATTAGGTGACTTTTTGTCTACATATTCTTGGTAAGTTTTGTTTGTCTCAATTGGATTCAATATTAATACCTCCTTTAATCTCTATCTCTTTCAACAACAAAAGAAATATCTAAGTCTACAAAATATTCTGTAATTTTTTTTCCACTTATATTAGCTCTTTGATCAAGAACCTTTACACTTGTTAAATAATCAATAGTTTTAGATGCTTCACTCACAGTTTGAATAATTGCATCCTTCCATGAAACTTCTGAAGTTCCTGTAACCTTTAAATGTTTTTCTACAGTCATATATAATCAACCTCCGTTTTTTTATTTGCTATTGATATATTTTCCAGTAATCAAAAAAATATGCAAAAAAATAAAAAATTGTAAAAAGTATTATGAAAACATTCAAATATATTTTTTAAGAAAAACATGACAAACTAATATAACAATGATATAATTTAAAAAATAAGGAGGAAAGAAAAGTGGGATTAAAAATTGCAAATGTAAGCAAAGTTTATGGACAAAAAAAAGTAGTAGACAATATATCATTTGAAATAAATTCTCCTGGAGTATTTGGATTATTAGGTACTAATGGAGCAGGAAAAACTACTACAATTAGAATGTTACTAGGAATATTAAAAAAGACTGAAGGAGAAATTACTTGGAGGGGGAAAGAAGTCACAAGAAAAAATGTGAATTTTGGATATTTACCAGAAGAAAGAGGAATATACCCAAAATCAAAAATTTATGATCAATTAACATATTTTGCAGAATTAAAAGGAATGAAAAGACAAGAAGCAAATGAAAAAGTAAAATATTGGACTCAAAAATTAAAAATAGAAGAATATATAAACTTGCCAGCAGAAAAGCTATCAAAAGGAAACCAACAAAAAGTACAATTTATAACAGCTGTTATGCATAATCCAGAACTGATAATACTAGACGAACCATTTAGTGGACTTGATCCAGTCAATACTCAAATAATAAAAGAAGTTATTTTAGAATTAGTAGCAGAAGGAAAATATATAGTAATGTCAAGCCATCAAATGACATCTATAGAAGAATTTTGTAAAGATGTAGTTATAATAAATAAAGGAAAAACAGTATTAAAAGGGAACTTACAAGAAATAAAAGATAATTACGAATGTAATGGCTTACAAATAAATTCAAAAACAAATATAGAAGAATATATAAAAGAAATAGGATTAGAAATAAAATTTAGTAAAAATAATGAATATGACATTAAAATACAAGGAGAAGAAAAAGCATATGAATTATTTAATTTACTTGCTAAAAATAATATAAAAATTAATAAATTTGAAGTAAAAAAACCAAGTTTACAAGAAATATTTATACAGAAAGTTGGTGAAACACAATGAAAGACTTATTAGCAGTTGTAAAATTTACAATAAAAGAAATGATAAAAAGAAAATCATTTATAATATCAAATATTATTATATTGCTACTTATAGTAATAGGATTTAATGTACCAAGAATATTAACATCAATAAAAACAGGAAGTCAACAAAATTTAGACAATAAAATATTAATAATAGATGAAGAAAATATATTTAAAGGCACATTAGAAACATTAAATAATATGGAATTAGAAAATACATTTGAAATAGAAAATAAAACAATAACACAAGAACAAATAAAAGAAAAAATAGACCAAGAAGAAATACATGCAGCATTAATAATAAAACAAAATAAGGATAAAATTGATATAAAATATGTATTAGATAGTGCAGCAATGGAAGAAATACCAGCAGATTTAATAAATATATTTTCAAAATTATATACACAAGTACAGATTTCAAAACTTGGATTAACACAAGAACAATTACAAACAATAAATGCAAATTTTGATATAGAAATAGTAGAAACAAACGAAAACCCAGCAAGTGGAAACATATTTGCAATAATGCTACTATCATTAGTATTATTTTATGCAATTTACTTTTGTGCATATCAAGTATCAAGCTCAATAACAACAGAAAAAACATCTAAAATAATTGAGACATTAGTTACATCAACAACACCAAGAACAATAGTACTTGGAAAAACACTAGGAATTGGAATAATTGGACTAATACAAGTTGGAGCAATTATACTAGTTAGTGTAATATCATGTAAACTATTTTTAGATAGTCAAATTTTAAATAATATATTAGACCTTTCAAAAATAACACCACTATTAGGAATACTTGTGTTTATATATTTTATATTAGGCTATTCATTATACTCACTATTATATGCACTAACAGGTTCAACAGTAAGCAAGCCAGAAGATATAAACTCAGCAAATAGCCCAATAGCAGTACTTGCAGTAATAGGTTTTTATTTATCATATTTTTCCATGATGAATCCAACAAGCAGTATAAATATATTTGCATCAATATTCCCATTTTCAGCACCGTTTAGTATGCCATTTAGAGTAATGATGGGAACAGCAACAATAGCACAAATAATTTTATCAATAATAATATTATTAATAAGTATAATAATTATTGCACACATTTCAATTAAGATATATTCATCAGCAATATTAAATTATGGAACAAAGCTTAGCATAAAGGATATATTTAAAATATATAAAGATAAAAATAATTAAAAAGAATATAAACAATAGCACAAATTTATAAAAATTTGTGCTATAATTGTCTAAATTTGTAATAATAAAACAAAGTGGAGGGAATATGAAAATAGATTTTGTAAGAGAAATTGCTATTAAGACAATATATAAAATAGAGGAAGAAAAAGCATATTCAAACATTATATTAGACGAATACCTAAATAAAAATAGACAAAATTTAGAAAATAATGATATTAATTTAATTTCTGAAATTGTATATGGAGTAATTACATGGAAACTGACAATAGATACAATAATACAAAAATATTCAAAAATAAAAATAAAAAAAATATCAAAATGGATTCTTAACATATTAAGAACAGCAACATATCAAATAATATTTTTAGATAAAATACCGAAATCGGCAGCAGTAAATGAAAGTGTAAATTTAGCAAAAAAATATGGCAAACAATCTACAGGATTTGTAAATGCAATTCTAAGAAAAATAGAAAAAAATGATTATGAAGAATTAAAACAAATAAAAGAAGATAAAAAAAGAATATCAAAATTATATTCAATGCCAGAATGGATAGTAGAAGAATTAATAGAACAATATGGAAAAAAAGAAACAGAACAAATATGTAAAGAATTAAGCCAAAAGCCAGAATTAACAATTAGAATAAATACATTAAAGATAACAAAACAAAAATTACTAAAAAAATTAGAAGAAAAAAATATTAAATATGAAGAAACACAATTAGAAGATTTTATTAATTTAAAAAACATAAAAAATATATCAAAATTAGAATTATTTAATAAAGGACTATTCACAATACAAGATAAAGGAGCTGGACAAATAAGCATTATATTAGATCCAAAACCTGAAGAACAAATACTAGATGCATGTTCAGCGCCAGGGGGAAAAACTACACATATAGCACAATTAATGAAAAACAAAGGAGAAATATTAGCTTGGGATATTCATGAACATAGAACAAAACTTGTAGAAGACATAGCACATAGACTAGATATAAAAATAATAAAAGCAGAAAATAAAGATGCAACAAAAACTTATAATGAATTGATAGAAAAATTTGATAAAATACTATTAGATGTACCATGTTTAGGAATTGGAGCAATAAAAAGAAAACCAGATATAAAATGGAAGAGAAAAAAAGAAGATATTGAACAAATACAAAAAATTCAATTAAAAATTTTAAATACATGTTCAGAATATTTAAAAAAAGGAGGAGAGATTGTATATTCTACATGCAGTCTATTAAAACAAGAAAATGAAAAAATAATAGGAGAATTTTTAAAACAAAATAAAATACAAAATAATCAAAAAAAATTTATATATACTATAGAATATGAAGAAACAATATTACCCCAAAAAAATTCTGATGGCTTTTATATTTGTAAAATTAAAAAAAATTAATATATTACACAAACATTACATTTGAATTACAATTAATAAAAATGTATTGACTTTTTAGTAATAAATTATAAAATAACAATATATCTAAAAAAATGCTAAAAATTGTATAAATTTAGCATTTATGTATAAAAAATGAAGTATTAAATAGAAAAAAATGCAAAGTATAAATAATGATAAATTTATAACAAAGGAGAAAACTAATGTCAACTTGCTTAGGATTATATATAGGAAATAATCTAATAAAATATGCTAAAGTTTCAAAAGACAATGATAAAGTAAAGATTGATTCTTTTGGAATGAAATTCTATGATAAATTAGAAGAAAGCATACAACAGGTAATAGAAGAAACATACAGCTATAAAACTCCTATTAGTATAAACTTATCTAATGAAGAATATGACTATTTTTCTTTATTTAGCCTATTAAATAAAAAAGATATGCATAATGTAATAAATACAGAATTTGAATCACGTTGTAATGACAAGGGAATAAACAAAGAAGGATTTGAAACAAGATATGTATTAGTAGAAGACTTTACAGATAAAGAAAAGATAAAAGCAATACATGTTTCGGCCAATAAAGCAGATATCGAAAAAAAGATACAACAGTTAGAAGGATATAAAGTTTCATCAATTTCACCAATAGGAATAAGTATTGCAAACTTGTTAGAACATAAAGAAAAAGAAAATGCATTAATTGTAAATATAGAAGACAAAACAACAATTACAACAATAATGGATAAAAAAATAGTAGATGTAGAAGTGCTAGAAGAAGGAACTTCACAAATACTAAATAATATAAATATGAAAGAAAATTCATATTTAAAAGCATATGAAATATGTAAAAATACTACAATATATACAAATGCAGGACAAGACTTACAATATGAAGAAAATCAATACTTAGATGATATTATGCCTACTTTATACAATATAGTAGGACAAATAAGAAAAATAACAAATGAAAGTTTAATAAAAATAGATAAAGTATATATCACAGGAACAGCTTCTGTGATAAGTAATATAGATATATACTTTCAAGAATATTTAACAGAAATGAAATGTGAAATACTAAAACCATATTTCATACAAAATGTACAAGCAAAAATAAATATGAAAGACTATATAGAAGTTAACTCAGCAATAGCTTTAGCATTACAAGGATTAAAAGATGGAATAAAAGGAGTTAATTTTAAAAAAGAAAACTTAGCAGATAAACTTCCAGAGTGGTTAACACAAGAAATTGGTTCAGGAAGTAAAAACTTAAAAGCTGGTTCAAAATTTAGTTTAGAATTTGATTTTAAATCTAAACTAACAGCACTTGAGAGTAATCTCATGAGAATAATTACAGCTATATTACTAATTATTATATTATACACAACATCAACTACCTTTATTTTACAAGCAATGAATAAAAAAATGCAAGAAATATCTAAGGCAAAAACAAATGTAACAAATCAAATAGAACTAGTAAACAAAGATATAGAAACAATAAAAACAAATACAAGCAAATATATAAGTATGAAAGAAAAATTACAATCAATAAATGATAAAATATCTGATAAAAATAAAACAAAAAATGCAATACCAAATCTACTAAATAGAATTATGTATATAATTCCAACAGAAGTACAGATAACATCAATAGAAAATATAACAGGAAATCATGTAACAATAAATGCACAAGCATTAACTTATGAACAACTTGGATATTTTACAGCAAAATTAAAGGTAGATGGAATATTAACAAATATAGTATCAGATAGTGGTCAAAAACAAGAAAATGTAGTTAAAATTACTATAGAAGGAGATTTGCCATGAGAAAAATTTTATTAAGCATAGTTATAGTAATATTAATTTTAATAATATACATTATGTTATTTGAAGGAATTAATATATTTGGATTTAGAATTTTATCTGTAAGCCAAATGCAAGATGAAAACTCAAACTTAGATACACAATTAAATCAAGTAAGTATATTAACAAGTGTAACATATCCAAAAGCTTTAACAGATTTAACAGATAGTACAAAACAATTACTAATAGCAAAGGAAGAATATGCGGACTTATTACAATATAGTTCAAATGAACAAATAGATTCAGCAAGTCAACTAGACAGATATGAAATGGAATATCTATGGACTAAAATAGGAAATCATGCTACAAAAAATGGAATAATACTAAAATTTGAAGTAAAAACTAGTAGCACAGGAACACCAAATCAATATGATTTACATTTCTTAGCAACAGGGCAATATGTATCTATTTCAGAATTTGTAGAAGCACTTGAAAATGATTCTTCATTATCATTTAAAATTGAAAACTTTACAATAAGACCAAACCAAGAAAACACAGAAAACTTACAAGCGACATTTATGGTAAGAGATATTTCAATAAACATAGATAGACTATCAGAAGATTCAAGTCAATCAATACAAAAAACACAAAATGTAGTAGATGAAGCAATCACAGGAACACAAAATGAAATAAAGAATGATATAAATTATTCAAATAAGACTAATTAGGAGGGCAAAATGTTTAAAAAAATAGTAAAAGAAATAATTATATTAATAATGTTATTAACATTAATAGTATTGTTATTAGGAATATTTTTATATGATTATATACCAACAAGTAAAATTGTTCCCAAAGTAGAACAATATAAAATACCAGATAATATAAAAGAAGAATTATCTAGTGAAATAAAAGAAGAAAGTGAAGTAATAGTAACAAGACAAATAGATGAAAGAGACTTAAACATATATGAAAAAGGAAAAGACTATGAAAAAGGAAAAGTAAATCCCTTTTCATCAGTACAACCTATAGAAAATACAAACAACAATCAGCAAACAAGTACTAATATAGGTAGTACAAATAATAATCAAAGTGGAACTACCAATACACTAAATACAGCAAACAATCAAATTCAAACTAATAATAAAAATCCCAATTCAACAGGCTCATACCTACCAGACAAGGGATTAAAATAATTTAGGTTATATTTATTAATAATATAGATATATCAAACAAAAAATAAGGAGGAATTTTTATGTTAAAAGAGCAAAAGGGTATTACATTAGTAGCATTAATAATTACTATCATAGTATTATTAATATTAGCAGGAATTACAATTTCATTAATAATAGGAAATAATGGGATTCTAAACAGAGCAAAAGAAGGTGGACAATTATATCAAAACGCAGCAGATGATGAAAGAAACCAATTAAATACAGCTTATAATGAAATGGAAAATATTATAAATGACTATAATTTATTACCAGAAAACCCATAATACTAGAGGCATATGCATTATATGTATATGCCTTTTTAGTAAAAGTGAAAAAGGAGAAATATAGTGATAGAAATAATAATAGACATACTAATATTTATAATAGGAATATATTTTGGAAGTTTTTTTACACTTGCAATTCATAGACTACCTAAGTCAGAAAATATAACTTATAAAGCATCATATTGCCCTAATTGTAATCATAAACTAGGAATTTTAGATTTAATACCAATATTTAGCTATACTATATTAGGAGGAAAATGTAGATATTGTAAAAACAAAATCAAAATAAAATACTTTTTAATAGAAATATTAAGTGGAATAGTATTTTTATTATTTTTTAAAACTCTAAAATTAGAAATTTTAGATATAACAAATAAAGAAATAATCAAAATAATCTTCCTAAGTATATATATTGCTACTCTTTTTATATTAGCAGGAATTGATAAAGAAAGAAAAATATTACCAAAATCACTAATAATATTTATAATCTCAATATCTGTTATATATATAATATATTCATATACACTAAATATAGAAAATGTATATGCATATGTTATATATTTAATAATGATGATAATATTATTATCATTAGATACTTTAATATTAAATAGAAAAGTACAATACAGTTATATAATACAGATATTAATATTAATATTATATATGATTATTTTTTCAAATATATATAATACTATAATTACAATAATGTTAACAATTCTAGAAATAGGAATAAAAAATATAATAATATATTTAAAAAATAAAAAAAGTATGATAATAAAAAAAGAAAAAATAGAAAAACCAATAGGCTTTTTTCTATCTGTATCAAACATTATAGTTATAATAATGACAAATTATATTATAAATTATACTATAAAAATATAGGAGATAAAATGCAAAAAATAAAATTAAAAAATAATAAAGGTTTTACAACTGTAGATATATCAATATCTATAATAATTATTATTTTGTTTGTCTCTATAATAAGCACAGCCTACTACAACTATTATATCAGTATAACAAGAAAAAACAGAGAAGCTCAAGCAATAAATACAATAATAGATGTAATAGAAAGTATAGAAAAGATGAATTATGAAGAGATAACACAAGACGAAATATCTAAATTAATAGAAGAATTAAAAAATGGAAAAATTACAAATTATGGGAACAAAATAACTATACCAAATGGATATGAAGTAACTGCTATAATAGAAAAATATAATGAAACTCTTCATAATGAAGACAAAAAAGACTTAATAAAAAAAATAAATGTAAAAATAGAATATCAAGTAGGAAATAAAACTGAAAAAATAGAAATAAATAAATTAATAACAAAAAATGATATATTAAAATAATAAAAAGGAGAAAGTATGAAATCAAACTCAGGAATTACAACTACTAGTCTAATTATATATATAATTTCAATGTTAATTGTAATAGCAACAATAGCAACAATAACTTCATTCTTTTTTACAAACGTAATGAATCTAGACCAGACCAGTCACAATATCGGAGAAATAACTAAATTCAATATGTATTTTATAGAAGATATAAAAAGTAAAAACAATAAAATACTAAAAATATCAGAAAATAAAAACTCAATTACATTTTTAACAGGAAACACATATACATTTCAAGATAATAGCATTTACCTAAATAACATAAGAATATGTGAAAACATTACTAATTTACAATTTGACAAAAAACAAGAAGATAATAAAACTATAATAATAGTATTAATAACAATAGGTAATAACTTACCATACACAAAAATCACAGAATATGTAATGGAAAATTAAGAAAGCATTTCCAATAATAAATGAAAAAATATAAGATATAATATTAATAAGGAATACAAAGGAGGAAAACATATGGAATTAAGAAGACAACCAATAGGAATAGAACTTGTAAGAAGAGGATTAATAACACAACAAGATATACAAAAAGCCCTAGATTATCAAAAAGACCATCCAGATAAAAAAATGGGAGATATATTATATATATTAAGAGTATGTGATGCATATCAGCTAATACAAGCAATAGGAGATATATTTGGAGAAAAAGCAATGTTACTTACTCCACAGGATGTAAAAATAAAAGTAGAAGACTATGTATCTATGGATGTTGTAAGGCAAAATAGAGCAATACCATTTTTGGAAGAAAATGGTAGAATAAAAGTATGTTTTTCAGATACAGCAAATAGAAGAGTAGTAGAACAGATGCGACTATTATTATTAAACAAGGGTTTAATAATGGAAAAGTATATCACATTTGAACCATTAATAGATCAAGTAATAAGGTCTTTGGAAGGAAAAGTAACAGATGATATAAATTCATCTTCAGACATAACAGGACTAATAGATACTGTAATAAAAAAAGCAATAGATAAAAGAGCAAGTGACATACACTTTGAACCAATGGAAGAAAGCTTAAGAATACGTTATAGAATAGATGGAGAAATGTACACAGTAGCAAACATAGAAAAAGAAAAACAACAGCAAATAATAGGAAGATTAAAAGCAATATCAAATATGCATCAAGAAAAACAAGAAGCACAAGATGGTAGAATACTATTATATACAGACTATAATATACGTGTATCATCACAAAAAAATATTTATGGAGAGAAATTCGTACTAAGATTATTAAAAAAGAACTCAAATGTAAAAACAATATTTGAATTAGGATTTCCAAATGATGAAAATTTACTAAAAAAGAGTTTTCATAAAAAAAATAGTATAACAATTGTTGCAGCGCCTACAGGAGAAGGAAAAACTACTACTCTATATAGCGTAATAGACTATCTAAATAGACCAGAGATAAATATTACAACAATAGAAGATCCAGTAGAAATACGAATACCAGGCTTAAATCAAATAGAAGTTGAAGCTAAAACAACATTTTCATCATCTTTAAGAACAGTTTTAAGACAAGATCCAGACATTATACTAGTAGGAGAAATAAGAGATAAAGAAACAGCAGAAATAGCAATGCAAGCTGGACAAACAGGTCATTATGTATTATCAACAATACATACAATAGATAGTATAGAAGTAATAACAAGATTAAGAAAAATGGGAGTTTCAAATTATGATATAGCAAGTATACTTGCGACCTCACTATCACAAAGACTTGTAAGAAAAATATGTCCACATTGTGCAAAACAAAGAAGTTTTACAGAACATGAAATACAAATAATAAGGCAGATTGGACAAAACTATGGAGTAGAGTTTAATATAAATGGTAAGACTACTTATGAGGTAATAGGCTGTGAGAAATGTAATCATTCAGGGTATTATGATAGAATAGGGATATTTGAAATATTAATAATAGATGATGGGATACGAGAATTAATATCAAACAATGCCTCAACCCTAAAAATAAAAGAACAAGCCTTAAAAATAGGATATAAACCATTAATAGTAGATGGAATAAATAAAGTTTTGCAAGGTATAACAACACTAGAAGAGTTAAATAAAAAACTAGTAATTTATTAAAATAGGGGGAAACAGTAAAATGATAGAAATAGAAAAAGTATTAAATCAAGCAATAAAAAAAGATGCATCAGATATCCATTTTATATGTGGAATTAAACCAATGCTAAGAATAATTAGACAACTAGTAGAAGCAGAACAAACAGATACCCTAACACCAGAAGACATGAATGAAATATATGATTATTTAATAAGGGGAAATATAGAAAAAGATACAGTATATAAAGAAACAAAAAAATTGGATACATCTTTAGAATATGGAGGAGTGAGATTTCGTGTTAATATATCTTCTTCTAATGAAATTCCATTGTTTACATTAAGAATTATAAAAAACGAATTACCTAAATATGAAGAATTAGGTGTTCCAGATATAGTAAAAAGAATGACTTACCAACCACAAGGATTAATATTAGTTACAGGAAAAACAAATTCAGGAAAAACTACTACCTTAAATGCACTTATAAATGAAATAAATGAGCAACAAAATAAGAAAATACTTACATTAGAAAGTCCAATAGAATACAAACATAATTCAAAAAAATCAATAATAGTGCAAAAGGAAGTAGGAATAGGAGGAGATTCATTATGCTATAGTGATGGAGTAAAAAATTCTTTAAGAGAAGATTGTGATATATTGGTAATAGGAGAAATAAGAGATAAAGAAACAATGGATGCAGCAATAGAAACTGCAGAAGCAGGCCACCTTGTAATAGGTACATTACACACAAAATCATGTGCTGAAACTATAGATAGAATGATAAATTTTTATGATGTAAGAGATCAAGCAACAATAAAATATATGATAGCATCATTATTAAAATTAGTAATATCACAAAGACTATTAAAAGGAACAGATGAAAAACTAGCATTAGTTCCAGAGGTAATGGTAGTAGATAACATAGTAGCAGGATTAATAAGAAAAGATAAAATAAGTGTATCAGAAATAGAAGATGCAATACAAAGTGGAGCAGAAAAAGGAAGCATAGGTTTAATAAATTCAATAGCAGAATTATTTGTTGATAATAGAATTACATTAGAACAAGCAAAAGCACAAATAGAAGAAAAAAATATAGAAACATTAAATAGAACAGTAATGCAATTAAGGATAAAAAAGCAAAGATAAGAAAGTGAGGATTAAATTATGGCTATTTATAGATACAGGGCATTAACAGAAAATGGATTAATTGTAACAAATAAGATAGAAGAAAATACAAGAAGTGCAGTTATAAAGAAATTAAAAAGAAATAATTTAGTTCCCATAAGCATAACAGAACAAATAGCAATAACTAAAAACCAAGTACAAAAAAAGAAAAGAAATGTAAAAGATATAGAAGATATAATAAAAAATGTAAATACAACAGATATAGGAAAAACTAGAGAAAAAAATAGGCAGTCATATATACAAAAGATAAATCAAACTCTTAGTAAAACAGAAAAAATAACAAACAGAGATATAGTAATATTTACACAAAATTTTTATGTATTAAAAAAAGCAAATTTTAATAATATACATGCATTAAGTACAATTATAGAAAGTACAGAAAATTATACTTTTAGAGGAATATTAGAAGATATATTAGCAGGTGTAGAAGCAGGAGAAAACATGTATACAACAATGGAGTACTATTCAGATGTATTTCCATATATATATATAAACATGATAAAAGTAGGAGAACTATCTGGTTCACTTACAAACTCATTAGAACAAGCAGTTGAATATTTAGATGAATCAGCAGACTTAACAAGAAAATTAAAAAGCATTTTAATACCAAATTTAATACAATTTGTATTATTAATAGTAATGCTTGTCGTAGGAACTTTAGTAGCAATACCAGCAATCCAAAATGTATTTGATGCAGTAGGAACAAAAGATGAACTACCAGCAATAACAATATGGTTTGCAAAATTTTTAGATAATGTACTAATATATTGGTATATACCAGTTATATTACTAGCAGCTACAATAGCAGGAATAATATATTATATACAGACTCCAAAGGGAAAATATAATTTTGATTACTTTAAATACACTATGCCAATATTTGGAAAGCTAATATTTTCATTAGACTTTGCAAGACTACTAAGAGCAATGTTATTAAATTTAAAAAATGGTATAAGAATACAAGATTCATTAGAGATAAGTAAAAATGTAGTTAAAAATTATGTTATGTTATCAATAATAGAAACATCAATAAATAATATATTAATAGGACAATCTTGGATAGAACCATTCGAAAAATCAAACTTACCATCACCAATGATAACAGAAATGTTAAAAATAGGAATGAAAACAGATTTAACAGAAATGATGGAAAAATTATTAGAATATATGCAAATAGATATAGATAATACAATGAATAAAATAATGGCTGTTTTACCACAAGTAGTATATAGTATAGTAGGAATAGTATTAATATTCTTTGTATTAGTAGTATTAGTACCTTGTGTACAAGTATATATGGGAAACTTCTTGTTCTCAGCATATGGTTATTAAAAATAAAAAATATTTGGCTCGATATAATCGAGCCAAAAAATATAAGGGGAGGAAAAATGAAAATAGGTATAGATATAGGAGGAAGTCATATAGCAGTAGGATTAGTAGATAACTCAGGAAATATTATATATAAAAGGGAAAAAGACCTATTTTATAAATACAATGATAATATCAAAGAAGAAATAGAAAAAACAATACTAGACAATATAGAAAAAATATTACAAAATCAAAATATAAAAATAGAACAAATAGATAGTATAGGAATTGCAGCACCAGGAGAAATACAAAAAAATGAAATAATCACATCATCAAACTTAAATTTAAAACAATACAATATAATAAAGGCTTTGAAAAAATATATAAAAATCCCCATAAATCTAAGAAATGATGCAAAATGTGCAGCATTATGTGAAAAAAAATATGGTAGTCTTAAACCATACAAAACAGCAGTATTTTTGACAATAGGAACAGGAATAGGGGGAGCGGTGATATGGCAAAATGAGCTAGTAACAACAGATGAAACATCAGCTTTTGAATTTGGTCACATGATAATACAAAAAAATGGAAAAATGTGCAAATGTGGAAAAAAAGGCTGTTTTGAAAGATACGCTTCAATAAGTGAACTAAAGAAAAATATAATAAAATATTATAAAATAAAAAAAGAAATAGAAGGTAGACAAATATTGCAGTTCATAAAAGATAGACAAAAAGATCCAGATATGCAAAAAATAATAAACCAATACATAGATGATTTATGTATAGGAATATCAAATTTAATAAATATATTTCAGCCAGAAGTAGTAAGTATTGGTGGGAGTTTCGTATATTATAAAGATATATTTTTACAAAAAATGATAAAAAAATTAAAAGAAGAAAATTTAATTTTCAATAAAAAAATACCTAAAATAATATTAGCGACAAATAAAAATGATGCAGGAATTATTGGAGCAGCAAATATAGAATAGCAAAAATAAAATTAACTAATTTTATATGATAAAAATAGAAAGTAAAATTTAAGAAAAATACCTTATAAACTTTCTAAATTAAAAAATCTTGACAGCATAAAAAAAACAGTATATAATAAAAGCAATAATTACCAAAAAAATGGTAAAGAAGAGATTTAAATTTTATGTATAAAATAAAAAATGAGATAAATAATATTAAGGTATTGATTCGGGAAAAATAAAAAGGATTTTTAAAATAAATATAATATATAGTAGGTACGGGAAAAGATGCTATATAAATATTTATTAATTTAAGTCATAAAAAATTTTTTTCAATCAATCAGTTTAATATATTAAACT
>JAAWKA010000039.1 GCA_022797145.1 Clostridia bacterium
AATTTAGTATTTTAATTTAGTATTTTAATTTAGTATTTTAATTTAGTATTTTAATTTAGTATTTTAATTTAGTATTTTAATTTAGTATTTTAATTTAGTTTCATTAATGCTATAAAATTAATTATATTTAAAGCTAATGATATTACTAATACTATTAATATTATTTTATTTATTTTGCTTTCTTTTTCTAAATTTAATTCTTTATATGCTATATCAAATTTATTTTTAATTGCTATATATTTTTTATCAATTTCTGATGCTATTTTATATTTTTTATACAAATTAGTCCCTGTATCATCATTAGTTATTTCTTGAACCCACAAATCCTTTGTGAACTTTATAAATTTTTCCCTTGCTTGATTTGCTGTTGATTTTTCTTTCAACTCTTGTTCTATTTTATTTAAATATATCTTTTGATATTGTACTAATATATATGTATAAAAATATTGGTTTTCATATAAATGTGGTAACTTAGTATAATTGTATGTATCTATTCCTGATGCCATTAACATTGTTCCCTCTTTTGTCATTCCCAATTTTATAAATTTCCATTTTGAAAATGTTTGAATATTTTTTTTCTCAAAATTTGATTTACATGAACTTGGATTTAGATTCAAATATTTCAAAAATTCAAACTCAATATTTTTAAATGATTTACTTTCATTCCAATCTTTTTGTTCTATACATGTGTATGCATATGTTAAAAATCTATTAGTATCTATATTTAAATCCTTTGATAGTTTTTCATCTCCTGTTATATCTTTTATAATTTCATTTAATTTTTTTACATCTTCAAATGTAGTACTTTGTAATCTTATATTTTCATACTCTTTTAATTCTTTTAGTTCTGAATGTATATCTCTAAATTTATAGTTAAAATTTAATACATCTGAAAATTTATTACTTTCTTCTATATACGTCTTAATTACAAGAAAACATATCCCTGTTTGAAAACATATTAATTCTAATTTCTGTATTTTAAAAAATATTCCGTTTTCTTCCCCTACTTTTCCTTGTATATCTTGTTCTAAATTATAACTAAACATTACACTTGGATATTTAGAAAGAGTTACTGCTTGCATCTGCTTTGTTAATTCCTCAAAACTTCTTATTTTCTGTTTTGTAAACTCAAATCCTTGAAACATGAATTCCTTTATTTTTGGTAAAAAATATGAGTATATCTCTAAATCTCTTTCTTTTTCAAAAAACTTTATTTTAATTTTCTTATCTTTTAATAATTTTAATAAATACTTTTCATATTTATCTTCCTCTATAATATATGGATAAGTAAAATATGTATATTGATATTTCGTCTTTAGTTCCATTTTATTTCCCCTTTTCTTTTGCTACTTTATATTTTTATATAACTATTACATTATTTATCAGTATAATAGTTTGAATTTATATCTTCTGCTAAATGCCATTTTCCTATAAAATCTATTATAATATTTTGACTTAATTCATATTTATTCTCTGCTACTACTTCTGCTTTAGAATTTATTGCTCCCCATTTTCCATCTTTCTTTACTGCTGCAAATCCGTATTGATTTTGCTCTTGCGCATCTTCATAAACATAATCCACTACTACATTTTCATTTCTATCTACATATCCATATTTTCCATCTTTTTTACTTAAAAATAAATTATTTTGTGTTAATACTTCCTGCTTAGTTCTCTCTTCAAACTTAAAATTATAATATTTATAATCTTCTCCTATCCTTATTCTAAAATAACCCTTTTCCTGATTTAAATCTGTTATTATCCCTGTTAATTTTTCTTCAAATTTATTATTCATTATTTTTGTCTCTGGTTGATTTTGTTCTTGTAGTTCTATTATATCTGCTTGTCTCCTATATATAATGTTTGTATAATTAAATGGTATAATCTCTTGATCATTTTGTATTATTCCATATTTATCTTCCTTTTTTGCTATATAATAATTTGAGAATGCATAAGTTAAATCTTCATATTTTGCTGGTATTTTTTCTTCTTGATTTTTATTTATAACCCCATATTTACCATCTTTTATTATAATTAATTCTTCATTATTTATTTGTTTTACATCATCAAATTTATTTTCTATTAAGGTTTCTCCCTCTTTATTTATAGCTTTATAAATTCCATTTTCTTTTACTATATATATATTATCTCCTATTACTGACTTTATTTCTTCATATTTTGTTGGTAATATAACTTTTTTATCAAAATCTATTAATCCATATTTATTTTCTTGATCTATTACAATATAACCATTTCTATAATCCTCTTGTATTCCTCTTATTTCTTTATATTCTTGATTAATTATAATATTTCCTTTGTTATCACATACCCCTATTTTTCCTTCTTTGTTTATCAGAAAACTATTTTTAATTCCTGGTAACGCTTCTATACTATCATACTCTACTGACAATATTTTTTTTCCTGAATAATTTACCAGACCATACTTCTCTCCTTTTTTTACTTTTAATACATTCTCTTCATACCACATTGCATTTGATGTATCTTGATTTTCCACAGCTTGTACAATGTCGTACTCTTTTAACTTCTCCTTATTTTTAGAATCTAACACTTTTGTTTTATATGTATTATTGGTATAGTCTACATCATATGTACATATAAATAATCCTACTTTATTATCAGGAATAGTAATAATTTCATCATATGTTGGTTCTATCACTATATTCCCTAAAGAATTGATTACTCCCCATTTTTCATTTGTGTATACTGGATAATAACTAACTACAGATGCACTTCCTGGCTCTTTAGTCGTTTTTATTAATTTATTTATAATAATTATAAACATAATTATTACAAAAATAGCAATAACAACTGCAGCTACCTTCTTCTTATTTAATTTTGCACCTGTGTCATATCTTTTTCCTTTACCCATTTTTGTATACCTCCATAGTTCGTTTTTTACATAAATACTATATCATTTTTTTGTAAATTTAGCAACCATAATCGTCATGTCATCCTTTGCTATTCCATAACCATTATCTATTGCTTCTTTTGTTATTATATCTGCTATTTTTTGTACATTATCTGTTTCTATAGTTTCTAATATATCTCTTACCCATAATTCTCTGTTTTGGTATTCTGTATTTGATTCCATTATTCCATCTGAACACATTACTACAATATCATTATCCTCTATATCTTTATCATAAACTATCAAGCTAATATTTTCTAATATACCTGCTGGTAATGATAATGCTTTTATAATTTCTACTTTCCTATTATGCTTTAAATATGTTGGACATGCTCCATTTTTTATAAACTCAATATTTCCTGTATATAAATCTAAAATAGCAATATCTAATGTTGCAAATGCATCTTCTTCTGAATTTACTGATAAAGTAGAATTAATAAGTTCTATTGAAGTATCCTTATCAAACCCTGTTGTTAAAAGCCTTTCTAACATTTTTATTGCTATTTGACTACTTTGTCTAGCTTTAGGACCTGAGCCCATTCCATCACTAATAGCAAGTAAATATTTTCCATCATTTAATTTTATACTTGTACTAGAATCTCCAGATACTGACGAATTTTCTTTTGTAGCCTTTGAAATGCCTAATTGCAATAAATATCTATCTTGTGATACAAAAGTAGTAATACATAGATTATTATTTTGCTTTACTCCACATTGATATTTTTGTATTTCTATATCTTCTTCTAACACTTTTGATAAAATTTTTTCTACCTGATCAATACTACACTCTTCTTTTTTTGTATTATCACATGTTTCCATATATGTTGTAATAATATATCTTCCTGTTTTTTGTCTTTCTATAATTACATCTTTTAAATCTATACTTTTAGTTGCACAAATTGCTAGTATCTCTTCTTTTTCTTTTAGAAATTGTTTTTTATTTTTTTCTTCCATATCATTTGCAATAGAAGAAATAACTTTAGACACACCATCTAATTGATTTTTTATATTTCTTTTATTTTCATCTATTTTTTGTTGCCAAATAAATTTAGCTTTACACATTTTATATGCCTCATTAATTGCATCTACCATTATTCGTATATCTTTTTCTATTTTCATACTAATCTTTGCATCATCAAATCCTATAATATAATTATTATGATCCCCAAATATATTTAATATATCTTTTCTTGTTATTTTCTGTTCCTTTAATAAAGTTCTAAATATATCTGTAACAATAGCTGAATTTTCATCTAATATATCTTCATATAAAATATTTTCTTCTAATTCTTCTATACTATCACTTAATTCTTTTAGAAATAACTCCTTATTTCGTTCCTCTACTAAATCTTCCTCTTCTATAACTGTTGCTGCTACTTCTTTATATGTATCTGCAATTTCTGAAATCGCTTCTGAAACATTATTTAATTTTAATATGGTATCCTTATTTCCTTGTATTACATTCGTCACTCCAACTGGTAATAATTTATTCTTATTAAATAACTCCTCTATATTCAATGATATATCTCTTGGCATTAATAATAATCCCAAAGAAGCAATTAATATTTCTTTAAAATATATTATTTGATTTGTATTCCCATTTGTAGCATATGTTAATATTGTATTTCCTAATATAAAACCTACAATAACTCCTACTCTTCCAAATTTAGAAAATATACCAGCAAGCATTCCTGATAAAGCATATGAAGCAATCATTATAGACTCCCCTTGCCCTATTAAACCAAGTACTGTTCCTATTGTAATCCCTGTTGTAGCTCCTACTAAAATTCCATTTTTCCAACCTAATATCAAAACTATTAATATACTTAAAATTGTTCTTACTTCAAATCCAAATATACTAAATTCTCTAAGAGCAGATGCACATATTGCAAGCATTATACTTGCTCCTATTACTTCCTCTATTGCAAATACTTTTTTTATCTTATATTCATTTATTACAATAATTGAATTAGTAAATATTTTATAAAATATAAATGCTGATATACCACTTAGTAAACTTGCTAATACATCATATATCATAAAATTCATAAAAAATATATTAACAACTTGTACTAAAAATGATGATAAAAATACATATATTCCTAATCTCCTTTTTTCATTTTCATAATCTCCTTCTATCTTGTTTTTTCTAATTAAAAGTATCATCACAATAAAAATAAGTGATGTTAGTATATATGTTAATGTAGCTGCTTGTCCCAATCCTACAAAAGTACCTATTAATGTCATAACATATATGATTGCTGTAGGAATTTTATTACTACAACTTGCCGCAAATATAGCTATAGCAAATGGTGCTATGTTATTACCACATTCTATAGTAGATAACATAAATGCTACAATATACAAAATCACTTTTTGTTTTGTAAATGCATTTGTTATAAAAGTCTTTATATTTACTTTTTTATTAAATTTTATTTCTTCATTTTCTATTTCTTGGTCTATTTCCCCTGAAATATTCTGAAACATCCTTTAATCACCTCTTACTTTTTTAAATATAGCTATTATTTTAATCTTAATCTTTTGAATTATTTGTCATATTTAGTATCATATTTAAAAAAGTTTTTTACTTTTTGTGATATATTTCTTATATATATGACGTTTTCCTATTTAAAGGATAAATTAATATATACTATTTTATAACAATTTGACGTTTTTTTCAATGTTTTTCCCAAAAACCTAGAAAATTTTCTTTAATAATTAAACATACAAATTAAGAAAAATAGAGTATACACCCTATTTTTCTTAATCCCTTATTTTGAAAAATCTACATTACCTTTCCAAATTTCACTTAGCTTTAATTCATAATCTTGCAATCTTATTGTTTCATTATCTGCCTCCAACTCTCCTCCATGTTTTCTTATAACTTCCCTTAATATTGTTCCAGTAACTATACCATTGCCTTTTGTTATTGCCTCCATTTCCATATCTGCCAAATCTATTTGCATTGCTTCTTTTATAGCTGATATTTCATATGCTTTTTTTGCAGTATCTGCTCTGTTTAATAATCCATTTTCTCCTATTAAATTTATTAATGTTATACCTGCTAAAATTAATAATATTATAATTGTTATAATTAAAGATACTAAAGTTATACCTTTTTCATTATTTAGACTTTTATTCATACATTATTCCCCCATTTACTATTGGTATTTTAATTTTATACAAATATAAGTTTATTGTCAATAAATATAAAAAGAAATAGTCAAAATTAACTATTTCTTTCTTTTTTCATATAATTTTACTTTCTGTCTAATACCTTTTTCTTAATTAGATATATTC
>JAAWKA010000014.1 GCA_022797145.1 Clostridia bacterium
ATATTTAAATTTAAATATGATTACTATTATTATATTATTAGAAAATGCATATGTATACTAATTTTATTTTTTATATTAAAGATTTTAAATATCTTTCAATAAATTCATTAATTTCACCATTCATTATACTATCTATATTTCCAGTTTCATAATTTGTTCGATGATCTTTTACCATTGTGTATGGACAAAAAACATAAGAACGAATTTGATTTCCCCAAGAAATTTCCTTTTTTAATCCCTTTAAATCTTCAATTTTTTCTTTTTTTTCTTGCTCTTTCAAATCTAATAATTTTGACTTAAGCATTTTAATAGCAGTTTCTTTATTCTGAATTTGAGATCTTTCAGATTGACAGGATACAACAATATTAGTTGGTATATGAGTTATTCTAACTGCTGAATCTGTTTTATTTACATGTTGTCCACCAGCTCCAGAAGCTCTGTAAGTATCTATACGTAAATCTTCTTGATTTATTTGAAGTTCTATGTCTTCTGTTATTTCTGGTAATACTTCAACTGATGCAAAAGATGTATGTCTTCTTCCTCCAGAATCAAAAGGTGAAATTCTTACTAGTCTATGCACTCCTATTTCAGATTTTAGATATCCATATGCATTTTCCCCTAAAATTAAAAATGTAACACTTTTTATACCAGCTTCTTCTCCTTCTAAATACTCTAATTCTTTTAATTTATAATTATTACTACTTGCCCATTTTGAATACATTCTATAAAGCATTTGAACCCAATCTTGAGATTCTGTTCCACCAGCTCCAGGATGTAAGGTTATAATTGCATTATTTTTATCATATTTTCCAGACAATAGTGTATCTATTTCTAACTTTGATAATTCTTTTTCGAGCTTTTTCGTTTCCTTTTTTAGTTCCCTTAATATCTCATAATCTTCTTCTATTGTAAGTAACTTATTTAATTCTTTCAAATTTTCTAATTCTTTTAAAATTTTTGAATACATTGTATATCTATTTTTAATAACTTTTAATTTTTGTAAGATAACAGTTGAAGTTTTAGAATCATTCCAAAATCCTTCCTTCATAGTTTGCTCTTCAAGATCTTGTAATTCTATTTTTAGAGGTTCAAAGAGAGTCTCCTATATTTTTAATTTTCTTTTGTAATTCTATAAGCTTATGTTTATTTTCTTCTAATTCTATCATAATTTTCAACTCCCACATCATTTTTAATAATTGATTAGTATGATTATAGCATTCATTAAAAGAAAAGTATATGAAAATAATAAATTAATCTCAATTTGTTATTTTCATAAATTACACTTTTGAAATATTTTTAGAGTCCATGCACATTTATATTTTTATTACATATACTTTTGTTATAATGAAAAATTAATAGAAAATTAAAATTTTTATATATTAATTTTCTATATCTATGGAGGTACATTTATGTTAGCTCTCTCAATATCTAGTTTTTTAGCATTTATTCAAAATGCTATATTTGCTGTTGGATATATTCAAAGTAACAATTTGTTTCCAGAGCCTTTATCTTCTGAAGAAGAAAAAATATATTTAGATAAATTTAAAAATGGAGATGAAGAAGCTAGAAATATATTGATAGAAAGAAATTTGAGATTAGTAGCGCATGTCAGTAAGAAGTACTGTACTACTAATGTTGCACAAGATGATTTGATTTCTATTGGTACAATAGGATTAATTAAAGGAATCAATAGTTTTAATCCTGAAAAAAATATAAAACTTGCTACTTATGTTGCAAGATGTATTGAAAATGAAATATTAATGTTTTTGAGAAGTGGAAAAAAAACTAAGTCTGAAGTATATTTAAATGAACCTATTGGTAAAGATAAAGATGATAATGAAGTTACTCTTATGGAAATTTTAGAAACAGATGAAAAAAGTATTGAAGATGAAATTGACTTAAAAATGAAAGTAAAAAAATTATATTCTAAAATGAAAGAAACATTAAAGGAACGTGAAAAACATATTTTGGAATTACGTTTTGGCTTAGGTGGTACTAAGCCAAAAACTCAAAATGAAATAGCAAATATGATGGGAATTTCCCGTTCCTATGTATCACAACATTTTTATGACGATTATTTTATTTAATTTTTGGTGATAGCAAAATAGTTTTATCCTTCTAACTGCTATCACTATTTGGATTCTTAAATTTAAAGAAAATATATACTTTTTTATTTTTATCTATTTTAATTCTATCAATTAAATATACTAAAATTTCTCTGTCAATTATAATATTAGAATTGAACTTTTCTATTAAATTATTGATAAAAACATCGTCATTTATATGCGTATCTAAATAAGATTCTAGCATACTAATTCTATTTTTAATTTGTATTTTTTCTTGTTTTTTTCTTTCATAAATCCTAATAAAGTCATCTTGTGATAAAATTCCAGCTAACTTATCATTATATAAATTGTCAATTTCTGAAGTTAATTTTGAAAGTTGCATTTTACTATCTTCTAATTCATTTGTATTTAAATCAGTCTGTTTTTGTTTTTTTAATCTTTGTTTTGCTATATTTATCATTAAATCTTTTCTAGAAAAATTCTGTAAAATTGTTTTTAATTTAGCTATCACAATCTTTTCAACATAATCCATTCTAATAGAATGAGTAGTACAATAACCTAATTTACTATAAGATGTGTAAGTACTACATCTAAAATAATAAGCCTTACCATTTGCAAGTTTCCTAGATGAGCATCCCAGCTTTTTATCACATTCATAGCAATATACAAATCCTTTTAATAAATAATCATGAGTCTTTACTCTAGTCTGTTTTCTTGTGTTTAACATTTCTACTGCTTTAAAAAAAGTGCTTCTTTCTATAATAGGTTCATGTGTATTTTTTACTATTTTCCATTGTTCTTTTGGAAGTCTAATATTTTTTTTTGATTTGTAATTTATTTTTTTCATTCTTCCTTGTACCATGTTTCCAATATATACTTCATTTAAAAGTATTTCTCTTATTCTCTGATCTGCCCAATTTTTACTTACTTTTTTCATTTTTCCCCCATGTGTTATAGCATATTGCGATGGAGTAGGAATATTATCTATAGTTAAACCAGTAGCAATTGCTCTACAAGACTTACCACTACAAGCTTCTTTAAAAATCCTTTCAATAATCGGCTGTGCTTCTTTATCAATAAATAACTTATTGGGGTATTTTTTATCTAGCTTATATCCAAATGGTGCTTTACCTCCAATAAATAAACCTAATTCTTGTTTATTATGTTTAACGCTTTTAATTTTATTGGAAATATCTTTAGCATACATATCATTTAAAACAGATTTAAATGGAGTTATATCGTTTAAAACACTGTCATCTCCTATATCAATTCCATCCAATAAGGAAATATATCTTACACATTTTTCAGGAAAATATTTTTCTAAATAATGGCCGGTACCAATATAATCGCGCCCAAGTCTTGATAAATCTTTTGTAATTACCATATTTATTTTTTTATTTTCAATATCTTGTATTAATCTTTTGAAAGAAGGCCTATTAAATGTAGTTCCACTTATTCCATCATCAATATATTCATCTATAATTAACAATTGCATATTTTCACAAAAACGCCTTAACATAGAACGTTGATTAGAAATACTTTCTGATTCACCTTTTTTATCATCTTCTTTTGATAATCTGATATATAATGCAACTTTATAATCTGTAGGATTAGAAATATTTATATTATTCATCAAACTAAGTAATATCTAAAATAAAATTGCAACTCAGCAATTTGTGATATTTTCTAATTCTTTTTCAATAAAGTTTGCAAATATATCAAGTAATATTTTTCTTATATCTTCTTTTGTATCATCATATATACAGATTAAATTATTTCCATTTTCCATAAGTTCCCCCCTATTTAATATATATGTCTTATAAAAAAAAATAGGAGTTTATTTTGATAAAAAATAATAAAAGAGGACTTAAGTCCGCTTTTACATATAAACATAATAAATATTGTAATTAAGTTATAAGAATTATTTTCTTATATATTGAAAGAATTGATTTGAGCTTCAATTCAAATTTATAAGTTTTTTAAAATATCTTATTGTTTATTATAAATAGAAGTAATTTTGCTATGATACTTATTTGTGCTATACCTGCTAAATTTCCAGTTATAAATCTCCTTAAATTTGTTGATTCTTTTATATTTATATATTGGATAAACCAATCATAAAACATAATAAAAAGAAATATAAAATCTAAATAAAACGAAAGTTTTATTTGGCATAAATAGAAGATTATTCCTAAAAATTGACCTATTAGTATTCCTGTACATCTACTACATATTGGAAACTGCCAACCTTTAATTTTAAAACTTCTATCTTCTCTTTGATGACAGCCCAATCTATTTCCATATCGCATAAAAAATGCCCAAATTTTAATTTTTGTACTCTTCTGCATTAAAATCTATATCCACAATTATTACATATATTACTTGTTTTAGTAGTGGTTGTTGTATCTCCTGTATCACACAATCCACATAATATTCCTGGCCAGCCAAATATTAAATAGCCACAACAAGCGCTTCCACCATCAAAACCTTTTGTATGCGTTTTTGTATCTATTATGCTTGAAATACTTTCACTACCACATTTGGGACATTTCATAAATTACCTCCATTAATTATTTATACTAATATATCATATAAAGTATAAAAAGTCCACCAAATGAGCAGAACTTTCTAATTAGCTTGTTTTAAAGTTTTAGCTGATTTCTTATAAAGAAATATATCTACTTTTAGCTGTATAAAATTCCTTGAAATTTTATCAGTTAGTAACAAGCTAGTATCATATCTTGTATAAATCTATTAGCATCAATATATCTACAAAATTTAACTACTTGATTATTTAATTATGCAACTATAAAAACTATTCCTTTATTTCCAAGCATTTTTTAATATCTTTCTACTGCTAGATAATATATACCTGTTGATTCCATAAGTACTATTAAATTTTGTGTATTAATTTCTTTTATTTCTTCCTTTGTTTTTTCAAAATCTTCTAAGTTATGCTTTATTTCCTTTGTATCAATAAGTATTTCTCCAGCACTATTCATAAACATTAGCATACTTTTATTCTTAGTAACATTTACACTTAGTATTGTTCTCAAAATTATTCACCTACTTTAACTAAATTAATAATAGGAATAAAAGCCGAACTGTCAATTTGTTAAACTCTATGAGCTCTGTAATTTGATGTTCTGACTTAAATTCTGATGTAAATAATTTTACAATTAAAAAATAGATGTAAACTCATTTATTTACATCTAACAATATACCTGTAATTTGTTAATCTAAATTATAGGTAGTAATACATATACAAAACCTATTGCACCTATAACCATAAATATTATACCTACTAATGCTATTTTTTTCCTTCTGACTATTTCTTGCTGTTCTGAAGATGATATATTCTTTATTGGATATTTTCTTCTTTTTAATAAATAAATAATTAAACCTTCAGAACTTTTTCCACTTGTTGCAAGTAATCCCATTAACTTTGGATGTTTTAAATTTCTTGCTTTTGCATCTATAATTGTTATTTTATATATTTGATAAACTATTGAAACTACACCTATTAAATAAATTGCTACAAATATAGCCATAAAAATATAATTCATAAAATCCTCCTATATTTTTTTTATAATTTGGTAAAACAAAAATGAAAAACTAATAACAGAAATTGTAAAAATAATAATTATTATAGAAATACTTTCATCAAACAAAATTCCTATAACTATAAATACTATTATTAATAGTATATTTAATAAAATTGCATATAAAATGTTTTTGTTACTCTTAACAATATCTGTACTATCTTTTAAATAATCCAAAACTTTTTCATCATAACTTAACAAATCATCTAATGATACATTAAAATATTTACTTAAATTTACTAAACTATCTATGTCTGGATAAAATTTACCATTTTCCCAATTTGAAATAGTTTGTCTTGTAACATTCAGTTTTTCAGCTAATTGTTCTTGTGAAAGATTTTTTTCATTTCGCATTGTAATTATTTTTTCCCCTAAATCCATATTTTCCTCCTTTCACAATAATTATAATAAATATAATATTTTTTTCTACCAAATATATTTTACAATTTATGAATTTATAATATCAAATATATTTTACATCTCCAATCCTAGCAAAAAATTACTAATAGATGTTACCATTATATAATAAAAGACTGATAATATCAAATAATTATCAGCCATACTTATTGTAATTTCTCGAGATGATTATAATATAAAAGATAGATAATTTTCAATAAATTATCTATCTTGCTATTTGTATAAATAAAAAATTGACTAAGCTTTACTCTTAGTTCTACTATAGTGTTTAACTAATCTTCTAAAATTACTGTATCTATTCTACAAGTTGATATAAAAATATCTTAATGTAATTTTGTTGCTAGATTTCTTTTATAATATTACAAGGATTTCCTACTGCTACTACATTTGATGGAATATCTTTTGTTACTACACTTCCTGCACCAATTATACTATTATCTCCTATTGTTACACCAGGCATAACACATACATTTCCACCAATCCACACATCATTACCTACCTTTATCGGTTTAGCAAATTCCAACTCTTTTCTTGTATCTTTATTTAACGGATGACCTGATGTATAAAATCCACAATTTGGTCCAATTTGCACATTATTTCCAAATGTCACTTTATTAGCATCTAAAATAACTAGATTATGATTTGAAAAAAAATCATTTCCAATTTCAATATTAAATCCATAATCGCAATAAAAATTAGGCATTATCATAAATTCATTTCCTACTTTTGAAAATAATTTCCTAATAATTTCATTTCCTTCTTCTATATCTTCAACATCTAGTTTATTATATTTATTACATAATTTTTTAGCACTTATCAATTTCTTTACTAACTGTTCATCACTTGAATTATATAACTTACCTGATAACATTTTATCTTCTTCACTCATAATATAGTCTCCCCCCTACAACTTACTATAATTTACTACAATTATAACATTATTCTCAAAAAAGTATATTAAAATAGACAAAAATAATAAGTCAAAAAAGTTTTTTGCAAACCATTTTTTTAACTTATTTTTCTATTCTAATTTTTTCAAAATAAACTTTTGTTATATATTTTTGTTCAAAAAGCTCTATCAGGTTAGTATATCGTTAGTATCATTTTTTTATTTTTGTAACATTTTTAATTTATTAAAAGTATTTATTTTAAAGCATTTTTACATATTTTCATCTATCTTTATACTATATCACAATTTACTATACTTCATAACATTTTATTAATAAGTAATTTAATATTTTACTTTCAAAATATAATTCCTAAAATTCTATTACTATCTCCAAATTTTTATCTCTTTTTAAAGCATATATTCGTCCATCTAATTGTTCTGTAAATTCTTTTACTATTGCAAGTCCTAAGCCTGTGTTTCCACTTGTTCTAGAAATATCAATTGTATAAAACTCTTCAAACATCCTTTTAGTATCTAATTCTTCATATAATAATTCATTTATAAATGTCATTTTAACATTATTCTCATTAGCTACTTTAATATGTAAATCACTTTTACTATGCTTATATGCATTAGCAATCAAATTGTCTAATATTCTAGTTAATAATTCTTCATTTGAAAATAATATAATTTTGTTTTGACAATAACTTAACTTTATTTCTCTATCCTGTTTTTTATAATCTTCATAATAATTTGCAATACAATTTTCCAAAACTGCATTTAGATTAATTTTTGTTAGTTCTAATTTCTTAGTATTGCTCATAATTTTAGAAAATTCAAAAAATGAGTTAATTAACTCATCTAATCGTTTTAATCTCTTTTCCACTATTTTTAGTTCATTTATTTTTTCTTTTTCATTTATATCAGCGTATAAAATCATATTAATATATCCAATAGCTGAAGTAAGTGGTGTTCGTAAGTCATGAGAAATATTAGTAATCATTTTTAACATAGATTCATTTTTATTATTAAATTCTAATTCAATCTTATTTGTTTCTTTTAGTAAATCATTAATTTTTAAAATAATAGGATTAATATTTTTTAAATTATATTGAGAATGAATTAAATTATTAGTATTAATATTTTTTAGTAACTCTATTTCTTTTGGTAATCGCTTTAATTCTTTGTTTAATAAAAGGAAATAAGTAATCAATCCTATTATAATTAAAGTTAAAATAATAATTATAACTATCATACTTATCCCCCATACCTTTCTAATTAATTTCAGCTTTTTTAAATGAAATATATCCAATTATATTAAATATCATTATATATACAATTGCTAATATCATACAAGTAATAATATATTGGTTAGTTGGACTATTAGCAAGTTTTTCTAATGCAAATTGAAGTTCATAGTCATAAAACCAATCAGCTTTTATTTTAAATAAATTTATTCCTCCTTCTGCTAATAATTGTATTAACACAATAAAAGGTATAGAAATTGTATTAAATAACGATGTTCTCCTCAATATAAATGCAAAACATGTAAGTAAACTAATTATACCATATAATAATGGCAATTGTATAACTGTTATCTTAATAATTTCTCCTAATGGTGATGCAAATTTTTTCCCATTTATTATTAAATTCATAAAATAATTTAAGTAATTATTAAAAAAGACAAGTATTGTTGAAATAGCTAATATTAAAAATAATTTAGAAAAATAATATTCTTTTTTCGTTATAGCAGATGATAATGTATTTTTTATTGATTTATTAGAAAAATCGGTTGTAAGTATAATTGCTACTATTATAATAAATAAATAATATAAATTTATATTATGTCCTAATATATCTTTATCTAATTCAAATCTTTCAACTTCTTTTACTAAATCTCTATATTCTTTTAGGTTACTAACATCATTTAAATTATCAATATCTTTCTCAAAACTTATTCCTACATTTCCTGCCTGCATTAGCATACTGTTAAGTATAGATACAAAAATAACAACTAATAAAACAATATAGATTACTTTTCCCTTTAATATCCTATATAAATCTGATTTCATTATATTTATCATAATTAGTGTTCCTCCTTTATTAAAGATTTAAAATAATCTTCCAAAGATATTCCAGTTTCTCTAATTTGCTTGATATTTATATCCTTTTGAACAAGTAGTTTATTTACCTTTTGAGATTGCTCTAAATAATCATAAAGTTTAATTTCTTCATTATCTATTACTTTATAATTTGTAGTATTTAATTCTTTTTCTAAAACTATTGCTACTTTTTTTACATCATCTGTTCTTATAGAAATGCATTTTGAACACTCTGAGTCTAATTCCTCTTTTGAAAGCTCTTTTATAACTTTTCCTTTTTCAATTATTCCAAAGCGTGTTGCTAATACATATAATTCTGATAATATATGACTAGATATTAAAATGGTAATATTTCTTTCTTCATTTAGTTTTTTAAAGGTTTCTCTTAAATCACTAATTCCTATTGGATCCAGTCCATTAATTGGTTCATCTAATATAATAAAATCAGGATTATCAAGTATAGCAAATGCAATTCCTAATCTTTGTTTCATACCAAGTGAAAAATTTTTAAAACACTTTTTTTTAATATCATTTAAACCTACTAATTTTAGTGCTTCATTTATTTGCTCTTTATCAATTATACCTTTTTGTATAGAATAATATTTTAAATTATCATAAGCATTTAAGTTTGGAAAAAATGCTGGAGTTTCAATCAAAGATCCTATCCTTCTTTTAGTTTCTTTTAGATCGGTATCTTTATGATTAAAAAGATAAAATTCTCCATCTGTTTTGCTGGCTAAAGTTGTAATTATTTTCATTAAAGTAGTTTTTCCTGCCCCATTTCTACCAATGATGCCATAAATATCTCCCTTTCTAATTTCAATATTAACATTATCAAGAGCAATAAAGTTTTTATACTTTTTGGTTAAGTTATCTGTTTTTAGTATTATTTCTTTCATATAATGTTCCTCCTTTATTTTATTATACAAGAAAAAGTTAAAAAAACTCTTAACACAATTCTTAAAAAACTCTTAAATTTTATTTTTTCAATTTATATCCTATACTCCATACTGTTTCAATATAGTCTTCATTTTTATTTTTTTCTTTTAATTTGCTTCTAAGCTTACTTATATGGACATTCAAAGTATTATCATCTGCTGAAGCTTCATTATTCCAAACCTTTTCTATTAAAGTATTTTTAGTAAATACTTGATTAGGATTTTTCAACATTATATGTAATAATTTAAATTCTATCTTTGAAAGATTAACACTAGTATTGTTACATTTTACTGTATAGTCTAATGTATTTAATTCTATATCTTTAAACTTAAAAACTTTATTTATACTCTGATTATTAGAACTATGCCTTAACTGAACTGCAATTCTAGCAAGAAGTTCATCATTTTCAAATGGTTTTGTAATGTAGTCATCTGCACCTAATTTAAATAAATCTATTTTTTTGTCTAAATCATCTATTGCACTTATTACTATTACAGGTACTTTCTTTTTATTTTGTAATTCTTGAATTATATTTTCGCCATTTTTTCCGGGTAACATTAAATCAAGTAATATTAAATCAATATTTTCATTATGAAGTAAAATACCTTCTGTTCCTGAATAAGCACTAACTACATTATAATTATTTAATTTTAATAATTTACTTAACATTTCATTTATATTGGTATCATCTTCAATAATTAAAATTTTCTTCAATTATCTCACTCCCACATTATTTTATGTTTAACAATAAATACTAATATTTTCTATATTTATCTTATTAGAATTATTAGAAGAAGTAAAAACTTCTACAAAAAAACTTTCATCTTTTTTAAATATAATGTCTTTATTTTGATCTAATTTAATATACATTTCATCACGTATTAAATTGGTATTTTCGAAAATTTTAGATAAAAGTTTGAAATCATTATCTGTAAATTTTCCTCCTATTCTAATTTTTTCAATACCTGTAATACCATTATCTTTTGAGTTAGGTATCATATATCCTTCCATAAATTTTTTTGACTTTTCATCTTTCATTTGTTGAAAGCCTATTTGAAAAGGAACTTTTTCAAAAAAAGGAATATATGCATTTTTCCAAGGCATTCTTCTTGTAAATAGATTAAAGAACCACTTAAATTCTAACCAAATAGGTTTACTAATTAAAATATCCTTTTTTACTAGTTTTGTATAAATATCATCAATATTTTCTACATCTATCATTAGACAAACTAAACCTCTATGCCCACTATTATACATATCGGTCCATTTTTTTAGCCATCCTCCTCCAGCATTTTTTTTTATATTAACTAATTCAAAATATTCTTTACCTATCCAAATATTTGAAACTTTAAACCCATTTGTTCCCTTTCCCCAAGTTGGCTCATAAGATAAGCCTACATTTCTTATTTTATCAATTTCATTTTTATCTGTTTGATATTTTTTATCTATATTTACTACTAAATGATCTATTTTCATATTTATCAGCTCCCTTTAATATAAGATATCACAATTCATATCTATTAACAACTAGTCTAGTAAAAAATTAGTCATAAGCATGTGTCTATGTATCTAGAATTGAGACAAAAGCTATCCGGAAAACTTGCAAGAGAATTTAAAGAATAATGTTCCTATTATCATAAACTTATGACTCCTATCATAAAATTTATATAAATTTATAATAGGAGTTTTTATATGAAATTTATTAAAGATTGTCTTAAAGGAATTGCATTAGGTGCAGGAGCCATTTTGCCTGGTATTAGTAGCGGAGTTTTATGTGTAATTTTTGGAATATATGAAAAATTATTAAATAGTATTCTTGATTTTTTCAAAGATATTAAAGGAAATATTAAATTTCTTTTTCCTATTTTATTAGGTATTACAATTGGAATAATTATATTTGGTAATGTTCTTAGATTTTTATTTGAAACATTTCCTTTTCAGACTCAATACAGTTTTATTGGATTGATTTTAGGTGGGTTGCCAATTCTCTTCAAAACAGCTAATTCAAAAAAAGGCTTTAGATTACATTATATATTATACATGTTAATTAGTTTTTTTATTGCTTTAGTATTAATATTCTTTGAAAATACTTTACCTGAAAATACTTTAATGGAATCTTCAGAAACTAATTTTATATTCTTAGTTTTATCAGGATTTATGATGTCAATAGGGGTTGTTATTCCAGGTATAAGTAGTAGCATTATTTTAATGCTTTTAGGAAGTTATAATATATATTTATTTAGCATTTCTACATTAAACTTACCTGTCTTGCTTCCTATGGGAATTGGTTTACTAATAGGAGGATTGCTTTTTTTAATTTTAATTAAATATTTATTAAAAAATTTTCATCCTCAAACTTATTACACAATTATTGGATTTGTTTTAGGTTCTATCTTTATACTATATCCTGGATTTAAGTTTGATTTTGATGGAATCACTTCTATTTTATTTCTTATAGGTGGTTTTTTTATTTCTAATTTATTTGAAAAGTCAGAAAAAGAAGTAACTTAAAATTTGATAATTAAAACTATATAAATTAAAAAATAATTTGTTTAATTTATATAGTTTTAATTTTTTATTTCTTTTTTCTGATAATCCAATTTTCTTCCACTTTTATTGGTAATTTGATTTTTACAGTTTGTCCAGATTTACCAGGATTTACAAATTTTATCTCTTCATCTGTTTGAGAATCCCAAAGTTTATCAATAGTAAATTTACAAACTTCAATTTTTCCAGGAATAATTATTTCTAAAATATCCCCTATTTGTAGTCTATTTCTTATTTCTATTATAGATTTATCTATATTGTATTCTATTACTTTCCCAGCAAATTGATAATCTACATTGTACTGTTTACCTTCATATTCTTGAAAATCTTTGTTATCTCTATTATTAAAATAAAAAGTAGTTAAGCCTCTTGTTTTTGTTTTTTCTAATTCTTTCTTATATTTACTAGGATTATATTTATTAGGATTATCTATATATTCATCTATTGCAGTTCTATATGTATTTACTACTGTTGCTAAATAATATTCTGTTTTTAATCTACCTTCTATCTTTAAGCTATCTATTCCCATTTCTACTATTTCAGGAATTTCCTCAATTAAACACAAATCTTTTGATGAAAATATATATGTCCCTTTATCATCATGTTCTACTGGCATTAAGTTTCCAGGATTGTTTGTTTCTTCTACATATAAATTATATGACCATCTACAGCTTTGAGAACAATCACCTAAATTTGCACTCCTGCAAGAAAGAAAATCACTTAAAAAACATCTTCCAGAATATCCAAAGCAAATAGCTCCATGTATAAATATTTCAGTTTCCAAATCTGATGGTGTATTTTTTATGAGCTCTTTAATTTGTTTTTTATCTAATTCACGAGCAAGAATTACGCGTTTCGCTCCATTTTTATGCCAGAAGTTTGCTGTATGATAACTTACAATATTAGCTTGTGTACTAATATGAATTGGAATGTTAGGAGCTTCTTTTTTTATTATCTCTACAACTCCTCCATCTGCTACTATAATTCCATCTACTTTTAATTCTTCTAAAATTTTAACTTGTTTTCTTATTTCTTCATACATATTGTCCCAAGCATATATGTTAATTGCTACATATATTTTTTTCTTTAGTTGATGTGCCAATTTTATGGTTTTTATTAAATCATCATCTTCCATTTCTGCTCTAGTTCTTAATGATAATGATGATGTGCCTGCATATACTGCATCAGCTCCATATAGAAATGCTATTTTTGCTTTTTCAAATGAACCTGCTGGTGCTAATAACTCTGGTTTTTTCATAATTTCCTCCCACTTTATTTATCTTTACATTTACTATACCACTTTATTTAAATTTAATCTATATACTTTATTAATATTTTATTAAATTCATTTACAATTATATATTATTTTGATATCATTTTAATATGAATTTATATATTATTTCATAATTTTAGGGGGAAAATTTATGAACAAAAGAATTGAAAATGTAACTATGTATAGATATCTTTTATTATATTTCCTTATATATGCATTTATTGGTTGGGTATTAGAAACTTTTTATAGTTATATAATTTTAGGACATTTTACTAATAGAGGTTTTTTATTTGGCCCCCTTTGTCCTATCTATGGATTTGGTGGTGTTATTTTAATTAGATGTCTTCAAAAATATAAGTCAAAACCATTAAAATTATTTATATATTCTATCATTATTTTTTCGTTATTTGAATATGTAGCTGGATTTATATTAGATGCTATGTTTAGTGCTAGATGGTGGGATTATTCAAATGATTTTTTAAATCTAAATGGACGAATAAGTATATTTTACTCTTTAGCTTGGGGATTTATTGCAATAGTTTTTATAAACATTATTCATCCATTTATTGTAAAAATAATAAAACTTATATTAAAGAAAATTCCAAATTTTACTCAAATTATTATTATACAAATTGCTTTTATTATTGTTATTGTTGACTTTATTTTTTCTAGTATTAAATATCTTGCATAAAAACATATATCCTAATAAATTTACTTATTATAGGATATATATTTTTTATTATTTAATATGTTTATAACTACTACACATAGACTCATCTGGAGTATTTGTATTACAATTTTGTACAGGTGTTACTATTATTTGTTCTAATGAACATTCTTGTTCCTGATTTTTATTATATTTGCAACTTGTTACAGTACAATTGATTCTTTGATTTCTTTCCATAAAATAACCTCCTTGCTCACAACACTTTTAGTAGTATATGTTATTTCATATTTTTTATAATATTTTTTTCAAAAAAATTCCACAAAAATAGTTTTAAATTATTCTTTATTTTTTTCTTCTATTCTTTTACAAGTGCTATCAGTATTGACACATTTTTGAGCATTTTTAAAGCTTAAGTACCAATTCATTCCGTTGCTATTATTTTGAATTTGTTTATTTCTTTCCAATAAGTCTACAAAACTTCTTGGAGGTGCTACAATAATTGGTTCACATGGTACCCAATTAGCTGGTGTAGATGCTTTATTTTCATCAGCTGTTTGCAATGCTTCTATTACTCTTAAAATTTCTGGTATGCACCTTCCTATATTCATTGGGTACACAAGTATTGTTCGAACAATTCCTTTATCATCTATTACAAATACATTTCTTACTGTCTCACTATTACTTATTTCATTTGATATCATTCCATATTTTCTTGCAATTTGACCATTCCTATCTGCTATAATTGGAAATGGAACTTTTATGCCTGTTTTGCAATAAATATCATATATCCATGCTAAATGTGAAGCATTGCTGTCTACACTCAATCCTATTAAACAAGTATTCATCTTTTCAAAATATGTATTTGCTTTACTAAATGCTATTATTTCTGTTGTACATACGGGGGTAAAGTCTCTCAATGTGGGGATTATTATTTTTATTATTTAAAACTCATCATTCATTAAGAAATCAAATATATTTATATGTTTAATTCCATCTCTTGAGTAATCTTCCTCATCTAATGAGATGATATATCTTGGATATGAATCATTAATTCCAACATATGCTCCAACTTCTCTTTCTCTTGTTTCTTCTTCAGATAATGAATAACTTACTTGAATATATTTTAGGTCTTTATTTTTTGTTGCAACAAAATCCACTTCGCCTTTTTTGTTTTTTCCAATATATACTTCATATCCTTTAGAAATCAAATCATTATATACTATATTTTCTAGTGAAATTGAGTAATTTACTTCTTTATTATTCATTTTAATCTTTTTAACACCTAAGTCAGATGCATAGTATTTATTTAAAGTTTTTAACACACTTTTCCCTTGAATATCATATCTATAAACTTTGTTCATGATAAAAGTTGAACATAATGCCTCTAGATAATTGTATAAAGTGTCAGTAGCAATTTCATGATGTTCGCTCTTTAAATAATTTAAAACATTTACTGCAGAAAATTCTCTACCTTCTGTTTCTAACACATATTGTAATATTTTATTAAATGATGTTATATCTTTTATATTTAATCTTTCTACTACATCTTTTAAAAGTATTGAATCATATACATCTGATATATAGTTTAGTTTTGCTCTTTCATTATCAAAAGAAAACCTTTGTGGAAGGCTACCCCATTCAAATATGTCTAATAATAGTTTCTTATAATCTTCTTTTTTTACATTCTTAAATTCTACTATTTCTTTAAAAGTTAATGGCTGAACTCTAAAACTTACATATCTTCCAGATAAATCTGTAGATAATTCTAAGAAAGTCATTTTACTATTAGAACCAGTTATAAATATGCTAAACTGATTTGTAATTCTTAAAGAATTAATACCTTTTTCAAATTCTTCTACTTTTTGGATTTCATCTAAAAAAACATAGTATTTACTTTTACCTTTTGCAAGACTTTTTATATAATCATTTAAATCTTTTGCATTTTTTATAAAACTATAATCTAATGATTCAAAATTTATATAAATTATTTGTTGTTCATCAATTCCTTGTTGTTTTATTTCATCCATTATTTGTGTTAAAATAACTGATTTCCCACTTCTTCTTAATCCATATATTATTTTAATTAGAGATGTTTCATTATAAAAATCTCTTATTTTATTTAAATACTTTTCTCTAATTAGCATATCAATTCACCTCTAGTATAGTTTATCACAAGCTTAAGATTTTGTAAAGTTATTTTGATACACTGGAATAACTTTTTGATTTTCGACATTTATTTTGATACATCGGAATAAGTTTTGAGTTTACGTTTATACCAATTTTTCTATATCTACTTTTAAATCAATTTTTAGTGTTTTATCACTATAAATCCATATTGTATCAATTATATTTTCTAAAACATATCTACTGGGCATTTCACTTTCAATAATATCATCAAAATATTCTATTGCTGTTTTTAACTTTTTTATTTTTTCTTTTGAAATTTCTTGTTCTTCTTTTTTTAGAATTTGCTGTAGTTTTTCTATTTGATTAGTTTTATCAATTTCTAATTCTCTATATGTATTTTCTATCATTTGTTTTTGATATTCATTTGTACTTGATGTTAAATCTTTTACTTTTTGATTTAATAACACTTTATACTCTGCCATTAGTGTTTCTAGTTCAAATTTAATTTTTTCTTTATTAACTTGTTCTTTATTGATTTTAGTATCAATTTCTATTTTTTCTATTTGCTCAATATATTTCTGTTTAGTAAATTTTAGAAATTCCTTTAGATGAATAATCATATCGTTTTCTTTTATTTCATGACATTTACACCTTGCTTTTCCATAAGTTCTATACTGGGAACATTCATATCCTTTTTGTCCTTGTTTTCTAGTTATAGTTATTCCACTTATTCCAAAACCACAATCTCCACATCTACAAAGTCCTGAAAAATAATAATTCCTTTTTCTTGTTCCTGATGTACTTTTAGTCTTTGCTTTTCTTTCCTTTATCTTTTGTACTAGTTTAAATGTTTCTTTTGAAATTATTGCTTCATGATGATTTTCAAATACAAAGTGTTCTTCTTTAGGTAATTTTATTGCCCTACCTCTTATTGAAACTGTTTTCTTTTTATGTGTTCGCAAATTACCACAATATACATCATTACTTAATATATTACTTATCATATATGTAGACCATAATTTTTGTACTGGATGCTTATATATTCTTCCTCTTTCTAAATGCTTTCTTTGATAATAAACAGATGGTGTAGGATAATCATACTTATTATTTAAAATATCGCAAATTTTCTTTCTACCTAAACCTTCCTCTATATATAACTTATATATTAATTCAATAATAGGTCTTATTTCTTCATCTACATATAACTTTGTAACATCTTCTTTATCTTTTATATATCCATAATAATTCCCCATTATTAATCTTCCTGTTTTTTGTTTAGAATACATGTGGTCTCTAGTTTTTCTTGAGCAATCCTTTACATATCTTTCATTAAACCAAGTTGTTATTCCAATTGTATCATCTCTATCATTTAAAACATCATAAGTTCCACCCATTTCTGATACTAAAATTAAATTCTTTTGCATATTTTTAAATTCATCTATTAAAACTAAAACTCGTCCGTTATTTCTACCAATTCTTGATAAATCCTTTGATATTACTACATCTATTTTTCCTCCTTTTACCCCTTCAATCATCTTCAAAAACTCAGGTCTATTAAAGGTATATCCCGAAACATTGTCATCTATGTAGAAGTCTTTGTCCTCGATAATCCAATTACGAGTATTAGCATAATCTTTAATAATTCTTTTTTGTTCTTCAATACTTGCGTAATTTTCTTTATCTTCATCTCTAGACAATCTACAATATCCTACAACTGTCATTTTTCCTCCTTCTTGCCTGATATTGCTTATGTCTTGTATGTTAGCATACATTACAATTTAGTTCCACTTGTTTCGTAATTATTTTTTTAAGAATCTCGGGATAATTCTCTTTTCCTGTTACAAAAATTGCTACACTGTATTTTTCTCGTTTATACTTTTCAATTACTTCTTTTGTTTCTTGTTTCTTTAATTCATCCTCTGTTAAATAAATTTGCACATATTTTGTATTAGATATTTCATTAGAAGTAATTTGCATCTAAATTAACTCCTCCCATCATAATCTCTCGAGATTATGATTTGCCGATTTGAGTTTTCGAATAACATGAGAAAATCTCAAAGGCTTAGCGATTATAGCAAATAATTTGAAAAATTTATTTTTCAAATTATTTCTCTATAAATATTATGCAAAATGAGATTATAAAATATCTCTTTTGTCCTAAAATTACTTTTGTAAAATTCTAATACTTTAATTTTTATTATTTTTCAAATGCATCCCTCCTCTATATATAAGAACACGAAAAATTTTTAAAATGATGCATTTTTCGAAAAAAAGTTGAAATTTTTTATCCAAAATAAATTTTGCAGGATCAGAGTGATATCTCAGTTACACATAACTGCCTAAAAGCGTGGCTTTTAACAAGATACAGTAAAAAATTAGAGATATCAATTAGATATCTCACTTTTTCTGCACTTTATTTTTTGTAACCATTGTAATATTCAAGAAATTTCATTCCTTTACTAAATTATATTTTCACCATTTGTGAATTCAAAATTTTTAGCACATTTCCTTTTAAATCAAAAATAGAGAGCATTTTATCTTAATTCTTTATTTAATTTAATACCATCTTTTAATCCAGCAAGATAATATTTTTTATAAAAGTAACCTGCTTCAAAATCAATTGCATCTACATAATCATCAATTATTTTGGTAATACTTTCTTTTAGGCAATTAAGATTATATGGAATTTTTTGCAATTCTTTGTTTAGGTAGTTTTCATTTTTACTTCTATCAGATTTATCCTGTTTCATAAAACTTTTATCTTTTTTATTTAAAATAGCTAGTTCATCTGCTCTTGCTTCAAATATTGATTCTAATATACTTTCCATTTTTTCTCACCTCCATTGGTGTGTCATGTTAACTCTCAGAAAATTTAATGTCAAGTTTATTTTTAGAATCTATTAGCATATAAACTTGTCCAGTTAAAATTACTATAATCTCTTTCATTATTACATTTCCAATTATTCTTATTAAATATTTTATTATTTTTTTTTATCTCTTTAACATCCTTGTTAATAGGTTGGATATTTATTTGTTTATATGTATTATCATATTTGCATATAGGTACAACCTTCCTTATTGCTATTTCTTTTGAATTTTCTTTATATATCATTTCTACTTTTATATATCCTTTTTTCTTAAGGGAATTAATGATTCTTGATGATTGTATTTTAGTAATACTTAGTAATTCACTTATATATGAATTTGACATTATACATTGTTTTTCTTTACTCAAATATAAAATCATTGAATAAACAATTTTCTCTTTATCATTTAATTTTATATCTGTTAATATTTCATATGGTATCCATATTCCTTTAAATTCTTTCAATACTCATTTTCTTTCCAATCAATCGCTCAACGATCGATTCTGTGCCATTTAAATGCAAAATTTGATTAACTTATCGATATAAAAATTATAAGCAATATCGTGCATTTTTTGTATTTCCCCAAATTGAGAGATTATACGGGGGTAAAATCTCCTGGATGTGAAAATAGTACAATCCATTTTCCTTTGTAATCATTTAAACATATATTTCCCATACTTGTTTCTGCTTCAAAATCTGGAGCATACATTCCAATTCTTACATTTCCATTCATCATTACTTCATAGTCCATAAAAAATAAATCTCCCTTCATATTTTTGTATATAATATGATGAAAGATTTATTTTTGTTACATGTTATATTCTTAGGTATTCTTACTATATGTCTTGCTTTAATTTTAAATATCCTAACTCTTCCCAAATATTATAGGCTAAATTTAATTTAAACAATAGTTTTGGTTTTGCACCTGCCCTATTTTTATCAACTACACAAGCATAATATCTAACATCTGGATTTTCACATTTTTCTATATTATAAAATTTAGTATCTACTTCTTTTAATGAATATTCATAGTCTTTATATGCTTGACTATTTATCTGCTTTATTAAGCAAAGAGTATCAAGAACTTCTTTTACTGTTCTACTTACTGCTAAGTCATTTACATTCAAATTTATTGGTGAAGTAGAACTTTCTGTTAATTGTAAAGTAGAACATATAAACATATTAAAATTTTGTGCCAAATTTGAAAGAATTGTAGCAGTTTTTTTTAGTTCTTCACCATTTCCTATATTATCTGTATCAGTTTTTAGTGTATCATAAAATATATATTCTATTTTTTCTTTATAATAGTAATGCATTATTACTTTTTGTAATTCATCATTTGTATGATCTGTTATATTAATAAAATATATTGAATTATTTATTTGTTTATTAACCCAATCTGTTGCAGCTATTGTATTATTAAATTCTGTTGAAATTTGAGACAATCTTTTTATAAAATTCTTTCGTGTTTCTTTTGGCTCTTTTATAATAAATCCATCTTTATCTACTTTTACTTCTTTAGGATTATTGGGTCTAAATTTAAAATCTAATAATTCCCCTTCTGTTTTAGTAATCACATTTTTATGTATTTTTTGTATTTCAGGATTATTTAATATTGTAGTAATCAAGCACAATCTCATTTTTTCTTCAGACATTTCATTTGAAATTATTAGTACCTTTTTTTTATGTATAAATGATGTATATGCTGCTAGATTAACTGTAAATCTACTTTTTCCTGCATTAGAAGGCATTGCAAAAGACATCGTTTCTCCTCTTCTAATTCCTTTAAATACACTAGACAATATAGGAAATTGTAATTTCAATCCATTTGTTAAATTATTATCTCCCATTTCTAAAAATTTAGTTAAATCTTGAGTTAAGATTGCCTTTTTAAATTTACTAGTAACTGTTACTTGTTCTACTGCATTTTCTACTTCTTCAATTGACATTTGATGATATAATTTAAAATTTACTATTTCTATAATATTATCTTGTATATATTTTATTGGGACTTTCCTATAATTCTTTCTTAATACAAATAACTTTCTTAATTCAATATATACATCTTCTATATTATAATTTTTCTTTTCTACTCTATTTCTTGCTAATTTTTCTTCTTGTTCTGCTTCTTCAGAATTTTTAAAAAAATTAAATCCTCTTTTAGAAATTTCACTTGCATATGGTTCTCCATCTGTAAATAATATTCTTTTATATAAATTAAGCAACATAGTATTCTCAAAAAAACAATCATCATACAATATATAAAATTTTACAATTAATTCAGGATTATTTAGTAATAATCCTATATATATATACTCCAACTCATCATTACTTAATTCTTTTGGATATATTTCCTTTTTATATTTTTCTTCTGTTTTTACTTTTACTTCTATATTTTCTAAATCTATATCTTCAAAATTTATTTCATTATCACTTTCTTGTTCTATTTCTTCTTTCTCATCACTATTTTCTTTAGATAATGTTTCTAATTTTTCTAATGCTAATTGTAAATTTTCTTCTTTTATTGCTATTTTTATCTCATCTATTACATTTTTATTTTTTTCTGTAATTGGCATATTCTCTATTAAATCATATAATTCTTTCATACTATCTTTCATACAATACTCCTCAATATCTTTTTTCTTTCTTTATTTTAATTCTTTTTAGATGTATTGTAAAGTAATTTATAAAGGATTATTATTTTCTATTATTCATATTTTTTTAGCGACTATAACAAATCTACCATCTTTTTTGTAATAATCACAAGTAGATAAGGTCAATAATTGTTCTCCATATTCTGCTGTTTCATCTATATTATATAAAGATAAATCTTTAATGCCTTTTACATATGTTTCATACTCTGTTTTAGTAAGACTATTTTTAAAATTATAATATTTAAAAACTTTTTGATCTTTATAAAATACCTCTGAAGCAAATATAGAAATTATTCTATACTTTGCTACTACATGTTTTGTAGATAGTTCTATTAATTTATGATTATTATAAAAATTAAAGTTTTTATACATCAATAATTCTCCAAACATAGTTTGATTTTTCATATTATGACCATATATTATTAAATTTGAATTTTTATTATCTATTTGATTATCCTTATCTAAAAATAGACAACCTCTTTTATCTTTTTTCTTATATTGATTGTGTTCTAAGTAATAATCATTATTATTGGTTTGTGCAACAGGATAATTTATTTTTGTACCATTTATTTTCAACCAACAAATAACTTCACTATTGTTTTCTTGAATCTCTTCTAATTTAATCTGTTCCTTTGTTTTTACTTGTTTAGTTTGATATATATCTATTATATTTTTTATGGAATTATTTACTATAAAGAATTTTTGATAATTTTTTTCATCACTTTCTTTATAAAGATTTAAAAATTTAAAATAAAGACTTAAAATAACAAAGATTAACGAGAATATAAGTATAATTATATTTATTTTTATAAATTTATTATAAAGCTGTTTCATACTTTTTACTCTTTTTTAAATAGATTTTCATAACTATTATATTACTAAGTGAAATAATTATCATAAACAGAAAGATTTTAAATAAATCTACTGTCTGCTCTCCCGTTTTGGGTACATTATCCTTTAAAGCCATAGTCTTATTTTTTACACTGTTTGAACTGTTTTGACTTACTTCTTCTTTTAAAGGTATATCATTTTTTAGTTTATTTTCATCTACCTTTTGTATAGGAAATATAGATGTTTGTCCAGTATATTTTCTCCATTGTTCTAAGCTAACACTTGCTATCTCAATTTTACATATTTCCCTATATTTATCTAAAATACTTATTTTTCCTACTCCAACATCCTTTAGTTCAATATTTCCATCATTATCTACTTTTAATATACTTTCATCATTAGATACAAGTTTAAAATATTTAGGAATATTAATTAGTTCCTCTTTTCCTGATTTTTTATTATATTGCTTTATATATATTCTTCCTTTTGTTTTTACAGTTGATATAGCAGTATTATATTGCATATTAATATTGTCAGCTTTTATTATAAATTCTGGTAATTGTTTATATTCTGTTTTTATTTTATATGTAGGCGTATCTATCAATTTATTTTCTATTGTATAAGTTTTTATTTGTATGTATGTATTGAACTCATTTATTTGGTTTTCATTTTTATTATTTTTAATGAAAATTTTATTAGAAACTCTAATATATTTGGGAAGTGCTTCTTTTTGTTCAATATAATATTTATTTTCTCTATAATCATTTATTTTCATAAAGTTTTCATCAAATAAATTTTCTAAAATAATCTTTTCATGTAAATCTTTTACTATAGCTGTATTTTCTGGCAATCTAAAATACACATATATTTCAAAATTATCTTTATTATCAATTAAATTTTTATATTTATCTGGAATTTTTTTATCTGAATAGATAAATGGATTTGTGATATAAATAACATTGTTCTCATAATTTAATGTAAATTCTTCTTGTAACCAACCTTGTAAAAAAACTGGTGAATTTTTTAATTCTGTAATCTGATTAAAACTATTATTGGTAATTGTATTATTAGAATTTGCAAATACTGTTGATGTACTTGTACATATTACCAGTAATAGAATTATTAATACTGGTATTGTCTTTTTCAAACTAATCTCTCCTTTTTTATTATTACCTAGGATATTAATAATTTACAATATTTTACTCTACTTGTCAATAATTTACATTAATAAAAAGCCAAAAAGTATAAATTACTTTTTGGCTACTTTAACATATCTATTATTTGTTGTTTTGACACAACACCAACAGATGTATTTATTACTTTTCCTTCATGCATTACTACCAAAGTTGGAATACTCATTACATTAAATTTTAATGCTAATTGCTGTTCATCATCTATATTTATTTTTCCCACTTTTATTTTTCCTTGTTGTTCTTCTGCTATTTCATCTATTATTGGTGATAACATTTTACAAGGGCCACACCAAGGTGCCCAAAAATCCAATAGCACTGGTACCTTTGATTTAGATACTTCTTCTTCGTAATTTTTGTTTGTAATTGTTAATACTGACATATTTCTGCCTCCTTTATTTAATTTTTGATATATTTTGTGATAATATCAACTTTGTAATCATTCCAGTATATGAATTTATAATTTTAAAATCTTTATTAATAAAAATAGTAGTTGGATAAGCTGTAATTCCACACTTATATAGTCCTTCTTGTCTCATATCAAAATAAATTGGAAATGAATATTCTTGACTAGTTACATATTTTTGTGCTTTTTCCTTTGTTTCTCTCATCCCATCAGTTGCATTTATCATAAGAAAAACTACATTATCTTTTTCTTGTTCATACACTTCATTAAAATCTGGCATTTCTGCTTTACATGGAGAACACCAACTAGCCCAAAAATTTATAACTATAGGTTTTCCTTTATAGGCACTTAGCTTAATTTCTTCATTATTTTCATTATATATTGAAAAATCTGGTGCAGATTTTAATTCTTTATCGTTCAAAGTGTTTTTATCAATTTCTTCTTCTAAACGTCCTTCTTCTAAAATACTATTATTTTTATTATTCAACATTAGTGTGTTATATCCTATACTTGCTATTACTATAAATATTATAAATATTAATACATACATAATTAATCTAATTTTATTATTCATATTTACTTCTCCTTATTTTTTTATTTTTAAAATGTTACTAAAGATAAAAAATATTGCATTAATCCTGTTATCATTAAAAGTCCTATTATTACTAAAAATCCTCCTGATATCCTATTTATGACCTTATAATTTCGTTTTATAAAATCAAAAGTAGTCTTTAATTTATCTATTAGAAGAGCACTTATAAAGAACGGAATTCCAAGTCCTATTGAAAAACAAAGTAACATTAAGATCCCTTCTAATACATGTGCTTTTACTGTTGCAAGCATAAGAGCTGAACCTAAAAAAGTTCCAATACATGGTGTCCAGCCAACTGAAAATATGATTCCAAATAGTATAGAAGATAAAAAACCTTTATTTTCTATATTAATATTTATTTTTTTTGTCTTGTTTATAAATGGAATTTTTATTAATTCCATAAAATTTAATCCAAATAGTATAACTATAATTCCAAATATAATATTCAATATTTGATTATATTTTTTTATAAATACTCCTATTGAACTCGCAAAAGCACCTAATAATATAAAAACTATTGTAAATCCTAATATAAAGCCCAATGCATTTTTTATTACATATTTATTTGTAGTTTCATCTTTATTTTGTCCTGCAAAATAAGATATATATATGGGTAGCATTGGTAATAAACATGGTGATATGAATGTTACAACTCCTTCAATAAAAGACATTATATATTCCATTTTATCTTTTCCTTTCTCTTATATATGTTACTGTTTTTAATCCTGCTTTACTTCCTTCATATACAGCTTTTGAAATTTGTAATAGACCTCCTGTACAATCTCCACATGCAAATACTCCTTGAATATTAGTAGACATGTTCTCATCTACTATAATATTATTATTTTCAACAAGTATTCCTAACTTTCGAGCTAAATCTGTACTAGAAGCAGTCCCTATTGCCACAAATACTCCATGTGTAGAGAGTTCACTATTATCACTAAATTTTACCTTATTTACTGTAACTTCACCCACAACCTCTTTTATACTTCTATTATCAACTTCTATATTTTCTGTATCAATACTTCTATTTTCTATTAATTCTTTACCATTTGTTAATATTGTAACCTTATTTGCAACTTTTGATAATTCTTTTGCTTCTGATAGTGCATAATCCCCTTCTCCTAGAACCACTACTTCTTTATTTCTATAGAAAAAAGCATCACATATTGCACAATAACTTACTCCCTTTCCTTCATATTCTGCTATTCCTTTTATATTTGGAGTATTTCTTTTGGTTCCAGTTGCTATAATTAACGATTTCGAATAAAATTCATTATTTCTAGTTTTTACAATATAATTTTCATCATATTCTAAGCCTACAACTTCATCTGTTTCTACTTGTATTCCCAATCGTATCGCTTGATTTATTCCATTATTTAAAAGTTCTTTTCCAGATATTGTATTAACAAATCCATAATAGTTGTCTATTTTATTTGTCTTTTCTAATGCTCCTCCATCTTTTCCTATTATCAAGACATTAAGTCCTGCTCTTTTTATATAAATTCCTGCTGATATTCCTGCTGGTCCTTTTCCAATTATAATAGAATCATATATCATTTTATCACCCACTTATTATTGTATTATTTCTTTATCTAATTGATACCTTATTTATCTATTTTATTTATTTTTTCAATTTGATCATATCTTAATAAATTTAATTCATAATTTTCTCTATGTTGTTTTACTACAGTATGAAGAGTTACTCCACATTGTTCCACTATTACTGCAAGTAACATAATGCCTGTTGCAAGTACTGCTGAAGGAACTTTTGTTATATACTTTGTTTTAAAAAATTCTACAAAAACTGGTATGCCTATAATAAGACTTAAAATAGATAATATAAATGCAATTAATGTAAAAAATTGTAATGGTTTATAATTTTTAAACATATTTACTATAGTTTTAACTACTTTAATCCCATCAGTAATAGTATTTAATTTAGAAACACTTCCTTCTGGTCTATCACGATAAATAATAGGAATTTCTTTTATAATATATTTTTTATCTAATGCATATAAGGACATTTCTGTTTCAATTTCAAATTTTGGAGTCATTACTGGCATATTTTTTACAAACATTTTGTTAAAAGCTCTATATCCTGTCATTATATCCTTTAAATTTGTTTTAAACAATACATTTATAGCTTTTTTTACTAAATTATTTCCAAATTCATGAAAATGTCTCTTATTTTCTTCTTGATAAGTGCCATTAGATAATCTATCTCCTATTACCATATCTGCTTGTCCACATTTTATTGGCTCTATTAATTTATGAACAAACTCTGCAGGATATGTGTCATCTCCATCTACCATAACATATATATCTGCTTCAATTTCTCTAAACATAGTTCTTACAACATTCCCTTTTCCTTGTTTGTACTCATGTCTTACAATAGCACCATTTTTATTTGCTATTTCTACTGTTTTATCTCTTGAGTTATTATCATACACATATATATTTGCTTGTGGTAATTCTTTTTTAAAGTCATTTATTACTTTTTCTATTGTTAACTCTTCATTATAACAAGGTATTAATATTGCTATCTTCTCCATAATTTTCTCCTTCTACTTATTCTATAGTTGTCTAAATCAATAGTTTTATTATTTTCTAATATTACTGTAGAGATTAATATTGGTAAACATGTAAACATACTATATACATATCTATACTCACAATACACAGGTGATGCTAAAGTAGTAAGCCATAGAAATAAAACTGGTAGATAAATATATAATAATCTATATTTTCTTTTATATATACAATACATTCCACATGTAAGAATTATCCAAAAAGTAAATCCAATGCTAAACATCATAGATATAAATGGGATATGTCTTTTTTCTATAATAGAATCAAATCTATCAAGTATATCTATTTTTATCTTCGGTGAATGATGTAGTCCTAATAACAAATCTTTCTCCATTTCTCTATTAAGTACCCAATTTGAAGCCTCTGGATACCAGTATCCATAACTATTAGACAAAAATGCCTCTATATATTCTAAAGGATATTTAAAAAACAATTTTATCCATAAAAATATAAAATCTTTCTTATTCTCTGAAAAAGTTTCACTGTTAAAATAATTTTTTATTGGATCAGATAATATAGGATTATACAATTGTTCTATATTATCTGCTTGTATATATTTTTGTATATGAGTTCTTTCTTCATAGCTTAAGCTATCTAATTTGTACGTATACACCCTAGCTAATTGTTGCATAGGGATAGATAAAGCTTCTTTAACCTCTCCTTTTTCTATATTAAAAAAATTAAATACTGGTCCTTTTATAAATGCACTGATAATAAATGCACTAATAAATATAAATAATAATCTTTTGTAATACATTTTATTCATGAAAATTATAAATGGAGTACTTAATATAATTACATATATTCCATTATTTCTAAATAATATTACTGTTAATATAGATACTAATAGTAATAAATTTTTTATTTTAGATTGTAAAAATCTCTCTTTATTAATACTTAATTCTACTACACAAATTGTAAACAATAGCATCATTGCTGCAAATGGTATATCTTTCCATATAGTTATACTAAACAATGCATTTATGGGATAAAATGCATAAAACATACAAGAAATTATAATAAATATATTTGGACTCTTTTTATTTTTCATATAAGCAAGAGTAAAAGCAAATACACCTGATAAAAATAACATTTGTGCAATATTATACATAGCAAATCCTATATTATAACTATCAAAAACTTTTTTTCCAATATTAATAAAAAAACTAATTACTGCTGTATGCAATATAGGATGATGATTTGATAGTATTTCTATTCCTGTAGATTGATATATTTGCCTCATAGAGTCTATTGTTGCAAGTCCTGGATAATATCTTAAAAAGAAAGGTATCCAAGCAATAAAAATAACTATCCAAGTAATAAAAAATATTTTTAGACTTCCTAAAGAAAGTGTATTTTTTTCTTCTTTTTGTGAAATATAGTAAAAAATTAAGCTTATAGCACAATAAATCGAAACAAAATATCCCAACCATCTAAACATGGCATTAAGAAAATTAGAAAAAGAACCAATTATAAGTCTCAAATCATAATACAAATTTAAGCTTTGTCCTACTATTTCAAAAGTAGAAAAAATAACAGAGATAATTATACTACATATTATTAATCTTTTATCTTTGATATTTATAACCTGTTTTAAAATATAATAATAAAATATTACTAATATAATATATAGTATAGAATTTCCAGTAAAACTATTTATATTATTAAAATTTAAATTCATTGACATACTTACTATAATAGATATTATGAATATTATAATATTTATGTATTTCAACAATATTTGTTTCATGTTTAAATATAATCCAATTACAATAATATAATTAGATTATTTCTCCCTTCTTTTAAAATTCCTCTGCAAAGCCTTTTTGTAATTTATTAAATATTATGTATCCAATAATACATATAACTATTGATATTAAAAATAATACACCTAATACCTTAAAATCTGGCATTGTCTGATTATAAAAAATATCACGATATGCATTTATAATATGCGCCATTGGGTTTAATGAAATTATTCCTCTAAAAGCCTCTGGTATTGTATCACTTGCATATACAATTGGGGTAGCATAAAATGCAACTTGCAAAGCTATACTGATAATGTGTTCTAAATCTCTTAAATATACTGTTATACTAGATAATATAAAAGAAATTCCTAATGATAAAACATATTGCACTAACATCACAATAGGATAAAAAATTATATATCTTGATATTCCCAATCCATATGCAAAACAAAAAGCAATTATAATTAGTGTTGATATAAGAAAATTTACAGTTGCACTTGTTACTACTGCAATAGGTAATATCTCTCTTGGAAAATAAACTTTTTTTATTATATTCCCATTAGCAATAATAGTAAATGCTGCTTGAGTAATTGTAGTTGTAAAATATGTCCAAGGAATTAATCCTGTACATACAAATATAACATAATATTCTTGTGTATCTTTTAAGATTAGTGGAAATATAATAGCATACACTGCTAATTGTAATAAAGGATTTAAAAACGACCATATAATACCTAGAAATGAATTTTTATATCTTCCCCTAATTTCTTTTTGTACATTTGTTTTTAATAATTCTCTATAATTATATATATTTTTTAATATTTGCATCAAATACTCCTTTCTTAAGCAGTTTCCTTTAAATATGCTTCCACTACTTCCTCTGTATTACCATCCATTTTAATATGTCCATTATATAACCAAATTGCCCTTGTACATAACTGTTTTACAGAATACATACTGTGGGTAACAAATACCATTGTTTTCCCTTCTTCTTTTAAAGATTTCATTTTTTCAAAACATTTATCTTGAAAATGTTGATCTCCTACAGATAAAATTTCATCAATTAATAATATTTCTGCATTTACATTAATTGCTACTGAAAAAGCTAACCTCATATACATTCCAGATGAATACGTCCTTACTGGGTTATCTATAAACTCTCCCAATTCTGAAAATTCTATAATTTGATTTATTCTTTCATCTATTTCTCTTCTTGTTAAACCAAATATTGAAGCATTAAAATATATATTTTCTCTTCCTGAAAAATCAGGATGAAAGCCAGCACCAAGTTCTAATAAAGATGTTAATTTACCTTTTGTTATTATTTTTCCTTCATTTGGATATATAATTTTAGTCATTAATTTCAATAAAGTAGATTTTCCACTTCCATTTGTTCCAATTAATGCTACTACTTCTCCTTTTTTTATGTTCAAATTTATATTTTCTAACACAGTATGTTTTTCTTTTTTGTTCCTTTTAAAGAAAAGTAATTTTTCTTTTATTGTATTTGCTTTATCATAATAAATATTAAAACGTTTAGTTACTCCATCTACTTCTATTACATTTTCTTGTTTTTCCACAAATTTTCCTCCATTGTTTAATATATAATAAATTATAGTTTAAATAATTTATTTATTTTAAATCCATAAAATATCTTTTTAGCAATTCTTCCTAATCTTGAGTTCAAAAACTTTCTAATTTGAACAACTCTTTCATCATATGTTATCGTTCCTACTTCTGGTTGATTTGACTTAACTGTTGGAATATTCCAATAATATGGTTGTCCATTAGCCATTAATAACATAAAAACCTCTACTGCATATTTAGCATATAAATCTGGATAATTATGTGATAATACATCATATAAATATATTCTCATTTTTTTATTAAATTGTCTTGCCATAGAATTTTTTCTTACTCTATAGATATTTAAATATTCAGGGATACTCACCCCTAAACATCCATGACTTGCAAGGGAAACCCATGAATCATAATCTTCCATTCCATATTCCATTTCTACTCTATTTTTCCCAAAATTTAAAAAGTCATTTTTTCTAATAACTGCAAAAGCAGCAAGCATATTAGCACATAATAGATATGGAATATGTGTGTTGAATGTTATCCAATTAGCATTATCACCTTCAAAATATTGTACCCAACTATATATATATGAAACATTATCATATTGATTTAATATTTTTATAGCTTTTTCATAGAAAGTTTCCTCTATTTTATCATCAGCATCAATAAATGCTAAAAATTCACCTTTTGCATTTTCTGCTCCTACATTTCTTGCATTGGCAAGACCTTTATTTTCTATATTAATTATTTTTATTTGGGTATCATTTTTAAATTCTTCTAATATAGAAATACTTTCTTTATCTGTACTTCCATCATTTACTATAATAATTTCATAATTTTTATATGTGGACTTTTTTATACTTAAAATTGTTTCTGAAATTGTTTGTCCTAAATTATAGTATGGTATTACTATAGAAAGCAAATCCTTTTCAACACTATATTCTTTTATATAATTATCTTTTTTTATTTCTTCAACAAATGGAAATTTATTTTTTACAGGTTGCATTTTTGCAGTTTCTATTACTTTTTCAAAAAAAGCTTTTCTTTGTTTTAAATTACTTTCCATATTGCATAAACTATATATTCTATTTTTAGCATTAGATCCCATTTTTTCTAATGTTTCATCCGACATATTTAGAAGTTCTTCAAGTTTTTTTGTAAAATCACCTTCTATTTCCCAATCAAAAATAATTCCATTTTCATACGAGGTATTAACCATTTCAGCTTGTCCACCACTCTTTGAAACTAATACTGGTTTTCCTAACCACATTGAATAAATACAGGTATTGGGAAAGTTTTCATATATAGAAGGGATTGTAACAGCTGTTGATGAAAGGATATGAGGTATTAATTCTAGTGTTGGAATTGAAGCTAACATTTCTAAGTTTCCATTTTTTATATATTCTTTATACTGATGTCTTATATCTTCACCTATAAAAGTACCTTTAGGATCTAATATTGTATCTCCACCTATAATTTTTATTTTAAAATCTAATCCTTTATTCCATAGTTCTTTTGCACCCTTTAACATTTGAAGTACACCTTTTCTATACTCAGTTCTTCCAAAATATAAAATTGTTTTTTTATCTTGCTTTTGTGTAATTTCTTTTTTACTATAATTTTCTATATCCTCTTGTTCTATTGAAAAAGGTAAGTTAATTACTTTAATTTCTTTATCTGGTACCAAATATTTTAACTTATCTGCTAAAAACTGACTTGGACATAATAGTGCATCTGCCCCCTTTATACAAAATTTTTCCATTTCACCAATCCAATAATATGGATGTTCATAACGGTTAAATTGATTTATTCTTAATGTCTCAAAGCTAGGAGTATGTAAATGTACTACTATTGGAATATCTTGTAGTTCTTTTTCCAATAAATATTTATTTTGAATTAGATATTGTCCAAGTGCATTATATTCTTGTGTTTCAATAATATCTGGTTTGCCAGCAATTTTTATTAAATCTTTAATTTCTTCATAATATTGATATGCTAAAGAATTTTCATATCCTAAATAACTATAATATGGTTTACTGCATTGTTTAAATCTTAAAACTTTATATCCTTCTTTTGTTGTTTGTAGTGTTGTATTATTATTTCCTCTTACAATAACAGTTACATCATCACCAGATTTTGCAAACATTTTAGCACAGTTTTCTACATATGTACCAATTCCGCCCTCCAAATTCTGGTGTAAATTCTCCTGTTAAAAACCAAATTTTCATTTTTTTACATCCTTTCTGGCTATAAATTTTTTTACTTTTCTAAAAATTTTTTTATATATTCTATGGTCTTTTTTATATTTCCTTATTATTTTATAGTAAAGATTTTTATTTTCTTTATAGTGGAGTATTTCTAATGGTATATTAGAAAATTCTTTTTTGAGCCAGTTAGAAATGTTATCCCCATAGTTACTATTTATTATAACAATTTTATCTATTTGTCTTGTTATAATAATATAATAGATAAATTTTGTCCAATTTTCTTTATCTAAAAAACTAGTTAAATCAAATACTTCAGCATATTGTTCATACATTTGCCTATATATATATGGACATACTTTTGTTGTAATAACTATTGGCTCCTGTTGTTCTTCTTTTATATATTTATAAGTTCTATTATCTGTTTTTATATATGGAAGTATATATAATACTCTTTTTCCCAACTTCTCTTTATTAAATTCTTTATCCCATTTTACTTTTTCAAAAACCTTTTCCTTTTCAGATAAGTTGTTTGATGGATATTCTTTTGCAATTACTTTTTGCTCTATCTTTTCTGCTTCTTTTTCTAAATCTTTAATTCTTAGATTGTTTTCTTCTTGATTTTTGTCATTTATTTGAGATAACAAACTTTGCTCACATCTTCTATACCAAAATCCATAAAAATTCATCTTTACAGGAAAATATCCTTTTGATAACATCCTAAGCCATAAATGCCAATCTTCATTGACATACCTCTTTGCTATTCCATATCCTTCTAATTCTATAATTTTATCCTTCTTTATTAATGCTGTAGCAGTAAGTATATTATCTTTTTTCATTCTTTCAGAATCAAAAGAAATTTTCCAAAGATATTGTTGCTTATAAAAACCTAGTGAGTTTGAATAAATCCAACTTGCTTCTGGATTTGTAATTGCACACCAATATGCACATTCAATATATGTCATATCTAATAAATCATCAGAATCTAGCGGCAATATATAATCTGTAGTAGCATATTTTATTGCATAATCTCTTCCTTTTGCTAATCCTTCATTTTGCTTTTTATAAATTCTTATTCTTGGATCTTTATTTTTAATATAATTTAAAAAAACCTCTGTTCCTTCTTCTGTACTACCATCATCCACTATAATCCATTCCCAAAAAGGAAAGGTTTGATTTAATACACAATTTATTGTTTGTTCCATATATTTATTAGCATTATAATATGAAGTTATAATAGATACTAGTGGCTTATTATCTCCCTTTGCTATGTTCTTTTTTTTAGTTAAACCTGGTTGTAAATCATAATTAAAAAAAATTTTTTCTACTTCCATTTTTATTCCTTTTCAACTTATTTGACATTATATCATATAATAGTTTATTGTCAAAATTATTTGTTTCTTCCAAGTTTATCTGCAATGTAATTAATATATTTCCACCTTTTAGAATTATATATATTATATAGTTCCTTATTTATTTTTTCTTTATCTTGTTCTTGCTTTTGTATTAACTTATCTTTTTTGTTTAGTTCTACTTGATATTCTTTTATTTGTTTTTGTAATTTTTCTACTTCATCAGAAGACTTTGTATTTTGTTTTGGTATAATTCCTCCAACTGTTGAATTATACATTCTTTTATCTATTTCATTATACATTAATAGGTATTGCCCATACAACTCTTCATTATCTAGAAGCTCTTTTGGAATCTTAGAACCATTTTTCAACAATTCTTCAAAACTTTTTTCAATCTTTTCTATCATATGTTTTATTGTAAATTTTTTCTGAATTCTTTCTCTACAATCTTTTTGTAGTATATTATAATTTTTATTATATATTATTTTTTTTATAGCTTCTACATATGTTTTTATTTCTTCTTCATCATATATAGTTCTATCTTCTTTTAAATTTTTACTTTTATTTACAATTATTCCACATTCATTTGTTATTAATTCTTTTTGTCCTCCTACATCTGCACTTATAACTGGCAGTTTCATTGATAAAGCTTCATAACTAGTTAAAGTTATTCCTTCTCGTACAGAGCATATTATTAATACATCTGATATTTTATAAAATGGTCTAACATCTTTTTGTTCTCCAAAAAATACAATATTCTCATCTATATTTTTTATTTTTGCTTGTTCTTTCATTTGTGTTATTTCTTGTCCTGTTCCTACAACAAATAATACAACATTTTCATCTTCTTTTATTAGATATTCTAAAACTTTTATCATAAATAATGGTCTTTTTTCTGGGGAAATTCTAGCACAAAATAAAATTTTCTTTTTATCTTTATATTTTGCCATCTCTTTTTGAATATTTGGATAATCATCTAGTTTTATTTTTTCTTCATCAAATTTTTCACTGTCTACCCCAATATAAACTACTTCTACATTCTCTTCTTTTCTTCCCATTTCATTTTTCATTGTTTGCTTAATTTTTTCACTAGAAACATAAGTTTTATCTATTAATTTTGATATAGCTGTAGAATCTTTTGGATACTCTCCATTTCTCCAGTTCCAATTTACAGCATGTAAATAATCTGTAAATATTACTTCTGGAAACTTATATTTTAACCACGGAATTGCATAATATCCATAGAAACTATTTGAATTCATTACTATCTTTACATTTCTTGATTTTATTATATAGTATATAAATGCTGCCCAATTTTCTCTATGTAAAAATGTAGTTAAATCAAATATTTCTGCAATTTCTTCAAATTTTTGTCTCCATACATATGGAGATGGTTCAGTTGTTATAATTGTAATATTATATTTATTTTTATCTAAATTTGATATTAAATCATAATTAAATTTATCTGCTCCTCCTACTTTAAACCAAGGCAATATAAATAATAAATGGATCTTTTCATTCCTAAAAGTTTCATAAGTATTATCTATCACATGTGGAAAAGTATCATACCAATAAACTGTTCCTACAGGATAATTTATTCCAATTATATCATGTCGAATATTTATTATTTGATTATTTATTTCTGTTAAAGATTCTTTACTACTTATATTCCTCCTATTTTCCCAACTCCCATAATAATTCATCTTTATTGGATATTCATCTTTAGAAAGTAATTTTAACCACATTAACCATTCTATATCAGTCTCTAAATTATTTTGTAATCCACCTATTTTAAAAAATTTGTCCTTTCTAATGAAATATGAAGAACTTACTATATTTTTTTTCTTTTCTTCAAAAGATGAAAAATTTTTCTCAACTTTTGTTTTATCATCTAAAACATAATTAGAATAGCACCAAGAAGCCTCTTTATTTGTTTGTAATGACCAATAGCCACATTCTAATAATGTTTTATCTAAAATATTGCCAATTCTTAAAATAAAAATAATTTCACATTCTGAATTAGCTATTATTTCATTTTGCATTTTTATTAATGATTCTTTTGTCGAGATAAATTCAATTCTAGAATCTTCATATTTCAATTTTTCTAATGATATTGCCTCCTGCTTGATAATTGTCCATTTCCAATTAATAAATGTCTGATTTATAAGAGATTTAGCTGTTTTTTCTAATTCTATTATATTAGTTAAATTCGTATCATATCTTGTTACAATATGAATTAATGGTGAAATTACATCTTTTATACAATTTACATGTTGTTGTAATATTTTTTCTTTTACATTATAATCAAAATAATTTTCTTCTTCACTTTTATCCATATAATTCTCCTATTCTTTTTTACTTGTTGAATTATGTACTTATAATATATCTGAAAATAACCTATTTATTTTAATTTTTGCAGGTATATATAACAATATAATTAAAAGTTTATTTATAATACCTCTTATTTTCAAAAGTGTTTTTGTATTGTTGGTTAATACACTAAATAATATGTAATGTTTTATTATATATAGTCTTTTATAAAAGTATATCCCATTTAATGGCATGTCAAACATTTCATAAAAATATTTATAATAACCAAATGGATTGTCTTTAAAAACTTTTAATAAATTTTTAGAATAGCCATCTTTTTTGTATTCACATATCATTATAGGTTCATTAAAACATTTTATTTCATACTGTTTGTCCATTTTATGATACATTCTAGCTTCTGTAACAAACTTTTCATTATTTTCTAATTCATGTTTATATTGTTTTCTAATTTTTGAATTAAATACTAGTGCTTTTTCTCCTATTTCTCCTTGCTTAAAATACAAATCAAACATTGTTGTTTGTTTCTTTTTAAAAAGATTTCCCATATTAGTATTATTCTGATCACTCTTTAAGTAGCATAAAGCATATGTTTTTTCATCAATTTCCTGGCAATTTTTTGCAATAAGACTAAAAGCATTATCAGTAAAATAATCATCAGAATCACATTCTATTATCAAGTCTTTACTTGCATGTTTTACTAAATTGTTCAATGCCTGCATTTTTCCAGTATTTTCTTGTTTGAAATATTTTATGTCTATTTTATCTTTCTTTATAAAATTATGAACTATTTCCTTTGTATTATCTGTTGATCCATCATCCATAATTAACCATTCTATTTCTATTTCATTTGTTTTATTTTCAACTATACTATTATATAATTTATTTAGTAAACTCCCTCTATTATATGTAGGAGTTAATATAGATATTTTTACCTTGATAAATAGCACCTTCTTTTCTTTTTAACTATTCTTTTATTAGTTTTACTATCTTTTTAATTATTTCATTATTATCATAATCTATCTTTTTAATATTACTATTCAAATATTCTTTACCAGATAACACCTTCTTCAAGGCTTCATATATTGCTTCTTCTGTATTTAAAACTACTTTACTATATTCATAATTTTGTATCGCTTCTCTTGCTGCTGTATCTGTTATTACAATAAACTTATTTAATATCTTTGCTTCTTCTATTACCATTCCATATCCTTCATAATAAGATAATAGACAAAAGATATCTGCATTTTTAATGTATGGGTATGGATTTTCCTTTTTACCAAGTAAAATAAATGTCTCTTCTATTTTTAATTTTTGTTGTAGATACTTTAATTTTTCTTTCTGCGGTCCATCTCCTATTACATAAACTTTATTCTTATATCCATTATCAATTAATTTTTTATGCACTTTCATTAGTCTATCTATTGCTTTTTGTTCTACTAGCCTTGCAACACTTACAATAGAAGTTTGTTCATTATTTATTAAATGTGCTTTCTCTTCTGCTTGTTCTATAACTTTTTCTTTATCAATATAATTATAAATAACTTCTAGATTATCTTTATTTGTTTTAGTATACATTTGTTTAAATTTTTGTAAATTGTCTTTACTAACAAATATCAATTTTTGATATTTGTTATATACATTTTCATCATATCTTTTTTTTATATTAGCCTTTATCCCATTTCCAAATACTTTAGTTATATCATTGTGTATCCAAGCTACTTTTTTTGTTTTATTATTTTTCACACTAAATAATCTTGTAATTGGTCCTTCTAAAAAAGCTATTTCTACATCATAATTGTCACTAAAATATTTATTATAAATATTTTTTTTAAGCAAAAGTAATTTTAATGATATCAAGATTTTTTCCAATTTTGATAATTCTTTATAGCTTTTTTTGTTCCAATTTACTATTTTTACATTTTTATTAATTTGTTTTTCAAGCTCTCCTCTTCCATATAATGTAAAAATTGTAATATCAAACTCATTTGACAGTCTATTTACTAAATCTGCTAATACTCTTTCTGCTCCCCCAAAACTTAAACTAGTTATACCAAATAAAATTTTTTTCAAAGTATATTCTCCTTTTTCATTTTTTCTTGCTTATTTATCAATAATACACATATTACAATTACTACTAACATTGTAGAAGTGTTAAAAAATGTGTATCCTGATAAAAAGCCAAATACAAAACAAAAGAATAAACCTGATAATAACATTATATATTCTGTGTCTATCTTTTTTATATTTTTAAAGCCCATCCATAAGCTATAAATAAATATAGCAAAAAAAGGAACAAAATACAAAATAAATCCAATTATTCCAAAATTAAATAAAAATGCTGGTACCGGACCCATCCTCCGGGCGGATTTCACCCTCTATGGCTCCTTCGCCCGCACCTACCGGGGCCACGGCACCGACCGGGCCCTTATCGCCGGGGTGCTGG
>JAAWKA010000040.1 GCA_022797145.1 Clostridia bacterium
ATAAATTGACTATCTAATCTTTGTCAAGTCCTATTTTATAAATTTATTATATTATTTTTTTGTATGGCAAACAAGCGAAAATGATATATTTTTTAAAAAAGTCTATCTTTTTCGCCTAATATATGTTAAACTTTATTTAATTAATCACTTAAGAATGTTTTATTATTTTTGCACATAGAATACAACATTCTCAAGATTTTTGTTGAACAAGCAGTTAGGCTTTCATAATAGTGTTTGCCTTCTGCTTTCTTTATTAAATAATAATTATATACTGGATGACTAGGACATTGATGTCCTAATTTCACTACCATTTGACTTATATTAAATAATATCCACCTTGCATATTTATCTCCTCTTTTTGATATTGCTCCTTTCACATTTATACTTTTTCCAGACTGAACAATTGATGGATCTAATCCACAAAAAGCAATCAATTGCTTATGATTATCAAATCTTGTAATATCTCCTAGTTCTCCTAACAACTCTGCTGCTAATACTTCTCCTATCCCATAAAATGAATTTACTATTTCAAAATATGGAGAGTGTTTTGCTAATTCAATCATATTTTTTCTTATTTCATCTATTAATCTATTGTTTTCTTGTAATATACTAGCCATATCTGATAAGTTTCTTACATCAGCATGGTCTTTATCTACTCCTGGAAACGAATTCATTGCAGTATCTTTTAGCTGTCTAGCTAATCTTTTATAATAGTAATCATGTCTAGCATCTACTTTGCGTAAATTATTATATAAAGCATCAATTCTTTTTTCTCTAACTATATAAGCATGTGGAAATGCTTTTATAAAATTTAATGCTGTATCTTCATAAATCCTATTACGAGCAAAGAATCCTTCAAACTCTGGAAAACAAATATTTATTAGTCTTTTATATCGATTTTTACAACGAATATTTACTTGTGTCAAATAAAAATATTGCCTTGTCATTGCTTTTAAATTAGCATATAAATCCTTTTTAGACAAATCGTGATATTCTACTTCATTTACAAAAAATAACTTGGCTAATCTGTAGCAATCTTTCTTATCTGTTTTTGTTTTCCTTATAGTATCAAAATTATTTTTTGTTGTTAAACTATTGATAACTAAAGTATTAAATCCACTTTCTTTAAAATATCTTTCTACTGGTAAATGGTATGTACCTGTTGATTCCATAAATACTGTTAAATTTTCTGGATTAATTTCATTTATTTGTTCTCTTACTTTATCAAAATCTTGTAAGTTATGCTTTATTTCCTTTGTATCAATAAGTATCTCTCCATCACTATTCATAAGCATTATCATACTTTTATTTTTAGCAACATCTACACTTAATACTGTTTTCAAAATTATTCACCTACTTTCTTTTTGAATCTAAGTCTTTTACCTCTACTATTATTTCATCAGGCTTGTTATATAGAGTCTATGCCCTCACTATCTAAAACTAAATTAATAATAGGAATAAAAGCCGAACTGTCAATTTGGTAGATTCTAAGACCTCTGTAATTTGATGTTCTAACTTAAATTCTTTGTAAATAATTTTACAACCAAAAAAATTAGATGTAAACTCATTTATTTACATCTAACAGTATACCTGTAATTTTGTGTTTAACTATTTAATTTCAAATTCATTTGAATATATATCAATATAACCATTATCATAAACTGGTTTAACTATTCTATATATTCCATTAGATAATTTCCCATAATACTTTTCTATATCTAATTTTTGAGTTAATTGTTTATCTTCATTTAATTGATAAGCTATATCAATCCAAGACAAATTATCAGATATATAGTTTAAATCTTTCCATTCTCCATTAACTTTTTCTTGGACTCTAAATTCAACACCCCAACCATACTGATTTTCATTATTATCTGTAATAGTTATTGAAATACTTTCTGGCTTTATTGTTGCATTATCAACTTTTATTATAACATTGTTTGGATTTCGATTAGATTTTATATTACTTTGTCCTTGATTTGTAGTGTCAACAGGATTAGAACTAATATTTTCAACTGTAAATTTAAAATCTTCTCTATCTGTAACATTTTTTTCAACTACTTTATATACAACAACTATTCCAATAACTATAATCAATACTGCAATTAAAATTCCAATAATCACTTTCTTATTCTTACTCATTTTTACCACTGATTTAACCTTTCATTTTATAATTTCATCATAGCGACAGCTTGTAATTTTTGAAAAGGAGATAAAAAATGAATATACACTTGGGTTTTTCATAGATAGGTTTAATATTTTTGTTGATGTTAATAGTACCTAATATTATATTGAGTAAAAATAAACCTAAAGATTATGATAAATATGTAAAAGAGGAAAACAAAGTATTACTACTATTTGAAAGAATTGGGCAAATGTTAGTAATTTGTTTATTATTAATTTTTAGTGATTTTAATGTAAATACAATATCAAATTGGTCTAGTATATTGATAATTGCTTTTTCTATAATGGTTTTATATAAAATATACTGGATAAGATACTTTAAAAGTAATAGAACAATGAAAGACATGTATAGTAATTTATTTAAAATACCAGTTGCTGGAGCAACTTTGCCAGTAGTTGCAAGCATGCTATTGGGAATATATGGAAGAAATATGTTTTTAATTATATCAACAATTATATTAGGAATAGGACATATTGGAATACACTTAAATAATAGAAAAAAGTTTATATAAATCATAGTAAATAGGGGGATAATTAAGTTGAAAATTACTTTTTCCTTATGATATAATTAAAATACAAAATAGGAATTTTAGGAGGTATTGTATGTTTAACGAAATATGTATATATGAAGCAAAATTAACTAAACTTAATGAAATTGAAGAGTTAATGAAGGAAGTGGCTGAATTTTATTTGAAACAAGAAGGAGTTATTAGTGTACATTATATAAAACGTACTCATCGACAAAAAAATTTTGATGCAGTTAAAAAAGGTGAATTACCTGTTCGTCTTACAAAAAATGTAGGTAAGGTTACATATATATTATATTGGGTGTTGGAGAACGAAGAAGTACATGCAAGAGTATCCAAACTTGGTATAGAAAGATTTTATAAACGTTGGAAGCGATGTTTAATAACAATGCCTAAAATAATTTTGGGTGAAAATATTGTTTAATTTATAAATTAATAAGTAAGGTAGGAAATTAGGCAGAAAATTATCTGTTTTTTTATGAAAAAATAAAGTAATTTCAAATAATAGATAAATTATCTATTGATAGGCTTATATAAGGATATATCAAAAAGTAATTTTAGATTTGCAAATGAATTATTATTAATAAAATCTTAAAGAAATATGTTGAAATGAATATACTACATTATTTTAGGAGGAAATAATAAAAGTAAAAAGATACAAGAGTAAAATAGAACAGATGTCTCCAATTGATAAAACAATTATTAACAGAGAAAATAAATGTTAGAGGAATCTTTATGAAGAAGCAGAATAAAGAGTAATATAAATTAAATAAAATGATAAACTAAAAAGAAGCTCCATTTCGGAGCTTCTTTTCTTTTAAAGATTAATTAGCCAGCTAATTCTTTCTTTAATTTTTCTAAATCATCATGGTAATATTCCTCAAGCATTGCAATAAAAACTTCTGCATCTTGAATAGCATTGCCTAATGTTTCCATCATCAACTCTGCATCTTCACATGTTAATCTTATATGCATTTCATCAGTAAATCCCATATTAAAGATATCGTGAATTTGAATAGCAAGTTTAAAAGATTCATAATCAAAAATATTAAAAACATGTTTCCTCCAATTCTTAGGAAGAGATACATCAAAATTGAAATCTGCATTTTCATATCCCTTAAATCCTTTGGTTCGTAGGATATGAATTATATCATGTGAAAATTCTAAAAATGTTAGTTGGGCTGATATAAGTTTAAAAAAGTAGCTAACATCTTTACAGAAGTGACATTCTTCAGGCTTTAACAGATAAGGCTTTGCATATTGAATAATGTAATCTGCTTTAGGTTCTTCTTTATACATTTTTACATACTGTATAAAGAGATCTTCTTTAAGTTCATCAACGTGCATTTTTATATGCCGTATAAAGTGATCTGCTTGATCGGCTGGAAGAGTCCTACTAATGTTAAAGTGTTTAAAGAAAGAAAAATTATAATCTTTTTTCATTGCGATACCTCCTTGGGTTTTTTTATATGTAAATTATATCATAATAGTACCTAAATGTAAAGTTATGTTAACAAAAAATAAAAATATATTTAATATAATTACAATATGTATAGTTCTAAAACTAAATTCCTCTTAGCTTTTCAGTGAAATTCACTTTTATATTTAAGAAAAAGATAAAAAAATTAAGAAAAAGATTGAAATCTTATGTAGAAAATGATATATAAATAATAGTTGCATAATTCAAAATTATAATACTTTTAAATCATTAATATTTAAATCAAAAAATTATTTCCATATTGTAATTCTATATAAATTTATACAAATCTTGAAAACTTTCCAATGTTATGGTATTAAATATATTAGGTGAAATATATGAAAAAGAATAAATTAGAAAAAATTGTAACAGTTATACTTTCTATTGCAATACTTGCTATAGGTAGTTATTTTAATATTCAAAAAGAAAATAGGGAAGAAAATAATAACACTAAAGCTTCTTATCAGATATCTAATATTCCAAATTATTCAGGAGAAATATATATAGAAATAAATGATAATATTCCTCAATTTACTACTGAAAATATAAATTTGGAAAAAGATTATTATTCTAACTTAGAAAAGGGAAGAGTACGGAATGGCTATGATAAAAACTAACTGGAAAAAAGCAAATGAAGATAAACAAAAGGATGACTACTCATCAATTACTCCAACAGGATTTATACAAAAAAAATATAACACAACGATAGTTCCAGGAGGATATCTTTACCATAGATGCCATTTAATAGCATGGAAACTTGGAGGAATAGATGTAGACAAAAGAAATTTAATTACTGGAACTCAAAGTTTCAATGTCAAAGGAATGAAGCAATTTGAAGATAAAGTTTATAATTATTTAAAACAAAACCAAACAAATCATGTATTATATAGAGTCACTCCATATTTTGAAGATAATAATAAACTTGCATATGGAGTAAATATAGAAGCATATTCTATTGAAGATAATGGAGAATTACATTTTAATGTATATGTATATAATGTACAAGATAGAGTTACTATTAACTATGCAACAGGAGAAAGTAAATTAGTAGAATAGGAGGGAAAATATTGAATTTAGACTTATTCGGAAACAAAAGAAATAACAGTGATCTTGCTAAAGAATTAATAAATGTATTAAAAAATGTTATGAATGAAGCTAGAAATATGAAAGAAGTAAATAATGAATTAGATGAATATAATTTATATGAAAAAAGGAAAATATTTTTAGATAATAAAAGCAGAAAAGGTAATGAATTAGCTTGGATAATGGACGATAATTCTGTTTGTATATCACAAGAAGGAGAGGGAGGACCTATATCAGTAAATGAAATAAATTTACCAAAAGATAGAAAAGTTGGAGAAGTATATGAAAAAATAGAAGGACAATATATTTATAATTCAAATATAACTGAGGAAATAAAAAAAATAATATGAAAAATTATTATAGCTTTGAATATAATATGCAAGCTTATTAAAAATAATTAGAGAAAATAACTTTAATTTTGGTATATCCTAAACTTTAATAACATTCCTAAAATAAACATCATTATATGTTTAAACATATA
>JAAWKA010000041.1 GCA_022797145.1 Clostridia bacterium
TCAAGTTTAGCATTAAGAAATACAATGGGGAGAGAACTAGACGAAATGACACCAGTAGATTTAAACTTATATAAAACAGCAAATTTACCAGAAATATATATGAAATATGGAGTAGAAAGAAAAACTACAAAAGAGCAAAGAGAAGATTCAAAAAAAACAATAGTAGAAACATTAAAAGACAATGGATTAGATATGAGCATATTAAAGGACATTGTAGAGATATCAATATATGCAGATAATGGTTTAACATGGAAAGAGTTTTTTGGAGATAAATATGAAGAAGTAAAATTAAAATTTCCTAATATTAGATATGATACAGCTGAAGAAATTGTAAAAATTTCAGACTATAATAAAATAGCAAAATTGTATGGAATAGAACAATATGAACTAAAGGAAGATGAATATATTGTACTTTGTGATTTTAAAAGTCAAGCAGAGATAAGAAATAAAGTATTTGAAAGTGGAAATAATCCTTTAACTATTGCAGGAAAGGAATATAAATCAAAATATAATGAATGTAAAAATGGATTTATAGTAATGTCAACAAGCCATACAAATGTAGGGATTATATTAGTTCCAGATAATTGCCCTCTAACAGATGATATAAAAGAAAAACATTTTTTAGCAGCAAATTATAATGCAACTACACAAGAAGAAAAAGAAAAGATAAATGAAAATTTTTCAAGTAATGACTCAGGGCTTATACAAAATTTAGCAAATAATGGTTTAGAGATAGATGGCCTTACTAAAATAAGTATTATGGAAGCAAGTATAGGCTTAGCAACAATAGTAACATTTATAGCAATCTATTTAGGAATAATATTCTTAATTGCAAGTTCAGCTATTTTGGCATTAAAACAACTAACAGACAGCTCAGACAATAAACAAAGATATACTATTTTAAGAAAAATTGGTTGTGACGAAAAGATGATAAACAGAGCTTTATTTAAACAAATTGGAATATTTTTTGGACTGCCATTAATCCTTGCAATAATACATTCTATATTTGGAATACAATTTGCAATAAAACTTATGTCAGGAATTGCAAGTCAAAAAGATTTGTTACCATCAGCAGTAGTAACAGTAGTTATTATAGGAACAATATATGGAGCATATTTCTTATCTACTTATTTGGGTAGTAAAAATATCATTAAAGAGGAGCGATAGTAATATTTAAAATTTTTAAAATAATGTTTTTAGGAATAATAACTTTAGTTAGTATTCTATGTTTTTCAATTTTTAATATAGTAGAAAACAAAAGATAAAATTATAAAAGTCTAGAATTCATTTATTCGAAAAAAATGAATATGAAATAAATTAAAAGTGTTAAAAAGTAGTAAAAGAGGTGGTAAAGATAAAGAAGTTTCTAAAAATAGTAGTATTATTAACATTAATAATAATGAGTATAGTAGTAGCATTTATAGGAAATGGATATAAAATGTATAAAGAAGCAATAGAAGAAATAAGTATAGAAGATAAAATAAAACAGATAAAAAGTAAAGAAAACTATACAGAAATTTCAGAATTACCACAAACCTATATTGATGCAGTATTATCAGTAGAAGATCATAGATTTTATAAACACAATGGAATTGATATAATAGCCATAGGGAGGGCAATAGTAAATGATATAAGAAAAATGGAGTTCATAGAGGGGGGAAGCACTATAACACAACAATTAGCTAAGAATATATATTTTACACAAGAAAAGAAAGTTAAAAGAAAAATTGCTGAAGTGTTTATGGCATTTAAAATAGAAAAAAATTATAAAAAAGATGAAATATTAGAACTATATATAAATACAATTTGCTTTGGAAATGGTTATTATACAATAAAAGAAGCAGTTAATGGATATTTTAATAAAGAGCCAAAGGAAATGACAGATTGTGAATGTATTTTATTAGCAGGAATACCAAATGCACCAAGCATATATGCTAATAATCTGGAACTTTTAAAACAAAGACAAAAGCAGGTGCTTAACAAAATGCTAAAATATAAATACCTTACACAAGATAAAGCAAATGAAATCTTGAATCAGAGAAAGTAGAAATTACTATAAATTTTATTATGTAAAAATTACACAATTAATGTAAAAAAATGAAAATGATTAACAATTAATCTTGTAAAACAAAAAAATGTAAAGATTAAAAGTAAAGGTTTATATATACATTTAATTGAAATTTTTATTAGAATATGTTATAGTATGAAATATATTAAAAATGGACTTTATATAAGAAGAAAGAACTTGTTTTAAATAAATATAAAGTAGTGATAAAATAGAATACAGGACAAGATCTGAAACAATAAAAAATGAAGGGTGGAATAATATGTTTAATTTTTCTTTTGATAAAAGAATGCTGTACATAGTACTTGGAGTATTAGCTATAACTAGTTTAATGAGAATGAGTAGTAATTATATATTAGGGATATTACTTACTTTACCAGGAGTTATAATAGCTATAACATTTCATGAATTTGCACATGCTTTTGCAGCAGACAAGCTAGGGGATGATACAGCTAGAATGCAAGGAAGACTAAATTTAAACCCTGCTAGCCATATAGACCCAGTTGGATTCATTTTGTTAATATTTGCACATTTTGGATGGGGAAAACCCGTAGAAATAAATCCTAGAAAATTTGATAGAAAATTTACAATGGGTACAGCAGAAGCTATTGTATCAGTAGCAGGACCAGTAATGAATTTTATACTTGCAATTATATTTACAATAATATATTTTTGCATATATAAATTTGCACAAGCCTCTTTCATAATTTCACAAACAGGTAGTATTATAATTACAATTATATCATCTACAATTATAGTAAATATAGGATTAGGAGTATTTAATTTAATACCATTACCACCATTAGATGGTTCAAAAATATTTAGAAATTTTATGCCATATAATATGAAAGCTTGGATAGATAGATATCAACACATTTTCTACATAGTATTTTTAGTACTATGGATATCAGGACTTGCAGGAATTATTATTTCACCAATTATTAGCTTCATACAGACAGGACTGTTTAAAATAATTGGATTAATATTTGGAATATAAAAGGAAGGTAAAATGAAAAATATTATAACATTAGGAATTGAATCGAGTTGTGATGAAACTTCTGTAGCCGTTGTAAGAAATGGTAGAGAAGTTCTTTCTAATATAATAAATTCTCAAATTCCAGTTCATAAACAGTTTGGAGGAGTAGTGCCAGAAATAGCCTCAAGAAATCATGTGGAAGCTATATCAGAAGTCACAAAACAAGCTATAGAAGAGGCCAAAATACAATATGGAGACATTGATGTAGTCTCATGTACATATGGACCTGGACTAGTAGGAGCGTTACTAGTAGGAGTTTCATATGCTAAAGCACTTAGCTTTGCACTAAACAAGCCATTAGTAGGAGTTAATCATATACATGGGCATATTGCAGCAAACTATATTACACATAAAGAATTAAAACCACCATTTCTTTGCTTAGTTATATCTGGTGCACATACACATTTAGTACATATAAAAACATATACAGAATTTGAAATATTAGGAAGAACTAAAGATGATGCAATAGGAGAAGCATATGATAAAGTAGCAAGAACGATAGGATTGGAATATCCTGGAGGGCCAAAAATTGACAAAATGGCAAAAGAAGGAGAAGCAAATATCAATTTGCCACATACATATTTTGACAATTTAGATTTTAGCTTCAGTGGAATAAAAACAGCAGTATTAAATTTAAATCATAAAAATCCAGATGTAAATAAAAAAGACTTATGTGCAAGTTTTGAAAAAGTAACAACAGATATGTTATTAAACAATACAAAAAAAGCAATAAAAAAATTAAACATATCAAAACTTGCATTAGCAGGAGGAGTTTCAGCAAATAGTTATATAAGAGAAAAATTTTTACAACTAGAGATGCTAGAAAAAATAAAGGTATATTATCCTGAATTATCGTTATGTACAGATAATGCAGCAATGATTGCAGCAGCAGGATATTACAACTACAAAGCAGGAAAATTATCCGATTTAACTTTAAATGCAATACCAAACTTAAAAATAAATTAAACTAAATAAAGGAAAGGGGAATATGAGAATATAAGATCTCATAAAATGAAACATGTCGATTTTTGTAATTGCAGATTTACATTTATCATTTAAAAATCCAAAGCCAATGAATATATTTGGAGAAAATTGGAAAGAGCATGAAATAAAAATAGAAAAATCATGGCAAGAAAAAGTAAAAAGAGATGATCTAGTTATAATACCAGGAGATTTTTCTTGGGCAATGAGTTTAGAAGATGCTTATTTAGACTTTAGATATATAGATAATTTACCTGGAAAAAAGTTATTATTAAAAGGAAATCATGATTATTGGTGGACAACTTTAACCAAAATGAGAAATTATATAAAAGAAAAAGAATTTAATAAAATAGATTTTATATATAATAATAGCTATTGTTTTGAAAATTATATAATAACAGGAACCAGAGGGTGGACACTAAATGCTATAGAAGATAATACAAAAATATTAAATAGAGAACTTGGAAGGTTAGAAATATCTTTACAAGAAGGAATACAAAAATTTGGGAAAGAAAAAGAAATTATAGTGTTTATGCATTATCCACCAATAACTAATTCAGCAATATTAAATAAATCTGAATTAAAATTTGTAGAACTAATGAAGCAATATAATGTAAAAAAATGTATGTATGGGCATTTACACTCAAATTCGCACAAAGATGCGATAGAAGGAATGCGAGAAGATATTAACTTTAAACTAGTAAGTGCAGATTATTTAAAATTTGAGCTAATGGAAATTATTTAAAAAAGTGATATAGTAATACAAAAATATAAAGAAGCTAAAAAATAAGAAACTAACAAAACACAATTCGTGAGGCAGATAATAAGTTGAAATTATCTGTCTTTTATTATATAATCGTAACAAGAATTAATAATTCGTATGGGGAGATTAAAAATATGAAAGAGTTAGTAGATTTTGCAGTTTTAATAATAATATATTTTTGGAAATTTTATAAGAAATGGAAAGAAAAGGGGAGAGAAGTACTGATTATAAATACTTTAATGTATATATACTTATCTTTTGTATTATATTTTACTTTAATGCCTATAATAACATCCTTACCATTTATATTTAATCACCCATACGATTCAATGAATTTAGTTCCATTTATTGATGTTTTAAATGGTAGAGGTGAT
>JAAWKA010000042.1 GCA_022797145.1 Clostridia bacterium
TAATTTTATATAAAATTAAAAAAAAGTTATATAAAAATTAAATATTATATATATTATGTTTATATTTTTTTTAATATATGCTAATATAGATAATAGAAATTTTATAGGAGGGTATATATGAAAGGCTATTTAGTGTTGGAAAATGGTGAGATTTTTGAAGGAGAAACGATAGGATATCAAAAAGAATCTATTTGTGAAATTGTATTCAATACATCAATGACAGGTTATCTAGAAATATTTACAGATCCATCTTATGCAGGACAAGGAGTTGTAATGACATATCCATTAATTGGAAATTATGGTTTAACACAGGAAGATCAAGAATCGAAAAAACCTTGGGTGGAAGCAGTATTTGTTCATGAAATTGCAGAAATAGAAAGTAATTTTAGAAGTAAATTACATATAAATGACTTTTTGAAACAAAATGGAATTCCAGGATTGCAAGGAATAAACACAAGAAAACTTACAAAAGTACTTAGGCAAAAAGGTACAATGAAGGGAAAAATAACTACAGATATAACAAATATAGAAAAAATTGTAGAAGAAATAAAAAGATATGAAATTACAAATTTAGTAGAGAAAGTAAGTTCAAATGAACATGTAGTTTATGGGAATGGAAAAATAAAAATAGCCTTATTAGATTTTGGAGCAAAACAAAATATTATTAATTCTTTGGTAAAAAGAGGTTGTGAGGTTACTGTATTTCCACAACAGACACAAGCACAAGAAATTTTATCTAAAAATTTTCATGCGATAGTACTTTCAAATGGACCAGGAAATCCAGAAGATTGTGAAGTAGCAATAAAAAATATAAAAGAATTATATAAATCAGATAAACCAATATTAGGAATATGTTTAGGACATCAATTAATGGGATTAGCAACAGGAGCAAAGACGTGTAGACTAAAATATGGTCATAGAGGGCCCAATCATCCAGTAAAAGATGTTATGACAGGAAGAGTAAGTATAACTTCACAAAATCATGGCTATGTAATAGAAGAAGATAGTATAAATAAAGATATAGCAGAGATATCTCATATTAATTTGAATGATGGAACTATAGAAGGATTACGTTATAAAGGAAAAAATATTTTAACTGTACAATATCATCCAGAAGCTTGTCCAGGACCAGAAGATAGTAGGTATATATTTGATGATTTTATAGAGATAATAAAAAAAATAGAAGAAAATAACTTATAAAAGAAAGGAAGAATAAAAATGCCAAAGAATAAAAATATAAAAAAGGTATTAGTAATAGGTTCAGGACCAATAATTATAGGACAAGCAGCTGAATTTGATTATGCAGGAACACAAGCTTGTGAAGAATTAAAAAAAGAAGGTATAGAAGTAGTATTAGTAAATTCAAATCCAGCAACAATTATGACAGATAAGAATATGGCAGATAAAATATATATAGAACCATTAACAAAACAAACAGTAAAAAAGATATTAAGTATAGAAAAACCAGATAGTATTTTACCAAATTTGGGAGGGCAAACAGGATTAAATATAGCAATGGAGTTATATGAAGAAGGATTTCTGCAAAGTAAAAATATAAGATTATTAGGAACTTCGCCAGAAGGGATAAAAAAGGCAGAAGATAGACAAGAATTTAAAGATACAATGGAGAAAATAGGAGAACCATGTATTGCAAGTAAGGTAGTAACAAATTATGAGGCAGCAAAAGAATTTGCGAATAAAATAGGGTTACCAGTAATAGTAAGGCCAGCATATACATTAGGAGGAACAGGAGGAGGAATAGCATATACAATAGAGGAATTAGAAGAAATAGCAAAAAGTGGATTACAACTATCAAGAGTACATCAAATATTAATAGAAAAGTGTATTTCTGGTTGGAAAGAAATAGAATATGAAGTAATGAGGGATAAAAAGGGAAATTGTATTACAATATGTAATATGGAGAATATAGATCCAGTAGGAGTTCATACAGGAGATAGTATTGTTGTTGCACCTTCTCAGACCTTAGCTGATAAAGAATATCAAATGTTAAGAACATCAGCAATAAAAATAATATCAGAATTAAAGATAGAGGGAGGATGTAATGTACAATTTGCATTAAATCCAAGCAGTTTTGAATATGCAGTAATAGAAGTAAACCCAAGAGTTAGTCGTTCATCAGCACTTGCTTCGAAGGCAACAGGTTATCCAATAGCAAAAGTGTCTAGTAAAATAGCAATAGGATATACTCTAGATGAAATAAAAAATGATGTAACTAAAAAGACATATGCATGCTTTGAACCAGTGCTTGATTATGTAATTGTAAAAATACCTAAATGGCCATTTAAAAAATTTACGACAGCTTCAAGGGATTTAGGTACACAAATGAAAGCAACAGGAGAAGTAATGGCTATTGCGACTTCTATAGAAGCAGGATTAATGAAGGCAATTCGTTCTTTAGAAGAAAATTTAGATAGTTTAATTTTACCAAAACTAGAACAATATTCTGATGAAAAAATACTTGCAGCATTGCAAAGAGTGGATAATGAAAGGATATGGGTAATTGCAGAAGCTATAAGAAGAAGAATTTCAATAGATAAAATACATGATATAACAACAATAGATAAATTTTTTATAAGTAAAATACAAAGAATTATAAATGTAGAAGAGAAATTAAAAACAGAAAAATTAACAATAGAATTATTAAGACAAGCTAAGAAAATGGGATATACAGATGAATTAATAGGAAAATTATCAAATAGAACTCAAGAAGAGATAAAAAATATGAGAGTTTCTAATAATATAGTAGCGAATTTTAAAATGGTAGATACATGTGCCGCTGAATTTGAAGCACAGACCCCATATTATTATTCAAGCTATGAAGATGATAATGAAGTAAAACAAAATGAAAATAAACAAAAAATATTAGTGTTAGGTTCAGGTCCAATTAGGATAGGACAGGGAATTGAATTTGATTATTGTAGTGTACATTGTGTATGGGCATTAAAGCAAAAAGGATATGAAACTATAATTGTAAATAATAATCCAGAAACAGTAAGTACAGATTTTGATATAGCAGATAAACTATATTTTGAGCCATTAACAAAGGAAGATGTAGAAAATATTGTAAATATAGAAAAACCAATTGGAGCTATAGTGCAATTTGGAGGACAAACAGCAATAAAATTAACCAGAGCACTAACACAGATGGGAGTAAAAATATTAGGAACACAAGAAATAGATATGGACAGAGCAGAAGATAGGGAATTATTTGATAAAGCATTAGAAAATTGTGGAATACCACGTCCAAAGGGAGAAACTATTTTTACAGAAGAAGAAGGGATAAAGGTTGCAAATGAACTTAAATATCCAGTATTAGTAAGACCTTCTTATGTATTGGGTGGACAAGGAATGGCGATAGCATATGATGATCAAGAATTAATAGAGTTTATATCACAAATAAATAAAATAGAGCAAGAACATCCAATATTAATAGATAAATACATGTCAGGAAAAGAAGTTGAAGTAGATGCCATATTTGATGGAGAGGATATATTAATACCAGGAATTATGGAACATTTAGAAAGGGCAGGAGTACATTCAGGAGATAGTATATCAGTATATCCAACTCAACATGTAAGTTTAGAAGCACAAAGAACAATTATAGAATATACAAAAAAAATTGCAAAGGAATTAAATATAATAGGGGTATTAAATATACAATTTATTATAAATAAAGGAAATGTATATATAATAGAAGTAAATCCACGTTCTAGTAGAACAGTTCCATATATAAGTAAAGTAACAAATCTTCCTGTAATTGATGTAGCAACAAGAGTTATATTAGGAGAAAAACTAAAAGATATGGAATATGGAATAGGGATATATAAAAAAAGTGAATATATATCAGTAAAAATGCCAATATTTTCTTTTGAGAAAATAAAAAATGCGGATACAAGTTTAGGACCAGAAATGAAGTCTACAGGAGAGGTGCTTGGGATATCGAAGGTATTTTCAGAAGCAATGTTAAAGGGGTTTTTGGCAAGTGGAATAAATATTCCATATAAAGGAAGTGTATTAATTACAGTAAAAGATAAGGATAAGATAGAGACTTTACCAATAGCAAAGAAATTGGAAAGTTTAGGGTTAAAAATATATGCAACTTCTGGAACAGCCCAATTTTTAAATGAGAATGGAGTAGAGGCAGAACCGATTGTTAAGATATGGGAAGGAGAAGATAATATAATAAATTTAATACAAGAAGGAAAGATAAACTTTATAATAAATACGCCAACTAAAGGAAAAAATGAATCAAGAGATGGCTTTAAAATAAGAAGACTTGCAGTAGAATCTAAAATACCATGTTTTACTTCTTTAGATACAGTATCAGCATTATATGAAGCTTTAGAAAAAGGAGTAAGAGAGGAAGATTTAGAGCCAATAGATATTACTAAAATATAAGAAGAGAAGTAAATGGAAGATATAATATATAATAATGAAAAAATAGAATATATAATAATAAGACAAAGAATAAAAAATGTATATATACAAATAAAGGAACAAGAGGTAGTTGTAAAAGTACCAATAAGAGCAAGAAGAGATGAGATAAGAAAATTAGTTAAACAAAAAGCAAAATGGATTTATGAGAATTTAGAAAAGCAAAAAAATAAGAAGCAAAAAGAAGGGTTATACACACAAGAAGAATTTATAAAAATAATAGAAGAAGAGTTAAATGCTTTAAAAGAACAAACAGGATTAATTCCTAAAAAGATATCAATAAAACAGATGAAGAGTGCTTGGGGAACATGTACAATTAAAAAGAATATAAGCATAAATCAAGAGTTAATAAAATATAATAAAGATGTAATAAGATATGTAATATTACATGAGTTATGTCACTTAAAGTATATGAATCATCAAAAGGAATTTTGGGAGTTATTGTATAAGTATATGCCAAATTATAAGCAAATAAGGCAAGAACTGAAAAGATAAATAAAATTGAAGAGCAATTATTAGATAAAATTATTTAATAATTGCTCTTTAGTTATTATAAGTAAATATAAGGTATATAATTCGAATTATATATTAATAGAAAGTCTGCAAAGATATTTTATCATTTGTACATTTATCTTTAATTTGTGTATATCTGTAAGAACGAATAATAAAATCATGTTTATTATCAAACTTTATAATAATACATTTAGAATAATCAGAAGTAT
>JAAWKA010000043.1 GCA_022797145.1 Clostridia bacterium
CATAAATTTTTGACCTTTTTTTGCCATAAAAAATACACCTCCATTTAGTATTTTAACATAGGTTCTTTTTTCTATGTCTACTAAATGGGGTGCATTTCATCAATGCGCTTCTTTTTATTTAGCGTATTCTATTACTCTAGATTCTCTTACAATATTTACTTTTATCTGTCCTGGATAATCCATCTCTGCTTCTATTCTTTTTGCTACGTCTCTTGCCATTAATGTCATTTCTACATCAGTTATTTTTTCTGGTTTTACTATTATTCTTACTTCTCTTCCTGCTTGTATTGCAAAAGATTTTTCTACTCCTTCAAATGAGTCTGCAATTTCCTCCAGTTGCTCTAACCTTTTTATGTATGCTTCTAAAGTTTCTCTTCTTGCACCTGGTCTTGAAGCACTTATTGCATCAGCTGCTTGTACTAATACTGCTTCTAATGTTTGTGGCTCTACATCTCCATGATGGGCTTCCACTGCATTGATTACTAATGGGTTTTCTTTGTATTTCTTTAATACATCAACACCAATCTCAACATGTGTTCCTTCCATGTCATGATCTAAAGCTTTTCCTATATCATGTAATAATCCTGCTCTTCTTGCTCTTTTAGCATCTAGTCCTAATTCTTCTGCCATAATTCTTGCAAGATTTGATACTTCGATTGAATGATTTAGTACATTTTGTCCATAACTTGTCCTATATTTTAGTTTTCCAATTAGTTTTATTAAGTCTGGATTTAATCCTATTACTCCCGCTTCTAGTGTTGCTCTTTCTCCTTCTGATTTTATAGTTGCTTCTACCTCTTCTTTTGCTTTTTCTACCATCTCTTCAATTTTTGCTGGATGTATTCTTCCATCTTCTATTAATTTTTCTAGTGCTATTTTTGCAACTTCTCTTCTTAATGGATCAAACCCTGATAAAATAACGGCTTCTGGAGTATCATCTATTATTAAATCTATTCCTGTTAATGTTTCTAATGCTTTTATATTTCTTCCTTCTCTACCAATTATTCTTCCTTTCATATCATCATTTGGAAGATTTACTATAGAAACTGTTGTTTCAGATGTATGGTCTGCTGCACATTTTTGTACAGCGTATGTTAAAAGCTCTTTTGCTTTTTTAGTTACTTCTTCCTTAGTTCTATTTTCTTCTTCTTTTATAATTGCTGCTTGTTCTGTTTTTATTTGCTTTTGTGTTTCTGTTAAAAGTAACTTTTTTGCTTCTTCACTAGATAAACCTGATATTCTTTGTAACTCTTGGACTATTTTTTCTTTTATTTGTTCTGCTTCTTGTTCTTTTTTTTCTATTTCTAATGTTTTTTGTTCAAATTCCTTTGTTCTTTTTTCTAATGCTTCTTCTTTCTTATCTAAATTTTCCTCTTTTTGGATTATTCTAGTTTCTTGTTTTTGTATGTCGCCTCTTCTTTCTCTAATCTCTTGCTCTAAGTCTTGTCTTTCTTTTATTATTTGTTCTTTTGCTTTAAATATCTCTTCTTTTTTCTTATTTTCAGCTTCTTTTTCTGCAAGTTCTAATATCTTTTTTGCTTCTGTTTCTGCTCCCTTGATTTTAGATTCAGCTATTTTTTTTCTTATTAATATTCCTAATGGTACAAATATAATAGCTGAGATTAGAACTGTGACGACTATGATTACTATATCCATAATCATACACCTCTTTCTATTTAATTTTCAATGTTCAGATAATAATATATATTTAATTTTCTTTTTTTAATATATTAAACCTACTCTTTTATTTTATATGTATTATTGTCTACTGTCAAGTAATTGTCCAAAAAAATATAGATCCTAAAGGATCTATCAATTATTTTTTATGTCTTCCAAATGGTACTTCTAAAAACAAAAAGTCACGAAAGTCTTTCCATGTAATTTCTATGTGTAAGAAATCATTTAAATCATTTTTTATTTGTTCTTGTCTTGGTGTTAGTTCTAATTTTATTTCTTGAAATAAAAATGATTTTACTTTATCCCATCTTCCAATTTTAGCTGGTAAAGCTGTATTTATTGTATTTTTTTCTTGAATTGTATTTGCTGTATTTTCTTGTTTTTCAAATTCTACTCCACCTAATATTTTTTCTGACATTACTATTTCCTCCTTTGTATAGCTTAAATCATTTATATTATATATACTATATAATATTTTTTTTAGCAATAATTTTTGTATTAAATGTCAGTTACATTTTTATTACAGTTTTGTTACGTTTAAATATTGATTTGTTATTTTGTTTATTCATATATTAGTTTTATTTTATATGATTGTTCCTATTAATTTGTCTTCTTTTAAATCTTGTATTTTTATTTTTACTATTTTATTTTGCATATTCATTTTTGTTTCTGCACATACTAGTATATAATTTGTAGTATGTCCTTTTATGTATCCACCTTGTGTCTCCTCTAATAATACTTCTAATTGTTTTCCTATATATTTTTTATTATACTCTTCTTGATTTTTTTTTGATAATTGTATTAATTGTTGACTTCTTTCTTCTTTCGTTTTTTCATCTATTTGACATTCCATTTCCGCTGCCTTTGTTCCCTTTTTAGGTGAATATTTAAATATGTGCATTTTATAAAAATTTATTTTTTGTAAAAATTTATATGTCTCTTCAAATTCCTCTTTAGTTTCTTTTGGAAATCCTACAATAATATCTGTAGTTAATGAAACTTCTGGATATGCTTTTTTTAATAAGTTAACAGCTTCTTCAAATTCCTCTTTTGTATATTTCCTATTCATTCTTTTTAGTGTTTCATTACATCCACTTTGTAAAGATAGATGGAAATGATCACAAATTTTTTCCAACTTTATTAATCTGTTTATGAATTGTTGTGTAATTATTGTTGGTTCTATTGAACTTAATCTAATTCTTTTTAATCCATCTATTTTATTTATTTCTTCTAATAATTTTATTAATGTAGTTCCATTTTGAAAGTCTTTACCATAGGATGCAACATGTATACCGGTTATTACTACTTCTTTTATTCCTATTTTTACTATATTTTTTATTTCTTCTATTATATTTTCTATTTTTCTACTTCTTACTCTTCCTCTTGCATATGGGATTATACAATAAGAACAAAAACGATCACATCCATCTTGTATTTTTATTACTGCTCTTGTTTTTTCTGTATATGTTGTATTTCCAAAATCAAGAAATTCTTTTTGACACATAATATCTGTTATAATTTTTTCTTTTTGCTTTTTTTGTAAATATCCCTCTACATGTTTTAATATTTCATTTTTTTCATTATTTCCTAATATTATATCTATTTCCTCTATTTTTTCTAATTCCTGTTTTGCTACTTGTGCATAGCATCCTGTTACTACTAGTATTGATTCTTTATTTTTTTCTTTTGTTCTTCTTAATATTTGTCTTGATTTTTTGTCTGATATATTTGTTACAGTGCATGTATTAACTATATATATTTTTGCTATGTTATTAAATTCAACTATTTCATATCCATTTTTTATAAAATCTTGTTTCATTGCATTTGTTTCATATTGGTTTACTTTACAACCGCAATGTAAAGAAAGCAACACTCTTTTTACATTTGTTCGCATCTTTTTCCATTTATATTACTCACTTTCAGTCATTTTTTATACCTATATTTTTTCCCATGTATTAATAATACATCTTCAAAATATTTTTTCTTTTTATAATAATATAGTAAAACAGGAAATATGTCAAAAATTATATTTCTTATTTACTAATCTTTTTCTTTTAAATCTATATTAATTATTAAATCTATTAATTGACTTATTTTTATTGTATCTTCATGTGTTATTCCTTTTTCATCAATACTTTTATATAATTCTTCTTTTAAATCGTTAATGTCGAATTTTGTGTAAAATAAATCTTTAATATTTACATTTAATGCATAAGCTATTTTATATAATGTTTTTAAAGAAGGGTTATTTTTCTTTCCATCCTCTAGCTGCATTAAATAGCCCCTTCCTAACCCTGTTGACTTACTGAGTCCATATCTAGTTATATTTTTTTCTTTTCTTATTTTTTTAATTATGAAAACAAACATGTAAAATCAAATCCTCTATTTATAGTATTCTTTTATTTTACAAGTTTTATACCTTTATTACTATATGCTTCTACGAGATTCAGTTTTTAAACTCTTTTGTATCGAATTAATAGAACCTTTGACACATCTATTGAAAAATGTTATTTTTTTAAATATAATGCAAAAAATAAGAGATAGATGTGGTTAAGCTTACTATCTCATACATAAGACAATATACTTGGAAGTATATTTGAAAATAATATAACTTCCTAAAATAATTTTGTCAAATATATTCTAGGAGGCAAACATGAAAAATAAAATAATTCAAAGTCTAAAACCTAATTTAACAATTACTGACAAAATATTATTAGCACTCTTTAGTAATTATACATGCAAAGTTTATCAACAAGGCGTTTTAAAAGGATTTAATCTTTTTGATTAAATCCTTTTTATGCCTTTTTTATAGATCTTATATTATGTGTAATTCTTGAATAATTTTAATAATATCTTATCTACTACATTTAAATCGGCAGTTATTTCTTTAACCATTTCATCTTTCACATAGTTACCTAATACTCTAATTAAGATTCCTCCTATATGATATTTAGCTTTGCTTCTTAATTAAATATTAACATTTTTTAGGAGTGTTTTTAACTATACTTGACTAGAGTGTTAGTCAAGTTTTTTTATTAGAGTATCAATATATTCAGCTTCTTTATTTTTCGATATTTTTTGATGATTTTCTATATTTTTCTCTTCTTCATCTAAATATAATCTCAAACCCTCGTAATCTTTTCTATTCATATACCATTTTGCTTTTTTTATTATTTTTCTACTTGTACTAAACTGTTTATTTTTCATAATATTTTAATAATTTTTTCCATGTTTTATTTCTTGCACTTATTTCTCCGTCACAAACACAAGCATTATCTTTTTGATAATGTTTTACCCCTGCGTCAAATTTTACTCCTGCTATTCCATCTGCATCTCCTACTTCTGTATATCCTATTGAATATAGATATTTCTGAATAGGTCTTACTACTGCATGTTTTCTATTTTTTGTTTTAGATACTG
>JAAWKA010000003.1 GCA_022797145.1 Clostridia bacterium
TAGAAAGGGCTAGCCTTTCTGCTTTGCGTAAGGTTAATAGTTATTCTATTACATTTACTTAGTAAAATCAAGCATATTTCAAATTTTACACAAAAAAATGTTCTCTAATATTTTCGTTCTAAAACTAGCAAATATTTTACAATTATTTCCAGATTCTACAGTACAAAAAAGTATGGAAAAATGATGGTTTTTAGTAAGTATAAAATTCCATAGGTATAGAGATCACTAAAACATAGAGTATCAATTGTTTCCAGATTTTCATTCCCTACTTTGGCGTGTCGAGGTATAGAGTCACTATCGAACGGTAGGAAATCTATGCTTCTTAAAAATTTAGAAATAAATTTTTAAGATATAGTACAATTTCAAAAACAACTTTATTTTAACTTTAATTTTTTGTTAATTTATGATACAATTCCCAAAAAGGAGGAATAATCCAATGGAAAAATTAAATATATTAGGAACAGGTCATGCAATGACATTAGATTGTTACAATACTTGTTTTACATTACGAAACAATAATGGAGAACACATATTGGTAGATACTGGAGGAGGATTACAAATACTGAAACAATTAAGAGATACTAATATTGATTTTAGAAAAATACATCATATTATTCTATCTCACAAGCATACAGACCATATTTTAGGAATGTTTTGGATTATAAGATATGCGACGCAAAAGTTTTTTAGTAGCAATAATTATGAAGGAAATCTTAATATTTATATGCATCCAGAATTAGAAAGTACGATTAGAAAAATAATGTTTGAAGTATTACCAAAAAAATTTACAGATTTAATAGATAATAGAATTATTTTTAATATAGTAGAAGATAAAGAAGAAAGAAAAATATTAAATTACAATATAAAATTTTTAGATGTTTATGCGAAAAAGGATAGACAATTTGGTTTTAAAACTACATTAGAAAATGGAAAGACGCTTGCATTTTTAGGAGATGAAACATTTGATGAGAAATTAAGAGAAGAAATTCAAAATGTAGATTGGCTATTGCATGAAGCATTTTGCATGGATTCTGAAGCAGAAATATTTAAACCATATGAAAAAATGCATTCTACAGTAAAAACAGCATCTGAAATAGCAGAAAGTTTAAATATAAAGAATTTAGTATTATATCATGCAAGTGATAATGAACTAAAAAATAGAAAAATATTATATACAAAAGAGGCAAAGGAATATTTTAAAGGAAATGTATATGTTCCAGATGATTTGGATGTTATTGAATTATAAAAAAGCTCAAAAATGAGATTTTTTATTTGACAAATTTAAAACAATATGCTATTATTTAATTACAAAATAAATGAACTTTGAATATCGCAGTTATTCAAGATTAGTCGTACGTGTACCCGTGAATGCACGTACTTTTTTATACAAAAAATAGAGCAGACCGTGAAATCTACTCTATCGACTAATTATTACTGCTTATTAGTCTTAACTTCTTTGTCATCTGAAATTTGTTTGTGTTGCTCTAATTGTTGCTGTAGCATAATGTTCTTTTCTTTTTCTAGTATGTACTTATCAACAAAATGCAGAATCAAATCGCAGTTATTCAATTTTAGTCCCCCTTTCCGCCCTTTAGAAAGGGCTAGCCTTTCTGCTTTGCGTAAGGTTAATAATTATTCTATTATATTTAGTAAGTAAAATCAAGTAGATTTGAAATATTTTACAAAAAAATGTTCGCAAATATTTAAATCTAAAGTTGAAAATTAATTTACAATTTTTTCTAAAAATTACAGTACCAAAAAGTATGACATTTTTCACTTTTTTGAAAAATGCAAAATACCATAGGTATGGAAATTGTCAAAACAGAGACTATCAATTGGTTTTGACTGTTCATTCCATATTTTAATGAGTGGAGGTAAGGAGACGATACCGAAAGGTATGGTATTCTTACCTTTTAAAATTTTTGAAAAATTTTAAAATCCAGAGTAGAATTTTTTTGATTTGCCCCATGTATATATATTAAGAGGACTTATTGTAATAGTACAAGGTCTTTCTTAATAAATATATAGAGGTGAAGTTTAGTGGAAGATAGATATATGAAATTTAAATTTGAAAGAGTTATTAACAGAATATTGTATGTAGAAGGTGTAATTGATGAAAAAAAGTATAAAAGAGTATCAAAAAAGCTTGATAAATTGCTATTTGAGGAAAGTAAGAAAAAATTCACTTCAACCTTGATTTAATTTAACTTATTCTAATACAATTTATAAAGTATTAATTGTGTAAGAGAAGGGAGGTATATTTGACTATCTACGAAATGAAACAAGCATTTTTGCTTGGAAAGACAATATTTGATTTACCTTTAAATGTAAGCTATTATGCCAGGGTTTCTACAGATAAAGAAGAACAAATCAATTCTTTGGAGAATCAAGTTAGTTTTTTTGAAGAGTACATTAAAAAGAATGGTAACTGGACTTTTATTCGGAGGCTATGTAGACGAAGGAATTAGTGGAACTACTTCTAGAAAACGTGAGAACTTTATGAGAATGATTGAAGAGGGGAGTAATAAAAAATTTGATTTACTAATTACAAAAGAAGTTTCAAGGTTTTCTCGTGATACGATTGATAGTTTACTCTATACTAGAAAGCTACTAGAATATAATGTTTGCGTGTATTTTCTATCAGACAACATTATAACAGCATCTTCAGATGGAGAATTAAGACTTACCATCATGTCTAGCATGGCACAAGACGAAGTTCGTAAAATTTCCGAAAGAACAAAGTTTGGTTTTAAAAGAGCATTAGAAAAAGGCACTGTTCTTGGTACAGATAATATTTGGGGTTATAAAAAGAATAAGGGCAAACTTGTGATAGATGAAGAAGAAGCACCATGCATTAAAGAAACATTTGATATTTATGCAAATGATAGTAAGATTGGCTTAAAGAAGTTATCTATTCTATTAAAAGAACAAGGCTATTGTAATCACAATGGAAACCCTATTCACCCTAATACCTTAAAACGAATCATACAAAATCCCAAATATAAGGGGTATTATACAGGAGGATTATCCACAGTTGTGGATTATAGAAGTAAAAAGAGAAACTTTAATGACCAAACAGAATGGAAAGTATATAAAGATTACGAAAAAGTTCCACCTATTGTATCAGAAGAATTATGGGAAAAGGCAAATCAAAAGCTATTAGCTAGAAGTAAAAAAGCTGCAATGTATCAAAAACATCAAACCTTGTATGCTTTATCTGGAAAATTGTATTGTGATAAACACAAATGTGGATTTGTTCGAAAAATTAGACACTATAAAAATAAAGATAATGTGATTTATTGGTATTGTGCAGACTTTCATAAGAGTGGAAAAAAGGATTGCATTCCTGCTTGTTTTAAGGAACAAGATTTATATGATATTTTACTTTCTATCTTTAAAAGTTATGAAATTTACAAAGAAGAAATTTGTGAGGAATTACTTTCTTTTTATAAAGAACTTTCCAAAGAAGAGGAAAATATAGAACAAGAAGCAAAATTACACAATGAATTAGAGGTACTTGCAAGGAAAAAAGATAAATTATTAGATTTAGCATTAGCTGGACTTTTAAGCAAGGAAGATTTAAGCGATAAGAAAGTAATCATTGAAACAGAAATTAGCAAAATACAAGCAAAATTAAAAGAATTAGAGGTTAAAAAGAAAAATCCACAAGAAGAAAAACAGCAGAATAAGAGGTTAAAAGAAAGCATATTAAAACAATTAGTGATAACCAAAGATAATTTAGAAAACTACATAGAAGAATTATTGGACAAAATTATAGTAGTGGAAAGACCAGTAGAAGATGGTAAAAAAGAAAATGAAGTAGAACTAAAAATTACACTTGCAGGGGGTAAAATAATTACATATGGTAGTGCTACCAAGCTCAGGCAAATCAGTCAGTTAGGGTATTTAAGAGAGATTGATTTTAAAAATCTCCCACTTTGTCACTCCCATGCACATGGTTAATGCCTGTTTTCCAGTAGTGCAAGCTTTTTTAAAATAATTATCTAAGTTAAATGCAATTCTAGGTAGATATCCTAAATCCTCTAAAATAGTAAAAAGAGGAAAAAAAATTGCCATAGGAGGAAGCATTACAGCAATTACCCAGCTTACAGTTTGATACATACCATAAACCAAAATATTTAAAATCCAGCTGGGTGTGTGAATTATTTCTAAAAAATATACCAATTTATCTTCAATATAATCAAATAAATTAGATAACAATGTCGAAGGATAATTTGCACCAATTATAGTAAGCCAAAAAATAATACCAAGAAAAAGGATCATTATAGGAATACCAAATTTTTTTGAAGTTAAAATTGTATCTATTTTTCTATCACGTAAATTATATTTTTCATCCCTATAACTAATTACATCATTACAAATATCTTCTGCTTTAAATACAATACTAGATACAATTTTATCTTTAAAGTTAGTATTATTAATTTCATTTTCTAAAAGCAATTCATTTACTTCAATAAGCTTATTAGACAGGGAAATATTATCATTAAAATTAATAGACAAATGATCTTCAATAGATTCAATAATAGAAACATCATTACCTATCAATTTAATACTAATCCATCTAGTTAAATAATTTAAGGAAGAAGGAAGTATTTTTTGAACTTCAGATGAAAGCATCAACAAACAATCCTCTATAATAGGAGAATATTTTACTAATTTAGGTTTTGGAGAAATTTCTAAATTACATACTTTAACAATAGTATCCAATAATTTTTTTAATGTTTTTGATTTCCTTGCAGTAGTACCTACAACAGGAACTCCCAATAAATCAGACAAAGCATTTAAATTAATATAGATTCCTTTCTTTTTAGCTTCATCAAGTAAATTAACACAAACAATAACTTTATCTGTAATTTCTAAAGTTTGAAATACTAAATTAAGATTTTTTTCAATACAAGTAGCATCAAGTACAATAACAGTAGCATCAGGATTGCCAAAACATATGTAATCTCTTGCAATTTCTTCTTCTTGAGAATTAGACATTAAAGAGTAAGTGCCAGGAATATCAACAAATAGGAAGGAATTATCTTCATATAAGCAACTTCCACAAGCGTTACTAACTGTTTTTCCGAGGCCAATTTCCAGTATGTTGATGAAGACCTGTTAAAGCATTAAAAATAGTACTTTTACCAACATTAGGATTACCAGCAAGAGCAATAGTAAAATCATAATTTTTTTTTGAAATATTAATATTAGTATCAAGTAATTTACTTCCAGTAGAACTACTTGTTAAACCCATAAAATCACCGCCTTACAATAATATATGAAAAATATAAATTAATGTGAAAAATAAGTTAACTATAAATTAAATAATAGTTAACTTAATAAATACTATATACAAACCTCTATTAACTTAGTGTCTTCCTCTCTAAGAGCAATTAAACTACCACGAATTTCAAAAGCAGTAGGATCACCAGAAGCACTTTTTAAAACTGGAATAATTTTAGTCCCTTTAATAAGTCCTAAATCAAGAAATCTCCTTCTAATCTGACCGAGAACAATTTAAACAATTAATTTTAGCAACAGTATGAAGAGGTAAACTATCTAAAAGAACTAATTTCATTATGACCTCCTAAAAAATAAAATGATATATTACATCTTATTTAATAAAAGAAATAATGTTACATAAAATACTAAAAAATTACAAATATATTAAAAAGCATTTATTAAAAAAGAAAAACAATAAATTCACAAGGAAAATTAAAATATATGGTAATAGTATAAGAAACTACAATAAAAGTAAATCTTCTTAAATAAAAATAAACTACAAAAAAGTGTTGCAATATAAAAAAAGAAATGATAAACTAAATACAAATAATACAAAATAGATTAAAAAAAAACCAATTTTGACGGGATTTTTATTAATCTATTTTTTGTTTGTAATTAAGAAGGGAGAGTTTTAATGAATACAAAATATATTTTTGTAACGGGAGGAGTTGTATCTGGCTTAGGAAAAGGAATAACAGCAGCATCTTTAGGAAGACTATTGAAAAACAGAGGATATAAAGTAACAATACAGAAGTTTGACCCATATATCAATATAGATCCAGGCACAATGAGCCCATATGAACATGGAGAGGTATTTGTAACAGATGATGGGGCTGAAACAGATTTAGACTTAGGACATTATGAAAGATTTGTAGATGAAAACCTAACAAGAAATTCAAGTATAACATCAGGAAGAATTTATCTAAACGTAATAAATAAAGAAAGAAAAGGAGATTATTTAGGAAAAACAGTACAAGTAATTCCACATATAACAAATGAAATAAAAGAAAACATCTATAGCTTTGAAGAAGATGATGTAGACATTGTAATAACAGAAATAGGAGGAACAGTAGGTGATATTGAAAGCTTACCATTTTTAGAAGCAATAAGACAAATAGGCATAGAAAAACAAGCTGAAGATATTATATATATACATGTAACATTATTACCATATGTATATGGATCAAATGAAATGAAATCAAAACCTACCCAACATTCTGTAAAAGAATTACAAAGTTTAGGAATAAAACCAGATATATTAGTATGTAGGACTCAAAACGATATCCCTGAAAATATAAAAGATAAACTAGCAATGTTTTGTAATGTAAAAAAAAGTAGTGTCATACAAAACAAAACAGCAGATTTACTATATGCTGTCCCATTATTATTAGAAGAAGAAGGGCTAGCACAAGAAGTATGTGAACATTTAAAATTAGAGAAAAATATACCAGACAATTCAGAATGGGAAAAGATGATAGAAAACATAAGAAATATAAAAGATAAAGAAGTGACAGTAGCAATAGTAGGAAAATATGTACAGTTAGAAGACTCATATTTGTCAGTAGCAGAAAGCCTGCAACATGGAGGATTTGAAAATAATACAAAAGTAAAAATAAAATATATAGATTCTGAAATAATAACACAAAATAATACAGAAGAAATATTTGAAGGAATAAATGCGATAGTAGTACCAGGAGGATTTGGAAATAGAGGAATAGATGGAAAAATACAAAGCATAAAATATGCAAGAGAAAATAAAATTCCATTTTTAGGAATATGTTTAGGAATGCAAATGGCAGTAGTAGAATTTGCAAATAATGTATTAAAACTAGAAAATGCAACTTCCGCAGAATTTAACAATAAATGCAAAAATCCAGTAATCCATATAATGGAAGAACAAATTCAAATAGACAAAAAAGGTGGAACAATGAGATTAGGAGCATATCCATGCATAATAAAACAAGGAAGTTTAGCACATGAAATATATAACAAAACTCAAATATCAGAAAGACACAGACATAGATTTGAATTTAACAATAAATATAAAGAAGAGATAGAAAAAGCTGGAATGATATGCTCAGGAACATCACCAGATCAAAAACTAGTAGAAATAGTAGAAATTCCAAATCATCCATTTTTTATAGCAAGTCAATTTCACCCAGAATTAAAATCTAGACCAAATAAACCAGCACCATTATTTACAGCACTAATAAAAGCAGCTATATCTAACAAGGAAATCTCATAAAAATAAATTTTAATTATAAGAATATATAAGTTCTATGAAAATAAAACTTGAATACACTAAAATGTACATAGATTTAAATCTTTGTACATTTATTTTTGTGAAAAATATGTGAATTTTCATGTATGGTATTGACATTTTATATCATAAGGTATAAATTATTAGCAATTACATATAAAGAGTGCTAATAATTTTGAAAATTATAAAAATAAATTTAAAGGGAGGTAATAACATGTTAAAACCATTAGCTGACAGAGTTGTAATAAAGATGATAGAAAGTGAGGAAACTACTAAAAGTGGAATTATTTTAGCTTCAAGTGCAAAAGAAAAACCACAAATAGCAGAGGTACTAGAAGTGGGACCAGGAGGAAAAGTAGATGGAAAAGATATTCAAATGTATGTAAAAAAAGGAGATAAAGTAGTAGTAAGTAAATATTCTGGAACAGAAGTAAAATATCAAGGAGAGGATTTAATTATTGTAAAACAAGATGATATCTTAGCAATAGTAGAATAATAAAATATTATAGAATAAATTAAGGAGGATTAAAAATGGCAAAAGAAATTAAATATGGAGAAGAGGCAAGAAAAAAATTATTAGATGGGGTAAACAAATTAGCAGATACAGTAAAAGTTACATTAGGTCCAAAAGGAAGAAATGTAGTATTAGATAAAAGTTTTGGAGCTCCCCTTATTACAAATGATGGAGTAACAATAGCAAAAGAAATTGAGCTAGAAGATCCATATGAAAATATGGGAGCAAGATTAGTAAAAGAAGTATCTACAAAAACAAATGATGTAGCAGGAGACGGAACAACAACAGCTACAGTACTTGCACAAACAATGATAAAAGAAGGAGTAAAAAATGTTGCAGCAGGTGGAGACCCAATGGCCATAAAAAGAGGAATAGATAAGGCAGTTGATATAGCTGTTGATGCTTTAAAAGGAATAAGTTCACCAATTAATGGAAAAGAAGATATAGCAAGAGTTGCAACAATATCTGCTAACAATCAAGAAATAGGAAATTTAATATCAGATGCTATGGAAAAAGTATCAAAAGATGGAGTTATTACAATAGAAGAATCAAAAACTTCTAATACATATGTAGATGTAGTAGAAGGAATGCAATTTGATAAAGGATATGTATCTCCATATATGGCTACAGATACAGAGAAAATGGAAGCTATAATGGAAAACCCATATATATTAATCACAGACAAAAAAATTAGCAATATTCAAGAAATACTACCATTATTAGAAAACCTAATGCAACAATCAGGAAAACTTGTTATTATCTGTGATGACATAGAAGGAGAAGCTTTATCTACATTAATATTGAATAAACTAAGAGGAGTATTAAATGTTGTAGCAGTAAAAGCTCCAGGATATGGAGACAGAAGAAAAGAAATGTTAGAAGATATTGCAATATTAACAGGTGGTGAAGTAATAACACAAGACTTAGGACTAGAGCTAAAAGATACAACAATAGAACAATTAGGAAAAGCAAAACAAATAAAAGTACAAAAAGAAAATACAATTATAGTAGATGGAGCAGGAGATAAAAAACAAATAGAAGAAAGAGTAAAACAAATAAAAGCACAACTTTCAGAAACAACAAGTGAATACGATACAGAAAAACTACAAGAGAGACTTGCAAAAATAGCAGGAGGTGTAGCTGTTATACAAGTTGGAGCAGCAACAGAAGTTGAAATGAAAGAAAAAAAATTAAGAATAGAAGATGCATTATCTGCAACAAGAGCAGCAGTAGAGGAAGGAATTGTTGCAGGAGGTGGAACAGCATATGTAAATATTAGTAAAAAAGTAGAAGAACTAGCAAAAGAACTAAAAGAAGATGAAAAACTAGGAGCAAAAATTGTATTAAAAGCTTTAGAAGAACCACTAAGACAAATATCAATAAATGCAGGATTAGAACCAGCAGTTATTTTAGAAAAAGTAAAAAATAGCGATACAGGATTTGGATTTGATGCAGCAAAAGAACAATATGTAGATATGAAAAAAGTAGGAATTGTAGACCCAACAAAAGTAACAAGAAGTGCATTACAAAATTCAGCAAGTATAGCTTCAATGGTACTTACAACAGAAAGTATTGTAACAGAAAAAAAAGATGATAAAGCAAATTGTACACATAATGATATGCCAACAGGAATGGATGGAATGTATTAAAAATATTCAAAAACGCACATTAAGTATTAAAAATAAACACTTAATGTGCGTTTTTATGTAACAAATAATTAAATGTAATTCTAGTTTAAACCTCTTACTTTAGTTAAAATTAAATTCATTTTTTTAGATACTAACTTATCAAGCTTTTGATTTTGCCTTAAAATTTTCTCAGAATCAATATTATATTTTATCATTTGAGTTAATTTTTTACTATTAATATCTATCAAAAAATCTAAAAACATAAGTATCACTCCTTATAGAATTTATTATAACACATTATGTAATCCTTGTCATCATTTTTTAGAAAAAACTTCCATAAATAAATAATTATTATTAAAAAATAAAAATTATAAAACTTAAGAAAAAGTTAATAGATATTTAGATAAAGAGATGATATAATGCAAAAAAAGTAAAAATAGAAGGGAAGCAAATGGAGAAAATAAAAAGATATAATTCAGATGTTAATAAAGGACTAACAAACGAACAAATAAGAGAAAGAAAAGAAAATAATTTGGTAAATAAAGACACAACACAAAAGAGTAAAAGTATAAAAGTAATTATTATAGAAAACTTTTTTACAATATTCAATCTAATAAACTTAATACTTGCAATAGCCGTTTTTAGTGTAGGATCTTATAAAAATATGTTATTTATAGGCTTAATTATAATAAATACAGCCATTAGCACTATACAAGAAATACACTCAAAAAGAGTAATAGATAAATTGTCTCTAATAACTGCCACAAAAGTAAATACAATAAGAAATGGAAAAAAAGAGGAAATTAAAATAAATGAAATTGTTTTAGATGATATAATAGAATTTATAGCAGGAAATCAGGTAATTACAGATTGTATTTTACAAGATGGGGAAGTAGAAGTAAATGAAGCTTTTATTACAGGAGAATCAGATTATTTGGTAAAGAAAAAGGGTGATATGATATTATCAGGAAGCTTTATAGTAAGTGGAAAGTGTAGGGCAAGAGTAGAGCATGTAGGAAGTAGTAATTATGCACAAAAAATTTCAAATGAAGCAAAACTTATAAAGAAAGTGACTTCGGAGATTATGTTCTCATTAAATAAAATTATAAAAACAGTTTCAATAATTATTTTGCCAGTAGGAATATTACTATTTTATAATCAATTAACTTTACAAGATAGCAATATACAAAAAGCAGTAATAAATACAGTAGCTGCCCTTATTGGAATGATACCAGAAGGGTTAGTGCTACTTACTAGTACAGTACTTGCAGTTAGTGTAATTAGATTGTCAAAAAGAAAAGTATTAGTACAAGACCTATACTGTATAGAAACTTTAGCAAGGGTAGATATATTATGCTTAGATAAGACAGGAACAATTACAGAAGGAAAAATGGAAGTAAAAGATATAATTCCAATCAATGAAAATGTAGAAAAAATAGAAGAAATACTAGCAATGCTAGGAAAATACTCACAAGATAAAAATTCCACAATAGAGGCAATTAGACAAAGATATAAGAAAGAAATTAATAAAAATGTGGAAAAAGAAATACCATTCTCATCAGATAAAAAGTGGTCTGGAATATCTTTTAAAGGAGAAGAAAGCTATATGATTGGAGCGCCTGAATGCATATTGATTAATGAATATAAAGTTTATGAAGAAGAAATAAAAAAATATATAAAAGACTATAGAGTAGTAGCTATTGCAAAATCAAAAGAGATATTAAATAAAAATAGTGTACCAAAAAAAGTAGAACTAATAGGTTTATTATTATTAACAGATAAAATTAGAGAAAACACAAAAGAGACATTAGAATATTTTAAAAAGCAAGGAGTAAAAATAAAATTAATATCAGGAGATAACCCTATTACAGTATCTAAAATAGCAAAACATTCAGGAATTCAAGAATATAATAATTATATAGATTGTAGCAAGATACAAAATACAGAAGAATTAAAAAAAGTAGCAAGTAGCTATACTATATTTGGAAGAGTAACACCAATACAAAAAAAAGAATTAGTAAAAGCTTTAAAAGAAAAAGGTCATACAGTTGCTATGACAGGAGATGGAGTAAATGATGTAATTGCTTTAAAAGAGGCAGATTGTAGTATAGCGATAGCAGGAGGAAGTGATGCAGCACGTAGCGTAGCTAAAATGATATTGCTAGATTCTAACTTTAAAGCAATGCCACAAATAGTAGCAGAAGGGAGAAGAACAATAAATAATATAGAAAGATCAGCAAGTTTATTTTTATCAAAAACAATTTATGCAACTATTTTAGCCATTATATTTGTTTTTGCAAAAATGCCATATCCATTCCAACCAATACAATTAAGTTTAATTGCTCTTGTATGTATTGGAATTCCATCATTTATTTTAGCATTAGAGCCTAATAAAGAAAGAATAAAGGGAAAATTTATTCAAAATGTTATTAAAAGGTCAATTCCAACAGCCTTAACAACAGTTGTAAATATTATAATAACAGCGATTATTTGTTATTATGCTAAAGTACCAAAGGAAATTTATTCAACAATATCAGTTATTTTGACAGTTTTAACAGGATTTATATTACTAGTTAAAATTAGTAAACCATTTAATCTACTAAGAAGCATTTTACTAATTAGTATGATAATATTATTTATTATATGTTTTGTAATATTAAGAAACTGGTTCTCAATTACAATTACAATACAATATGTTGGATTATTAATTATCTTAGGAGTTATAACATTTGTAAGCTTTATTACTTTTAACTATTTAACTGAAAAAGTATTAGAAAGAAAGAATAATAATATTATACAAAAGATATTATATAATTAACATTATAATAAAGAGAATATAGAACTAGTTTAGTAAAACATTCTCTTTATTTATGCAAAAAACAATTTACAAGGTTCATAAAAAATTAAGAAGCACTTGAAATTATTGACAAATAAATCTAAATATAGTAATATGAAAGCATTAAAATATCAAAAAATATAAGACTGCTGCTATAAAAACATTAGCAAAGTCCTTTTTTGTATAAGGGAGAAAAATATGAGATATTTAAACAAATTTTATTTGGATAAAGAAAAAGATATTATAGTAAGTTTATATAAGGAAAAAGAAGATGAAATAATATATATTATAGAAACACCAAATCATCATACAGGAAATCTTATTACAAGTCTTGCAAAAGTTTGTAATACAGAAACAATAAAAAATAATAAAGATATGAAAATTATAAAAGGAATAATTCCAGCATATGTTGTTGGAAATAGTAATGAAGATATATATATATTAACTTTAGGAGGAGTAGAAGTAGCAATTATTTATCAAGATGGAAGAGTAGAACAAAGAATTCAAATTCCAGCAATTATAAAAACTTTTATGTCACAGACAAAAGACTATACACTAGGAATTGAAAAAACTTTAGTAAGTGCATATATTCAAAAAAAAATAAAGTTAAGAACAGATTTGCATACACATCAAAATGCAAATCTGTCACCAGATTGTTTAATTGCTTTGGGAATAAAACATGAACTTCGTTATCCATTATATTATATAAAAAAAATAAACTTAAAAATAACAAAGCAACAAGAAGAAAAAATATTAAATGATAGAGCAAAAATAGAAAAAGAATATGAAATTTCTAATTTACAGGGAAAATACTTAACAAGAAAAATTGATGATAATACTTTTATAAATTTTGCAGACTTAATATTAAATAATATAGAAAATGCAGAAGAAAATATTTCAAAAATAAGAAAAAGTTTAGCTATCTTAAAAGATGGACAGGCAGTATTTACAAATTTAGAAAAAGTATATCAATATCGTTATATTTTCTCTAAAGGAATATCAAGTGAAAAAAGGATAGGGATTAATAAAGAAAAAATTAACCAAATTCCTGAGATAGATATAAGAAACATATTAAATAAAATGTTAGAAGATTCAGAGAAAAAAAGTATATATTGTCATAATAATTTAAGAGAGGATAAATTGTTATGGATAGCAAGAGAATATCAAAAACAAGGAGTAGAATATGTTGAAATAACAGATACAGATTTAACAAAACCTGACAAAGGAATAGAGATTATAGAACAAATACATGAAATTATTCCTAAAATAGAAGAAGAAACAGGAGTAAAAATAAGATTCTTAGCAGGAATTAGAAGAATTCCATTAACAATTATAAAAGACCAAGAAACAAATCATAATTATTTAAGGGAAAACCTAGACATTATAAAAACACTTGCTAAAAGTCCATATGTTGTAGGAAGTGATTTTATAGGTGAAGAAATTAATGACATCTCAGAATTACAACCAGTAATTACAGAACTTGTACAATATGCAGTAAATGAAGATAATGGCTTTACAATTAGGATACATGCAGGAGAAAACGATAGTCTAAGAAATAATGTAGGAAATTCTATAGATTGCATCATAAATTCCTTAAAACCAGGACAAAAAATACCAAGATTTAGAATTGGACATGGACTATATAGTGCAGATTTAAGATCTCAAGAAGGACAAGAATTAATAGAAAAAATGAAAAAAACTGGAGCTATAATAGAATTTCAATTAACTTCAAATGTCAGACTAAATAATTTAAACAAACTAGATAATCATCCAATTAAGACATATATTAATTCTGGTGTAAAATGTTTACAGGGAACAGATGGGTGTGGATTTTATGGAATTGATTCAATAGATGAGCAATTAGCACTTATGAATTTAATTGGATTGAAAAATGAAGAAGTTGAAAAGATGAGGAAAGTTGAAGAAGAATTAATCAATTATAATAAAGAATATTTTGAAATAAAAAATAAAAAATTTCAAAAATTTTTGTCAGGAAAAACAATAAAAGAAGCATTAACAAAACTACAGGAGGAAAATTTGATAAAAGGAAAACAAAATACAGTAACTCTTAGAATTAATGACAAAATAGAAGCAGAAAAGGAATTAAAAGATAAAATAAAACCATTACCGCTAAATAAATTTCCAATTATCATTGCAGGAGGAAGTTTCAATGCACAAGGAACTATTACAAATGTAAATGATAAAATGGTAAATAAATTAGAAGACTTAATAAAGTCATTGGATGAAACAAAAATATACTTTGTTATTGGACATAAAATGGAAGCATATGAAAGAGTTGTGTTAGATACAGTAAGGAAATTAAAAAAAGATTTTGAAATATATGCATTTATACCAAAGATGATTTCAAAACAAGAAAAAAAAGAAATTGAAAAACAAAATTTAACAGGAATTCGTATATGCATTGAACCAACAGAATTTGGAATTTACAAGAGTTTTAATTATGAAATATTTGAAAGAAGAGAATCAATTGTAATTGCTTTTAGTGGGAATTCACCAGTATCTAACCTAGTACAAGAAGCAAAAAATGGAAAGGGAAAAGCAAAAATTTTTGTAAGCGAAGAATCTGAGATATTAAAGGAAAAAGCAAAATCTTTAGGAGGATATGTACAGATATTTAGATTTGATGAAGATTTAAAGGAAAAAGTAATAAAAATACATCCAGAAATAGAAAAATAAATTATAAATATTGTAAAATTTTTTTAATAAAAAATGGAAAAAAATGTATAATATATTGTCATAAAATAATATTTATGGTAATATAAAATCAAAAGAATTACAAGAAGGGAAAACAAACATGAGAATTAGAAGAAGAAATTGGACACAAGAAGAACTAGAAAATTGTCAATTTTATATTGATAACCCACAAAACTACAAAGGAAAATGGAAACATGTTTTTAAAGAAGAAAGGCCAATTTGGATAGAACTTGGATGTGGAAAAGGGAGTTTTATTGCCAATTTAGCAATTCAAAATCCAAATATAAACTTTATAGGAATTGATTTAATTGATACAATGCTTGGATTTGCAAAAAGAAATATAGAGTTTATTTATAATGAACATAGCAAAGAAATTGACAATGTAATAATAACAAGATGTGATATTGAAAGAATCTTAACAATGTTAGATGCAAATGACACTGTAGATAAAATATATATAAATTTTTGCAATCCATGGCCAAGAGGAAAACATCAAAAAAAGAGACTAACACATACAAAACAATTAAAGTTATATAAAAACTTTTTGAAGCAAGAAGGAGAAATAAATTTTAAAACAGATGATGATGGATTATTTATATCAAGCCTTAGATATTTTATAGAAGCAGATTATAAAATTGTTTGGAAAACATATGATTTATATTCTGAAGATATTAAAAATAACATAAAAACAGAACATGAGAACATGTTTTTAGAACAAGGGATAAAGATAAAAGCACTAGTAGCAAAAAATATTATAAAATAATTGTAATATAAATATATTATAAATTTAATTGACATTAATGTAAAAAAACAATAAAATTATAATATAAAAATATAACGGAAGAAGAGATTAAATGGTAGTTATAGTAAATAAAAAGAAATTTATAAGAGGTATAATAATAATAATAACAGTATTATCAATAATCATATATTTAATTACATTATTAGTATCAGGAATTATAAATTTATTTAAGAAAAGTAATACTTCAAAAGTTAGTGTAAACAACAATAATAACCAATCTATTATAGAAGAAGAGACAGTACAAATTGCAACTACTACTCAAACTACTTCAAATAAAATTAATACATCAGAATTAGAGAGTTGGAACTTAAAACTTGTAAATAAAAATAATTCAGTAGATAAAAATTATATTCCAGAGTTAGAAGAAATTGATGATGGAAAATATTTTGACAAAAGAGCAGTGGAACATTTGAAAAAAATGCTAAATGATATTAGAAAAACAGGAATAACAAATATATGGGTTCAATCAGCATATAGAAGTTATCAAAAACAAGAAGAACTATTTAATAATAAAGTAAAAGCATATAAGGAAGAAGGAAAAAATCAAAAAGAAGCAGAAGAACTAGCACAAACAATAATACAAAGACCAGAAATGAGTGAACATAATTTGGCACTTGCAGCAGATTTTAATAAGGTAAATAACGAATTTGAGAAAACAGATGCATTTAAATGGCTAGACCAAAATGCACAAAATTATGGATTTGTTTTAAGATATCCCAAAAATAAACAAAATATAACAGGAATAACATATGAATCATGGCATTGGAGATATGTGGGGGAAGAACATGCTAAAATAATGAAGGAAAAAGATTTTTGTCTTGAAGAATATGTAGAATATTTAAAAAATGCAAATCAAGTATAATGAAGAGCTTACTTTATAAGCCCTTCATTATTTACAATTACTTGTGCAATATTATAAATCAGTTTTAATTTGTCTGAAGGACATTGTTTTAATAAAGAGTTAAAATCATCAGCTAAATAATTTTTAGAAGAGTTAGAGCTACCATTTAATATATAACCTTCTTGTATATCTAATATAGAACAGATTTCACTAAGCCTATTTAAACTGATTTTAGTACTACCACGTTCCACTCTATTTAAAAAAGCAGTAGAGACATCCAATTGTTCAGCTAATTTTTCTTGAGTTAAACCCTTAGAAATGCGGGTTTCTTGTAATCTATTTCCAATTATTTTATAATCTAAAGACATACTATATTAAATCCTTTCATAAGATTAAAATTAATATAGCATTTATAAATATAGTTTCACAGGAAGTAAAGAGTAAATATTTACTATTTATATACAAGTTTAATCAAAAAAATTAAATATTGTATCTATAATTAACTTTATAGGTGCATTATTTTCATATAAGTTAATAAGAAACTTATTAGTAAAAGGGATATTCCAAATTATAAATCCAATAAAGAATATAAATAAAAATGTAATAAGAAAAGCTAATAAATCTTTAAATCTATGTCTTATAAAAGGTTTGTAATAAAAATATTTTTCTTCTATAAAATCCCCATCTGATTTAATAGTATTATTAGTATAAGGAATACTTTCATTATAATTACTGTTATTTGAAGAATTCTTGCTAATCTGTAATTCTAATTTTAATTGTGAAACTATATTTTCAAGATGCTGTTTTTGAATAAGTAAAGCTTCATATTTATCGATTTCATTATTCTTTAAATTAACATCATATTCTTCTTTTGTAATTTTGTTAGATAAAACTTCATAAGCTTCATTTATTTCTTTAAATTTAGCTTCTGCCCAAGCTTTTTTTTCTTCTTTATGAATATCAGGATGATATTTTTTGGCAAGAACTTTAAAAGCTTTGTCAATAATTTCTTTAGAAGCATTTTTGTCTACTTCTAAAATTTCATAATAATTTTTCATAATAAAACCACACTAAAAATAGTAATCTCCTATATATTATAAAATAAGTATACCATAAAAAATAAAAAAGATATACAAGAATAAAGAAATTTAACAAACCAATAAAAAACACTTGAAAAAAATTAGCACTTAGTATAAAATACTAATAGAAAATTTGTTTGTCGGGAGGAAAATATGTTAGCATATATAAAAGGCATGTTAGAAATGAAATTTAACAATTACATAGTAATAGATGTGGGAGGAATAGGATATAAAATTTTTATGTCAGAAAATGCAATAGAAACAATAGGAGAAACAGGAAAAATAGTAAAAGTACATACACATTATAGAGTAAGAGAAGATGATATAAGTATATATGGATTTTTAACGAATGATGAATTAAAAATGTTTGAATTACTAATAGGAGTAAGTGGAATAGGAGCAAAATCAGCAATAACAATGCTTTCAAATATAACACCATCTAGTTTTGCACTAGCTATTATTAGTAATGATACTTCAAAATTAGTAAAGATTCCAGGAATAGGAGCAAAATCAGCAGCAAGAATTGTACTAGAATTAAAAGATAAATTAAAAACAACAGAAGCTGTAAAAACACAAAATACACAAATACAACAAGTAATTATAGAGGATAATAAAATACAAGAAGCTATATCAGCACTTCAGGTTTTGGGCTATAATAGAAAAGAAATAGAAAAGGTTTTAGAAAAATTAGATAAAACAGAATTATCACTAGAAGACATAATAAGAAACTCATTAACCATATTAGGAAAATAAGAGGAAAAATATATAAAAGCAGGGTTATAGGTAAAACCATAAAACCTAAATATAAAAGGAGAAATAATATAATAATATTATAGATGTAGAGAAGAAATGGATTTAACAAAACCACTTGCCTTTAGAATGAGGCCTAGAATTTTAGAAGAATATGTAGGACAAGAGCATATTTTAGCGCCAGATAAAATATTATATAGAACAATAAAAGCAGATAGACTTTCAAGTCTTATACTTTGGGGACCACCAGGTTCACGGAAAAACATCACTTGCAAGAGTTATTAGTGAAACAACAAAATATAAATTTACAAAAATTAATGCTGTAACATCTGGGGTATCAGATATAAAAAAAGTTGTAGAAGAATCAAAGAATATATTTTTAAACCCAACTGGAAGAGCAATACTGTTTATTGATGAAATTCACAGATTTAATAGATTGCAACAAGATGCATTATTACCTTTTGTTGAAGATGGAACAATAATATTAATTGGAGCTACAACAGAGAATCCATATTTTGAAGTAAATAAAGCTCTAATATCAAGAGCTATGATTTTTAGACTAGAGCCATTAAAAATACAAGATATATATAAAGTACTAAAAATGTCACTTGAAAGAGAAGAAGGATTAAAAACTTTTAATGTGAAAATACAAGATGAAACATTAAAAAAAATAGCACAGGTATCTAATGGAGATGTTAGAACGGCATTAAATGGGTTAGAAGTAGCAGTATTAACTACAAAAGTAGATAGAGATGGATATATTCATATTACAAATGAAATAGCTGCTAATAGTGTGAGAAATAGAAAAGCAATATTTGACAAAAATGGTGAGAGTCATTATGACAATATAAGTGCGTTTATAAAATCAATGAGAGGAAGCGATCCTGATGCTACAATATTTTACTTAGCAAGAGCAATAAATGGTGGAGAAGATCCTGTATTTCTAGCAAGAAGAATAGTAATAGCAGCAGCAGAAGATGTAGGAATGGCGAATCCAGAGGCATTAGTAATAGCAACTTCAGCTATGCAAGCAGTAAAAATGGTAGGAATGCCAGAAGCAAGAATTATATTATCAGAAGCAGCAGTATATATAGCAACATCAGCAAAATCTAATGCAACATATTTAGGAATAAATAAAGCAATAGAAGATGTATCAACAAAAGACACAGGGGAAATTCCAATGCATATAAGAACTGCTTGTGCAGAAGGAATGGAACAATTCGGATATGGACAAGGATATAAATATCCCCATGACTATCCAGGTCATATAGTAGAACAACAATACTTACCAGATACTATGATTGGGACAAAATACTATATAAAAGATGATACGATTATTAACTAAAATTTGTAAAAAATTGTATAAAATATAAATATGTGCAAACACTAATAAAAAATAAATTAGTGGTGAAAAATGATAAAAAAAATAATAATAGGATTAATGGCTGGACTTGCTAGTGGATTTTTTGCAACTGGAGGAGGAATGATAGTAGTACCAGGATTGGTATATTTATTAAGTCTTAACGAAACAGTAGCAAGAGCAACATCTATATTTGTAATATTACCAATGGTGATAACAAGTGCATTTTTTTATTACCAAAATAATTATATAAATTGGAAGATTGGAATTTTATGTGCAATAGGAGGAATGATTGGAGCATATATTGGTTCAAAACTATTAAAAAAGTTACCAGATAAATATCTAAAAATTTCTTTTACTATATTTTTAATTTATGTATCTATAAAGATGATATCTGCATAAAAGGAGGAAATTATGTTAGAAATATTAGTAGGAATTATTTCTGGAATTGTAAGTGGAGGAGGAATGGGAGGAGGAACAATACTCATTTTAAGTCTTTCTATGTTTATGGGAGTAGAACAACACATTGCACAAGCAACAAATTTAGTATTTTTTATACCAACTTCTATAGTTGCAATAATAGTAAATGTAAAAAATAAGCTAATAGATTATAAAGTAGCAATACCAGTAGCAATATCAGGTGTAATTGGGGCAGTAATAGGTGCAATATATGCAAGCAAAATAGATGTAAAAAACTTAAAGAAGTATTTTGGAATATTTTTAGCAATAATTGCAGTAATGGAAATATATTCATTGCTAAAAAAGTATATATTTGATAAAAATAGTAATAATAAGATTATAAAAAAATAAATTTAAGGAGGGCATTATGAACATGAAATTTGTTAAAGGCATGGTAATGGGTGGATTAATATCTGCTGGAGTTGTTATGATGTATAATGATAAAATGGGGACAAATAAGAAAAAAATGATAAAAAAAGGAAGACAATTTATTAAAAAAATGGGAATAATTTAGTTATTCCCATTTAATGATTAATTAACAATCTTTACAATCACAAGCATCTGAAGAATGTGAGTCTATATAATAATCACATTTGTCCATACAAGTTCCTTTTAAACAAGAACCTTCATGATTACATTTAGCACATACTTTAACTTTTTTTACTTGATCTACCCAAAAATTAATTTCATATAATTTGTCTGGGCAAAGAGGACCAAAAACAAATTCACCATGCTCATCTGTAAAAGTATGAGAAACAGGTCTTCTTTCTTCTTTTCCACAATCACATACAACTTCAACTAATTTTACAACAGCATTACAAACTGGTTCTTTATAACAGTCTCTAATAACTCCGTAAATTACATTCCTATCATCACATGGTAAAGTAATATCTAAATCAAATTGTTTACCACAAGCAATAGCTCCATCTATTTGAACTACTGGACAACAAGGTTTTTCATAATCCATAAAAATCTACCTTCCTTATATTTATTTTAGCATAAGCTTACTATATAATATGAAATTCGACAAAAAAAGTTCCTACAATATAAGAAAATAAAAAAATTATTGAAAAAAAAATAAACTATTGATATAATTACTACATAAAAATTAGGAGGAAATACAAATGAATAAAAATAAACCAAACAAAGGACAACTATTTGTAAAGATAATGGCAGGAATACTTGCAGGAATGTTTGTATTAGTATCGGCAGGAACTCTAATATATTATTTATTTGTGTATTAAAAAGAGGTATAATATGTTAAATACTAATTTATCATTACAAAATTTTTTTCAAGAAAATATAATAGGATATATTAATATGTTACAAGAACATCCATTAAGACTACTAACTTTATTAATAGATATAACAATAGTAATATTTCTTATAATAAAACTAATAAAATTTGCAAAAAATTCAAGAGCTTGGCAGCTCTTGAAAGGAATTATGTTGTTAATTATTGTAACAGCGATAAGTGGAATGTTGGAATTAAAAATATTAAACTTTATATTAAATTCAATAATGACTTGGGGAGTATTTGCATTAATAGTAATATTTCAACCAGAACTAAGAAGAGCTTTAGAACAATTAGGAACAAATAAATTTACAAGATTTTTTGGCATAGATAAAGACATTGCGACTAAAACTAAAGAAGATATATATAAAATTATAATAGCAGCACAAGAACTTTCAAAAGCAAAAACAGGAGCTTTAATAGTAATAGAAAGAGACATACAAATAAAAGATATAATAGCAACAGGAATAGCAATAGACTCAGAAGTATCACCACAGATATTAGTTAATATATTTGTACCAAACACACCATTACATGATGGGGCAGTAGTAATAAGCAGTAATAAAATAGCGTCAGCAGCTTGTATGTTACCACTTGCAAATGATACAGACATAGCAAAAGAGCTAGGGACAAGACATAGAGCAGCAATAGGCATATCTAAAGAATCTGATGCAGTGGCAATAGTAGTATCAGAAGAAACTGGAAAAGTATCAATAGCAAGAGATGGAACACTTATCGCAGATGTAAAAGAAGAAGCTCTAAAAAAGATTTTAATAAAGAGTGTAGTTACAAGTAGATTTACTAATGAGAGTATAGAAAAAATTAGTAAGTTAAAAACTATAAAAATGGCTTTAAAAAATAAAGTAAAGAAAATAAATAATACTAAATAAATAAAAAGTATATTAGTGTGTAAGTTACTAATATACTTTTTATTTATTTTAGAACATGAAAATATATAATTATTATAATACAAATTTCTGAACAGCTTCAGCAAAGCCACTTTCAGCTACAGAATTTTTTGTAGTATAAGAAGCTATTTGTTTTACTTCATCATAAGAATCAGCAAGAGTTACACTAATACCAGATAATTTAAGCATATCAATATCATTTTTATTATCACCAATAGCCATAATTTCAGAGGTATTAACAGATAAAAAATTACTAAGATAGCTAAGAGCTGTAGCTTTTCCAAGATTTGCAGGTGTAATATCTATATAATCATATTCTTTATTAATAACAAAATCTTTATATTTTCCACGTTTTTGTACTAAGTTAAAATTTAGATTAAGTTTTTGTGAAAGTTCAGTTTGAACATTAATTAAAGTAGAATCACTAGAAATAATCAATTTAAAAATTTTAGGTTTATTAATATCAACAAAATTTTTAATATTATCTACAATATTAAAAGTTATACCGTTAGACTGATTTTTCTTAGATATAGTAAAATTTCTTAAATCCATATATTTGAGCTCTTCAGAAACAACACTGTTATCAGTATAAAAATGAATATGAAGTTTATGCTTTTTTGCAATATCATAACATAAGGAAAAATCAGAAGGTGTAAGAGAATGAGAGTAAATTTCTTCACCAGTTTCAAGATTAATTATTTGAGTGCCATTTCCAAAAATGCCATAAGAAGCATTACATTTATTACAAATATCCTTAGAAATAGAATAAGTTTTACCAGTACAAATAGCTAGATTTATATTTTTTTCGTAGATAGCTTTTGTAGCATTTAAATTATCTATAGAAATAAAATTATTATGATCCACTAAAGTACCATCTAAATCAGTAGCAACTAAACGAATCATAAAAACACCACCTATCAATTTCAAATAATATACCATTATATTAAATCAAAAAACTTTACACTTTGTCAACAATATTATATAATGCCAAAAACTAGTATAAACAATATCAGGAGAAGAAGATAATGAGAAATATAAAACTAACTATAGAATATGACGGCAAAGACTTTAATGGATGGCAAAAGCAAAAAGATAGACCTAATATACAAGGAACCATTGAAAATGCAATATTTGCTATAACAGGAGAACATGTAGAGCTAAATGCATCAGGAAGAACAGATGCAGGAGTACATGCATTAGAACAAGTTGCCAATTTTAAGACAAATACAAATATAGCAATTAATAAAATTGCAATAGCAATAAACTCTAAATTAAAGAAAAGTATTAGGATAAAAAAAGCAGAAGAAGTACAAGCGAGTTTTCATTCAAGATATGATTGCAAGAAAAAGACATATAGATATATAATAAATAATTCAGAGCAAGGGACAGCAATATACAGAGGACTGGAATATCATATATCACAAAAATTAGATATACAAAATATGAAAAGAGCAATAAAACATTTTGAAGGAGAACATGATTTTAAAGCTTTTAAAGCAAGCGGTACTAGTGCTAAAAGTAGTATAAGAACAATATATAATGCTGAAGTTATAGAAAAAGAAGATAAAATATATATAGAACTTACAGGAAATGGATTTTTATATAATATGGTAAGAATTATTTCAGGTACTATACTAGAGGTTGGAATGGGAAAAATATCACAAGATGAAATTCCACAAATAATAAAAAATAAACAAAGGCAATTAGCTGGAAAAACATTACCAGCACATGCATTATATTTAGTAAAAGTAGAATATAAATAAAAAGTAATTATAAAATAAAGTAACGTAAGTAAAGAAGTATTCATAATATATTATAGAAGAAAAATACATACAGATAGGAGAGAAATATATGAATACTTTATTGATATTCTTTGCATTACCACTTGCTACAATTATATTAGCAGTAGTATTGCAAAAAGTACTAAAATGTCCAGTTCTGGTTGCAGCAGTATTTTTTTCAATATATTTGATAGTAGCATTTGCAATCTTTGATGCCAGCTATTTAGTATATGTAATTATATATACTATACTTGCATATATAAGTGCACTTTTAACAGATTTAATCTGTAGAATAATAGAAAGATTTTATAATTGTAAAAATGATAATAACAACTGTAATTGTAGAAGTATAAATACTAATTTAGATAATATAAACCAATTAAATATAAATCAACCTATTACAAATATGGGAAGAAACAATTGCTGTAATTGTAGAAGAAATAGGTATTAAAAAGATAGAAGTAGATTATAATAAATATAATTTACTTCTACACTTTTTGCACAATATTTACTAATTATTAAAAATATGATATAAATATAAAAAGTATATAAGGGGTGATAAATATAAAAATAGCCGTATTATCAGATATACATGGAAACATAGTAGCATTAAAAGCAGCAATAAAAGATGCAAAAAAAAATAATGTGGATGAATATATAATAGCAGGAGATTTAATAACAGATTTTCCTGCTGCAAATGAGGTAATAGATATAATAAAACCTTTAACTCCATATGTAATAAAAGGAAATAGAGAAAAATATATAGAACTTTATGATAAAACAAAACAAGAAGAAATGTGGAATCTAATGCAAAATATAGACTTCATATATAATTATGAAATATTAACAAAAGAAAATATGGAATATATAAAGAACTTAAAAGATACACTTGAAATAAAAATACAGAATTATAATATAAAAGTAGTACATGGTTCTTTATATCATATAAGTGATATAATAGACTTATATGATAAACAACTAGTAGATAAAATATCAAAAGAACTAAAAGAAGATATATTAATATTTGGACACAGTCATGAAAAAGCAGACCACATAAAAATTAATAACAAAATTTTAGTACAAGCAGGTGTAATTGGAACACATGATAATCCACAAAATAAATCAGAATACACAATAATAGAAATAAAAGATAATAAGTTAGATATAATAACAAGACAGATAGAGTATAACAAAGAAGAACTAAAAGAGATAATAAAAAGAAGTGGAATTTTGGAAAGATCACCAGTATGGGTAAATCTATGCTATTACACAATAGTAAAAAATGAAAATATAAAAGTGAAATTTGTAAAAGAAGGAATAAAATTAATGAAAGAGAAATATGGAAAAGAGAAAAAAAGCAAAATAGAAAAAAACTTTAGAGTAATAGAAGATGATATTTATAAACAACTTTGGAAAAAATATGAAAAATACTTTATAATATAAAGGAGATAAAAATGAGAATAGATAAATTCCTAAAGATATCAAGAGTAATAAAAAGACGTACAGTAGCAAATGAAGTAGCAGATAATGGGAGAGTAATAGTAAATGGAAAACAAGTAAAACCTAGCTATGAAGTAAAAGTAGGAGATATTGTAGAAATAGCATTTGGAGACAAAATATCAAAATTTGAAATAACAAAAATACCACAAGTACAAACAAAAGATATGGGAGAACTAATAAAAATACTATAATAATATATATTCAAAGATATGTAGAAAGAGAGGTAATAGATGTCAGAATTTGTTCATTTACATGTTCATAGTGAATATAGTTTACTAGATGGAGCAAATAGAATTAAAGACTTACCAATAAGAGCAAAAGAACTTGGGATGAATGCAATTGCTCTTACTGATCATGGAGTTATGTATGGAATTATCGACTTTTACAAAGCATGTACAAAAGAAGGAATAAAACCTATTATAGGTTGTGAAGTGTATGTATCAAATAGAAGTAGATTTGATAAAGAAGCTAATATAGATTTTAACAATCATTTAATATTACTTGCAAAAAATAATGAAGGATATAAAAACCTTACAAAGCTTGTGTCTATAGGATTTGTAGAAGGATTTTACTATAAACCACGTATAGATAAAGAAATGCTAAAGAAATATCATGAAGGACTTATATGTTGTAGTGCATGTCTTGCAGGTGAAGTAAATAGAGCAATTCTAAAAGATGATATGAAAAAAGCAGAAGAAGTTGCTTTATGGTATAAAGATCTATTTAAGGAAGACTATTACTTGGAAATACAAAATAATGGATTAAAAGAACAAGTACTTGCAAATCAGAAATTGATTGAATTGGCAAACAAGCTAGATATTCCATTAGTTGCTACAAATGATGCACATTATTTAAAAAAAGAAGATTCATATAATCATGAAGTTTTATTGTGTATTCAAACTGGAAAGAAAATGAATGATGGAGATAGAATGAAATTTGAGACAGATGAGTTATATATAAAATCTCCACAAGAAATGATAGAATATTTCAAAAATATTCCAGAGGCTATACAAAATACAGTTAAAATAGCAGATAAATGCAATGTTAATTTTGAATTTGGAAATACTATATTGCCAAATTACAATGTTCCAAAAGAATTTGGATCTCATTATGAGTATTTAAAGAAACTTTGTGATGATGGGATAAAGAAAAGATATGGAAAAAATCCAAGTAAAGAAATATTACAAAGAGCAGAATATGAAATAAATGTAATTAACAAAATGGGATATGTAGACTATTACTTAATTGTTTGGGATTATATAAATTATGCAAAATCGGTAGGAATACCAGTAGGACCAGGACGTGGTTCAGGAGCTGGATCTATACTCGCATACGCAATAGGTATTACAGATATTGATCCAATAAAATATAATTTACTTTTTGAAAGATTTTTAAATCCTGAAAGAATTAGTATGCCAGATTTTGATATAGATTTTTGTTATGAAAGAAGGCAAGAAGTAATTGACTATGTATGTAATAAATATGGAGAAGATCATGTATCACAAATCATTACTTTTGGAACAATGTCTGCAAGAATGGTAATAAGAGATGTAGCAAGAGTATTAGATGTTTCATATGCTGAAGCAGACAAACTTGCTAAAATGATACCAAATGAATTACACATAACAATAAAAAAGGCATTAGAACAAAATAGAGAATTAGATGAATTATATAAATCAAATGAAGAAGTTAAAAATCTATTAAATATTGCTATGGCATTAGAAGGAATGCCAAGACAGGCATCTACTCATGCATGTGGTATAGTTATAACAAAAGATCCAGTTGTGGATTATGTACCATTATATGTAAATACAAAAGATGGAACAATAACTACACAATATATTATGACCACTTTAGAAGAGTTAGGACTTCTTAAAATGGACTTTTTGGGACTTCGTACTTTAACTGTTATACAAGATGCTATTAATTTAATAAAAGAACATAGAGACATAGAAGTAAAATTTGATAAAGAAATGAAAGACAAAAAGGTATATAAATTATGGGGAAATGGAGAAAGTCAAGGTATATTTCAATTTGAAAGTCAAGGTATGACTAATTTTATGAAAGAGCTAAAACCAGATAGTTTAGAAGATATAATAGCAGGAGTTTCACTATATAGACCAGGACCAATGGATCAAATACCAAGATATATAAAAAATAAATTAAATCCAGAACATGCAGAATATACACATCCATCATTAGAACCAATATTAAATGTAACATATGGTTGTATGGTTTATCAAGAACAAGTAATGCAAATAGTAAGAGACTTAGCAGGGTATTCACTTGGAAGAGCAGATTTAGTTAGACGTGCAATGGGAAAGAAAAAACTAGATGTTATGGAAAAAGAAAGACAATATTTTATACATGGAAAATTAGATGAAAGCGGTCAAATAGAAATACCTGGTTGTGTAAGAAATGGGATAGATGAAGTATCAGCAAACCATATATTTGATGAGATGGCAGAATTTGCAAAATATGCTTTTAATAAATCGCATGCTGCAGCATATGCTGTTATATCATATCAAACTGCATACTTAAAAGCATATTACCCAGAGGAATTTATGGCTGCGACATTAAATAGTTTTTTGGGCAATTTAGATAAAATACCAGGATATATAGATGAATGTAAAAGATTAAAGATAGATATATTAAAACCAAGTATAAACAAAAGCTACACAAAATTTACAGTAGATGATGGAAAAATAAGGTTTGGTATGGGAAGTATAAAAAATGTTGGAATAGGGGCAGTAGAAGCAATAGTTACAGAGAGAAATAAAGGAGGAGATTACAAAAATTTTACAGATTTTTGTGAAAGATTATCAAATGAAGCTGTTAACAAAAAATGTATAGAAAGTTTAATAAAAGCAGGAACTTTTGATGAATTTGAACAAACTAGAAGTACATTAATTGAATCTTTTGAAAACATTTTAGATACAATTCAAACATCTTCTAAAAGAGCTTTTAAAGGACAGGTTACAATGTTTGACTTAGATGTAGAAAATGAAGAGATAAATGATATAAAATATACATATAAAATCTTAAAAGAATTTACTAAAAAAGAATTACTATATATGGAAAAAGAAATGTTAGGATTATATATATCAGGACATCCATTAGAAAATATAAAAGAACAAATAGAAAACAATACTGATGTTAACACAATGCAACTAAAAAATCTAAGAGAACAGATAAAAGATGAGCAAATAGTAGAAGAGTATAGAGATGGTCAAATAGTTAAAATTGCAGGAATTATTAATAGCATAAAGAAAAAATATACAAAAACAAATAAAATAATGGCATTTATTACAATAGAAGATTTATATGGGCAAATAGAAGTAATAGCATTTGAAAATTGTTATCAAGCCTCTTATAATCTATTATTAAATGATGAAATAGTATTAATTGAAGGAAGATTAAGTATTAGAGAAGATGAGGAAACAAAAATTATTGCAAATAGAATTACAAAATTTGGACAAAAATCTAGTAAAAGCTTAACAATAGATATAACAGATTTAGAAGAAGAAAAAAAAGCACAATTAAGAGGTGCTATAAAGTTTTTTTCAGGAGATAAAAATAACATATCAATAAACATAAAAGAAAAAGAAGAAGAAAAGGCATGTGGGGGAATATATATAACAGAAAATATATTAAAAGAATTTGAAGAACTTATAGGAAAACAAAGAGTGAAACTAAATGAATAAAGATTATATAAAACTAATAAAAAGTATACGCTATTTTCACAATTTAGACACATATAAAAAATATAATATGTAATATTTATGAAAACAAACAAGGAGTGAAATACACATGAACAATAGAACCGTGTTAATAGTAGATGATGAAGTAAGAATGAGAAAATTAATAAAGGATTTTTTAGTTCAAAAGGAATATTCAGTATTAGAAGCAGAAAATGGTGAAGAGGCATTAGAAGTATTTGAAGAAAAGCAAAATATAATAGATATTATTCTCTTAGATATAATGATGCCTAAATTAGATGGCTGGTCAGTGCTAAGACAAATCAGACAAACTTCTAAAGTACCAATAATAATGTTAACAGCAAGAGGAGAAGAACAAGATGAATTATTTGGATTTGAGTTAGGAGTTGATGAATATATATCAAAACCATTTAGTCCTAAAGTACTAGTAGCAAGAGTAGAAGCAATACTAAAAAGAACAAAACCAATACAAAATGATATAAAAGATTATGGTGGAATTGTAATAGATGCTGATGGAAGAACTGTGAAAATAGATGGGAAAGATGTAGAAATGAGTTTAAGAGAATATGAACTATTAAAATATTTAGTAGATAATGAAGCAATAGCATTATCAAGAGATAAAATATTAAATAATGTATGGAATTATGATTATTATGGAGATTCTAGAACAATAGATAGTCATATAAAAAAGATAAGACATAAATTAGGAAAAAAAGGAAAATATATTCAAACAATGAGAGGAATAGGATATAAATTTGAGGTGAAATAGAATTGGATAACATAAAGAACAAATTAAAATCAATAAGAGTAAAACTATTTTTAACTTTGTGTATTGTAGTCATTATAATAATTGCATTTCTAATAATCACAAATAACTTTATATTAGAAACCTTCTATCTATATTCAAAACAAAGAAAGCTAGTATCAGTATATGAAACTTTAAACAATTATTATACTAATCAAGATTTAAACATAAATTTAGAACTAGAATTAGAAAAAATAGCAATTAATAATAACTTTGATATAGTTGTAAAAACAGATAAAAATGTTAGTATATATTCCATAAATAGAGATTTTTTAAGCACAATTAATTCAATTAACTCAATAACTAATATGGTAGCAAAAAATGAAAATATAATATTAAGAAATGATAAAGTTACGATACAAAAAATAGAAGACTCAAAAAATCGGTTTAACATTTATTCTATGTCATGCTACATTAGATAATGGATATAAACTCTATATAAGAATGCCAGTGGCTTCTATACATGAAAGTGTAAAAATATCAAATAATTTTTTATACTTAATAGGAGGATTTACAATAATTGTAGGTGGAATAGTAGTATCGATCATATCTAGAAGATTTACTACTCCAATATTAGAATTAAATAATATAGCAAAAAAAATGTCAAAACTAGATTTTAGTCATAAATATAATATAACTGATATAGATGATGAAATAAATAACTTAGGAAAAAGTATAAATACAATGTCAGACAAATTGGAAAGAACTATAAGACAACTAAGAAATACTAATATTGAGCTAGAAAAGGATATAGAAGAAAAATCTCAAATAGATGAAATGAGAAAACAATTTATACAGGATGTATCACATGAGTTAAAAACTCCAATAGCACTAATACAAGGATATGCAGAAGGACTAATAGAAAATGTAAATAAAGATGAAGAAAGTAGAAATTTTTATTCAGAAGTAATACTAGATGAAGCAAATAAAATGGATAAATTAGTAAAACAACTATTAGAACTAATGAAATTAGAATATGGAAAAAGGCAGTTTAACAATAAAAGATTTGACATACAGGAGCTAATAACAGAAGTAATAAGAAAGTCTACAGTAATGTTAGAAGAAAAACAAATAGAGGTAGAATTTGATAATAAAGTACCAATTTATGTATATGCAGATGATTTTTATGTAGAACAAGTAGTGACAAACTATTTTACAAATGCAATAAAACATGTAAAAGAAGTAAATAAGAAAAAGATAATAAGGATAACAAATACAATAAATAAAGAAAAGAATGTAGTAAGAATAAAAATATTTAATACAGGAGAAAATATAGATGAAGAAAAATTAACAAGAATATGGAATAGGTTTTATAAAATAGATGAATCAAGAAATAGACAAGAAGGTGGAACAGGAATTGGGCTATCACTAGTAAAAGCAATAATGAATAACTATAACCAAGATTATGGAGTAATAAATCATGAAAATGGAGTAGAATTTTATTTTGAATTATCTAGTGAGCAGCTATGTAAAATATAATTATAATATTTATTTACAATAAATATAAAGTAGTGTAAAATAGAAAAAAATAATATAAGGAGATACAAATGAAAACAAATAAAGAAAATGGAATTACATTAGTGGCATTAATAATTACAATAATTATACTTTTAATTTTGGCAGGAATAACAATTAATCTATTAATTGGAGAAAATGGACTTATAAAAATAGCAACAGAAGCAGCAAAGAAATATGAATTAGAAGCAATTAAGGAAAGAATAGAATTAGTAGTATTAGGAAGCTACAATAATGAAGGAAAATTAGAACTTGATATATTAAAAAATAATATAAGTGAAAATATTCCAGAAGCAACAATAGTTGGAGAAGACTTTCCAATAATAGTAAATGTATTTGATTATTCTTTTGAAATAGATAAAGATGGTAAAGTAGAATTTATAGAATCAAATAAGCCAGAAATTACACATCAACCAGAAGTGACAGAAGTGAAAGTAGTAGAAAATAGTGATGGAACAGGAAATTCAATAGAATCAGATAGCGTGGAAGAAGGAAGACAATTATATATAAGTTTTAAAGCCAGTATAAAGGAAGGAACAATAAAATCAGTAACTTGTGATAAAGGAACCCCAACATTATTGAATGGAATTTATGTCACTCCAATTACACAAAATGGAATCTATAAATTTACTATTGTAGGAAATGTAGGAGGAAAAGATTATAGTATAATACATTCAGTAAATGTAGATAAATATGAAAAAAGATCAGGACTAAAAGTAGGAGACTATATATCTTATGAGCCAGATTCAGCACAACCATATACAAAATTATCTTTAGATAATACAGGAGCACAAAATAATTCTACATCACTAACACAAGAAAATTTAAATTGGCAAATATTAAGAATATATGATGATGGAAGTATGGATTTAATAGGAAGTCCAACAAGTGCATATCTATATTTAGGAGTTCATAAAGGATATAATAATGGGGTATATTTAATGAATGATATATGCAAAAGCTTGTACAGTAAAACTAGCAAAGGAATTATAGCAAGAAGTATAAGAAAAGAAGATTTTGAAGAATGGCTAACTGATTCAGGAAGGGAAGTTAGAGATAAATATACTAGTGAACCAGGAATAATCTATGGAGGATCAAAATTTTATGCAACAAATTCATATTATCCAGATATATACCAATATGAAAAAGGAGCAGGAATTAATTCTACCACACCTCAAACAGAGGGGATTGGGCCATCTGAAAGTTATAGTGGATATGAAAATGGTTTAACTACAAATACTTATGAAAGAGCAGATTCTGTAGGATTAACAGTTACGCAAACAGGGTATGAATTACCAGCTATAGATGTTGCGACATTTGGAGAGGGAGTAAAGCCATTAACTGCATCAACAGTATATTGGATAGCTTCACGTTATACTTGGTGTGGACCAGTTCATTCGACATTTGGATATTTTATTGGTGGAACTGCTATAAAACTTAACTGGCTAACTACTACAGCTAATAGTCATCCACAGACACTTGGCTATAATCTTCGTCCTGTAGTTTCAATAGGAGCAAATGCTGAGATAACAACTTGTTTAGGAGCAAATAGTGTAACTAATAAACATATTATAACACAATATTAAAATAATCCCTCTTAACTTTAGCTTAAGAGGGATTATTTAATAGTATAGATTTATAGATAAATAGTCAAGATATTCTATAAAAAACAAACTACAACCTTTTAGAATTCATAAAATAGATTAATTCAGAATAAGAATTAGTCTATTTTATTTTACAAACATTAATAATTATTTGTCGAAAACTTCTCATAAATCGCTAAAACTTCTATTTATTCGCTATTGGAAAATATTGCCATAGGAGTTATAATGAAAAAAACAAAAGATAAGGAGGAGTTAGTTTGAATACAAAATATGAAGAAAAGGACAAGCAACTGTTTTTTGAGATAACAGAAGAGATTGACCACCATACAACAGAGAAAATAAGGAGGAAAATGGATAATGAAATTCAAAGATATATGCCTAAAAGAATTATATTTGATTTTAATAAAGTTACTTTCATGGATAGTGCGGGAATTGGAATGTTAATAGGGAGATATAAAATGATGAAAATGTTAGGAGGAACATCAGAAATAATAAATGTAAAGCCAAGTATTAAAAAGATATTTGAAATGTGTGGTTTATTAAAAATAATACCAATAAGAAATAATGCTAAAAACATTAGCTAATGAAATATAAAAAATATTATAAACACTAATACAAGAAATAAGGAGGAAAGTTTAGTGAAAAGTTTATATGAAAATGAAATGAAATTAGAATTTTATAGTAAATCTAATAATGAAGCATTTGCACGTATAAGTGTAGCAGCTTTTGTGTCACAATTAGATCCAACTATTGAAGAATTAGCAGATATAAAGACAGCAGTATCAGAAGCAGTAACAAATTGTATTATACATGGATATGAAGATGAAGAAGGAATTATAAGTTTAAATTGCAAAATTTTTGCAAATACAATAGTAATTGAAATATCAGATGAAGGTAAAGGAATAGAAAATGTAGATATGGCAAAGGAGCCACTTTATACATCTAAACCAGATTTAGAACGTTCAGGCATGGGATTTACTATTATGGAAAGTTTTATGGATGATGTAAAAATAGAATCTATATTAGGTTTAGGTACCAAAGTTACAATGAAGAAAATTATAAAAAAACAAGAAAGTAAAGAAGGAAATGAGAAATTACAAACTAAAATATTCAGTTCCTTTAGAGGATAAACAAAAGAATAAATAAAGAGGGAGTTACATATGTATGAAAATAATATACTAGATATACAAAAAGCCCAAAAAGGTGATCAAGGAGCAATGACCAATTTAATTAATAATAATAAAGGATTAATATGGAACATTGTAAAAAGATTTACCAATAGAGGATATGAAACAGAAGATATCTACCAAATAGGCTGTATGGGTTTTTTAAAAGCAATAAAAAGATTTGATACAAATTTTGAAGTACAGGTTTCTACATATGCAGTACCATATATATTAGGAGAAATAAAAAGATTTATAAGAGATGATGGAGCAATAAAGGTTAGTAGAAGTACTAAAGAATTAGCAATTAAAATATTAGAATTACAAAAACAGCATTTAAATAAAACAGGTGAAGAAATAACAATATCAGAAATTTCAAAAGAATTAAAAATTCCAAAAGAAGAAATTACATTTGCATTAGACTGTTTAAAACCAGTATCTTCAATATATGAAGAAAGCACAACATCATCAGATGATGATAGAACTTTAATTGATAAAATAAGTACAAATAAAGATGAGGCAAGTATGATAACAGATAAAATAGCAATAAGTGAATTAATAAAAAACTTAAATGATAGAGAAAAACAGATTATTATGCTTCGCTTTTACAAAGACAAAACACAAGCACAAGTTGCAAAGGTTTTGGGTATAACACAAGTACAAGTATCTAGAATAGAAAAAAAGATTTTACACAATATGAAATTAAAATTAACAAGTTAAAGTCAAATATAAAGGGTTATAGGAAAATCCCATAAAAAACCTAAATAAAATTAACAGGAAGAGATATGAAAAAAATATTAAGTTATGTATTAATTGTAATTTTTGTATGTTTTGCAATTCCAATTATATTTACCTCAAATAGAAAAACAAAAGAAACTTCATCAGAGGTTGCTGTGAATATAGAAAAAGAAGAAAAGATAGAAAGTATCGAGAATAATTATGATTATAAAAATTATAATACAATAAAACTATTACATACAAAAACAAATCAAATAGAAGAAGTAAATTTAGATGAATATTTATATCATGTAGTATCAGCTGAAATGCCAGCTGATTTTCATATAGAAGCACTAAAAGCACAAGCAGCAGTAGCAAGAACTTATACAATATATAAAATAGTAAGTAATCAAAAAAAACATGGAGAAGCAGATATATGTGATAGTTCGGACTGTTGTCAAGCTTGGATTTCAAAAGAAGACAGACTAGCTAGGTGGGATGAAAATATAAGACAAAGTAATTGGGATAAAATAGTAAGTGTGGTCAATTCAACTCAGGGAAAGATTATAACATATAATAGTGAACCAATAAATGCTTTTTTTCATTCCAATAGTGGGGGGACAACAGAAATACCATTAAATGTTTGGGGGGGAAGTAATTATCCATACTTACAGACAGTACAAACTTCAGGAGAAGAAGAATATTCACAATATAGTTCAGAAGTTAATTTAACAAAAGAAGAATTTAAAGAAAAAATCAAACAAAAATATACAGAAATACAAATAGATTTTAATGCTCAAGATTGTGTTCAAATAAAAGAAAAAACACAAAGTGGTAGGGTAAAAACATTAAAAATAGGCAATATAGAAATAGCAGGAGTTGAGGCAAGAACTATACTAGGTTTAAGATCAACAAATTTTGATTTTAAAATAGAAGAAGATAAAATAATATTTAAAGTAATAGGTTATGGACATGGAGTTGGAATGAGTCAAACAGGAGCAGATGCACTTGCTAAACAAGGTAAAAACTATGAAGAAATAATAAAACATTATTATACAGGAGTAGAAATAAAAGATATGTAATAAAAATTGTATAAATTTTTAAAATAAGGAAATACTCTTACTAAATAATAAAATTTGGGAGGAGTTATAATGAGAAGAGATAGTAGAAAATTAGAAAAAAGAGAGAAAAATAAAAGTCTTATTTATATAGGGGGAAGTATTTTAGCAATAGGAATTCTTGTTTTTGCTATTGCCTTTGTGCTATATGATAGTAATATGGAAAAGCAAAGTAAAATAGATACTACAAAGATTGCAGATTTAATACAAAATAATACAGAAACAGCTAGTACACAAATGGGAAAATCTGTAGAGGAATCTAAAAATCAAATAGAAGATATACCAATAATACCAGAATCAAAAAACAAAACACAAACAAGTACAAATAGTAGTAAAAATACAGTAACAACAAATAAATCTACTAAACAAGCACAAACTAAAAAAGAAGAAGTAAAAAAGGAAGAAACAGAAGTTAAAAAAGAAGAAATTAAATTTATACAACCAGTTGAAGGAGAAATAATAAAAGAATTTGCAAAAGATAATTTAGTGTATTCACAGACATTGCAAGAATGGACAACACATACAGCAATAGACTATAAAGCAGAGAAAACAACAATAGTAAAAGCAGCAGCAGATGGAAAAGTAAAATCAATAAAAAATGATCCTAGATATGGATTATCTATAATAATAGAACATCAGGAGGGATATGAAAGTTTATATGCTAATTTACTAACTTCAGAATTTGTACAAATAGGAGAAGAAGTAAAAAGTGGACAAAGCATAGGAACAGTAGGAAATACTGCTACTTTTGAAATAGCAGATGAACCACATTTGCATTTTGAAATAATAAAAGATGGAGTTGCAATAGATCCAAGAAGTGTTCAATAGGGATATTTAGTATAAAGTTATATTTTTGATTAAAGACAGTATAGTTTGAAAACTATGCTGTCTTTAATTTTACATTTAGGATATTAAAATATACATTACATATGGGAATAAAGTAAAATATATAACATATTTATAAAATGAAAGAGGTTAATAGATTATGATAAAAACAGGTATATGTATTCTAATGATTGGTATTTTACTTATATTAGTAGTAATTGGAAGTAATTTTTTTTTTAAAGAAGAGAAGAATTTACCAGTAAAAAAAACAAGTGCAACAGATATTGAAGATGAAATATTTAGTGCATATAATGAAAAAGCAAATCAAAAAATACAGACGCTATCATTAGAAGAAAAAATAGCACAATTATTTATAATAGGAATATCTACAAATAGTGACATAGGGGAGTTAAAAAAGTATCAATTTGGTGGATATCTATTTTTTAAAGATTTCTTTAATAATAAGACAAAAGAACAAGTAAAAAAAGAAATTAATGATTTTCAGTTAAATTCTAAAATTCCATTATTGATAGCAGTAGATGAAGAAGGAGGAGATGTAGTAAGAGTTAGTAATAATCCAAATCTTGCTAAAGAATCATTTAAAAGCCCAAGTGATATATATAGGAAGGGAGGATTAGAAGCTATTGAGGAAGATACAGTATGTAAAAGTATTTTGTTAGAAGAGTTAGGAATTAATCTTAATTTTGCACCTGTTGTAGATATATCTATAAATCCAAAAAACTATATGTATAAAAGGACACTACAGGAAGGAAAAGAATTAACATCTAAATATGCAAAAACTGTGATTAATATTAGTAAGAATTATAAAGTATCTTATACTCTAAAGCATTTTCCAGGTTATGGAGATAATAAAGATACACATACAAATAGTTCAGTAGATGAAAGAAGTTATATAGATATTTATAAAAATGATTTAGAACCATTTCGTGCTGGAATTGAGGCAGGAGCAGAAGTAGTCATGGTTAGTCATAATATAGTGAAATCTATAGATGATAAAAATCCTTCATCCATTTCAAAAATAATACATAATTTATTAAGAAATGAACTAAAATTTACTGGAATTATTATTACAGATGATATTGCTATGGAAGCAATACAAAAGCAATATACAATTCCAAAAGCTATTATTAAAGCCATTCTAGCTGGAAATGATATGATTATTATTTCTATTGATAAAAATACAAAAAATAAAATTGACAATACAAAAGTAAATTATGAGATAATAATAGAAAATGTAAAACAATCACTAGAAAATGGAGAGATTACTCAAAAAGATATTGATAAAGCAGTAGCTCGTATTTTGGCTTGGAAATATTATAAAAAGTTAATAAATTAGGGAAGAAGTTAATTAAATACTATAATAAAAAATATTAATTAATAATTAAAAGAATACTTGAAAAGTAATCTTTTTTGATATAGAATACTTCTAGTGTATAATTAAATTAAAAAGTGGTATATTAAGATAAAAACTTTATGGAGGTATGAATGATAACATTACGAGATGTAAGAAATAATGAGGAAGTGCAAGCACTAATAGAGGGGACACAAAGACATTTAGATGTATTGGGATATACAGAGCATTCAATAAGACATATAAGTATTGTATCAAAAAGAGCAGCGGATATATTAAAAACATTTGAATATTCTGAAGACAGAATAGAACTTGCAAAAATTGCTGGATATTTACATGATATTGGAAATTGTGTAAATAGAGTAGATCATGCACAATCAGGAGCATTACTTGCATATAGAATTTTAAAAGACATGGGGATGAACCATAAAGATAGAACAGAGATCATGATGGCAATAGGAAATCATGATGAAAAAACAGGAACAGCAGTAAGTGATATTTCAGCAGCTCTTATATTAGCTGATAAATCAGATGTTCATAGAGATAGAGTAGTAAATAAAAATATATCAACATTTGGTATACATGATAGAGTTAATTATGCAGTTACAAAAACAAATTTAGAGTTGGATAATGTAAATAAAAAGGTAATATTAAGCATTAATATAGATACAGATATATGTCCAGTATTAGATTATTTTGAAATATTTATGGACAGGACAATGATGAGTAAATATGCAGCAAAGTTTTTAGGAGTTTGGTTTGAATTAGTTATTAATAATACAAAATTATTATAAAGGTTTATAGGTAAAACCATAAAAACCTAAATAATTATATAAGGAATGATCAAAAGATGAAAGAAAATAACTTAGTAAAGATTTTAATAATTTTAGTAATAATAGCAATAAGTTTAATATCTTTTTTAGGAATTAATAAAAAGGATAAAAATAGATGGATAAATATATTACCAAATTATTTATTAAGTACAAATTTAAAAGGAGCAAGAGTAACAAAGCTAGAATTAGATTCTTCAACAAAGGAAGTTATATATGATTCAGAAGGGAATATAGTAGAAGATGGAAAAAATGAAGATGGAACACTAAAGGAAGGATATACAAATGAAGATAAGAAAGTAAATCCAGATGAATTATTAACAAAAGAAAATTTTTTACAAGCAAAACAGGTATTAGAAAATAGGTTAAAAAAATTAGGTGTACAAGACTATAAAATAAGACAAAACTATGAGAATGGAGAAATAATAATAGAGATTCCAGAAGATACAACAACAGATGACGTTATATCAAATTTTACATATAAAGGAAATTTTGAAATTCAAGATTCGGAAACAAAGGAAGTACTTTTAAATAGTTCTCATATAAAAGAAGCAAAAGCAGCATATGGAACCTCACAAACAGGTGTAGGGACTAGTGTATATTTAAGTATGGAGTTTAATAAAGAGGGAAAAGAAAAGTTAAGGGAAATAACAAAAAAATATATACAATCAACAGATGAAGAAGGAAATATAAAAACCAAAAACATATCTATAAAGGTAGATGATCAAGAATTAACAAATACATATTTTAGTGAGGAAATTACAACAGGTATTCTTTCATTATCAATGGGAGTACCAACAACAGACGAAGGACAACTTTCACAATATATTGAACAAGCTAGATATATGGCAGCAATTATAGATTCTGGAAAAATGGAATTAAAATATGATTTAAAACAAAATCAATATATATCTACAACAATAGATGAAGACCTTTTAAAAAATATGATATTTATTTTTATAATACCTATTATTATAGCAGGCATATATTTTGTAATAAAATATAAAGATAATGGAATAATGGCAATTATATCTACAATTGGGTTAATAGGATTTATTCTGCTTACACTAAGGTATACAAATGTTCTAATATCATTAGAAGCAATAGTTGGAATTATAACAGTAATAATTCTACAAGTAATGTTTATAGAAATTCTACTTAATAAGATAAATAATTCAAAGCAATCTATGAAAGAGAGTATAAAAGAAACATATATAAAATTAATTCCTATTTTAGTTCCATTATTAATAATAGCAATAACTTTTACCTTTACAAATTGGGTTGAAGTTGCAAGTATAGGAATGACAATGTTTTGGGGGATTATTATTATACTTGGATATAACTATATATTTACAAAAAATTTATTTGTAAACAAAAAAGTTAAGGAATAAGGAGGGAAGAAAGATGGAAAAAAAGATGAAAAATAAGATAATAGTATATAGTGTTATGACAGTTGTAACATTATTAGGAATAGTAGCAACATATTTCTTCCGACTAAATTTTTCACTTATGTATGCAGATCATGTAAAATTAGACATATATATAGAAAAGGGATGTAATATAGAGGATATAAAAAACATAGCACAAGAAGTATTTGGAAATCAAGAAATAAAGTATCAAAAAATAAGTGATTTTAATGATGAAATATCTATTAATATAAAAGAAGTAACCGATGAACAGGAAGAAGAGCTAAAGAATAAATTAATAGAAAAATATGAATTAGAAGAAACACAAAATATACTTACAAAAACAAATATAGGGAAAATAAGAGCAAGAGATATTTTAAAACCATATATAATACCTATAATAATAGCAACTCTTCTTATAATTGGTTATACAGGTATTTGGTATATGAAATTAGGTTCTATAAAAATAATGTTTGAATTATTTATAAATATTTTATTGATACAAGGGGTATATTGGTCAATAATTACTATATTAGAATTACCAATAGGTATATATACAATGCCGATTTCAATATTGATATATATAATTACAGTAGTTGCAACAAGCATAAAAAATCAGAATAGTTTAGAAAATGTGTTGAAACAAGAAGTAGAAACTTAGTAATTATTGACAATAGGTATATAAGAAGGTATAATATAAAAAATAAATTGCGATGAAAAAGAAAAAGTGTATTGTATTATTTAAAGAGAGCTAGAAGATTGGTGAAATCTAGTAATAAAAGATATATGGGGAGCTTTGGAGCAATAGAAGTAAAAGAGGGTATAAAATACCAATTAGGGTGGAACCGCGTGAGTAAAACTTTCGTCCCTAGCATGTAAGCTAGGTATGAAAGTTTTTATATATTTAAATAAGGAGGAATTTTTATGGTGGAAAAAACAATGGAGAAAATTGTTAATTTATGTAAGTCAAGAGGATATGTATATTCAGGATCTGAAATATATGGTGGTCTTGCAAATACATGGGATTATGGGCCACTAGGAGTAGAATTGAAAAATAATATAAAAAAAGCATGGCTAAAAAAGTTTGTACAAGAAAGTAAATATAATGTAGGTTTAGATTCAGCAATTTTGATGAATCCTAAAACTTGGATAGCATCAGGGCATATAGCAGGTTTTAGTGATCCATTAATAGATTGTAAAGAGTGTAAAACAAGACATAGAGCAGATAAGCTAATAGAAGAATGGATGCATGAGAATGATTGTGAAGAAATAGTAGATGGATGGGCAGATGAAAAAATGATTGACTATATAAAAGAGCATAGTATTTCATGTCCTAATTGTGGAAAAGAAAATTTTACATCAATAAGAAAATTTAATTTGATGTTTAAAACATTTCAAGGAGTAACAGAGGAGGCAAAAGCAGAGATTTATCTAAGACCAGAAACAGCACAAGGAATTTTTATAAATTTTAAGAATGTATTAAGAACTACAAGAAAAAAATTACCAATGGGAATAGCACAAATTGGAAAATCATTTAGGAATGAAATAACACCAGGAAACTTTATATTTAGAACAAGAGAGTTCGAACAAATGGAACTAGAATTTTTTTGCAAACCAGGAACAGATTTAGAGTGGCATAAATATTGGAAGGAGTTTTGCAAGAACTGGTTAATAAATTTAGGAATGAAAGAGGAAAATATACGATTAAGAGATCATTCAAAAGAAGAGTTATCACATTATAGTAATGCAACAACAGATATAGAATTTGCATTTCCATTTGGGTTTGGAGAATTATGGGGAATTGCAGATAGAACAGACTTTGATTTAAAAAGTCATATGGACTATTCAGGAGAGGATTTCATATATTTAGATCAAGAAACTCAGGAAAGATATATACCATATTGTATAGAACCATCACTTGGATGTGATAGGGTAGCACTTGCATTTTTATGTAATGCATATAATGAAGAAGAAATAGGAGAAGATGATAATCGTATAGTATTAAGATTACATCCAGCGTTGGCTCCATATAAAATAGCAATTTTGCCATTATCAAAAAAATTAAGTTTAAAAGCTGAAGAAATTTATTCTAGCTTATCAAAAAAATTTATGTGTGATTATGATGAAACAGGAAGTATAGGAAAACGTTATAGAAGGGAAGACGAGATAGGAACACCGTATTGCTTAACAGTAGATTTTGATACTTTACAAGATAATACAGTAACTATAAGAGATAGGGATACAATGGAACAAATAAGAATAAATATAGAAGAGGTAGAAAAATGGATAGAAAGTAAAATTGAATTTTAGAATATGCTTAATGTATGTAAAAAAGCTTTCTCAAATTAACTTAAGTTCTAATATAAACTTCCATTGAATACAATGTACAAAACAGGGTAATTCATAAGGGGGTTTTTCATTTGGGAAAAATATATATAGAAGAACGTGCAGTGAATTTGGCACATTATATAATAGATAGTGGAGATACTGTAAGGGGAGCAGCAAAAAGGTTTGGAATTTCAAAAAGTACAGTACACAAGGATGTAACACTAAAGAACGGTAAAAGAAATGGACATGTAGAGGAGGCTATTAGCTGTCCGATTCTAGAAAGTATTGAGATTAGGAAGGTTTTTTTAGCAGAGAAAAATCCTATTGTGAGGTTGGGGTTGGTGATTAAATAAAAATAAGTAAAGTATTTCGAGTTAGTATGCTTGAAATACTTTATTTTTGTTACTAGTTAATAATTAGCAAATAATCTATATTAAACTACTAACTAGTAATTATTTTTTTAAGTATAAAAAGGTATTGACATACATTTTAGCACGTGCTAAAATGTATAAAGTAAGGAGGAATAGTATGAATATAATAAATGATATTAGAGAAAAACAAAATCAACTTATTGTTATGATTAATGCAACATTTGATGAACTTGTAAGAAAAGTAGAAGATTTACAATCAGGAAGTAATGAATATGAAAAAGAATATGAAAGTGTATATCCAATAACAAATACGACAGGATTTAAGGGAAAGAAACCAATTGCAGTTAAAATAGCAAATGAACGTATAACAGCTTCTACATGGAAGATAGTTGTTGAAAAAATATTAAAACAAGTATTAAAAGACAGAGAGATGGAAGATAGATTAATGGCGTTGAGAGATAAGATATTAGGCAGAAAGAGAACAAGAGTGTCTTCTAGCAATGTGACTATGCGTAGTCCATTAAAGTTAAATGAAAAATTATATATAGAAACGCATTATGATACAGAGACTTTAATGAACTTTTTAATACAGATTTTAAGTGAAATTCATTATGATTATAATAATATAGAAATAGTAATAAAGAATTAATGGGAGAGAATGAAATGTTTTATAGCAGATCCACACTTTAACCATGAAAATATAATTAAATATTGCAATAGACCATTTGAAAATTCAAATGAAATGAACGAATATATAATAAACAAATGGAATTCGGTTGTTAATGAAAATGATGTTGTCTATCATTTAGGAGATGTTGGATTTGGGAATACAGAAGAATTAAAGCAATTAGTCGGAAGATTAAATGGTACAAAAATATTAATAAGAGGAAATCACGATTATAAAAGAGGATTAAATGGTTGGAAAGAAGTTGGATTTAATGAAGTATATAAAAAGAGATTAGTTTTGAATAATCTAATTTTAACACATGAACCAATTGAAGTAGAAGAAAATTGCATCAATGTTTTTGGACATATACATGATAAACCATTAGACGAAAGATTTAATAAAGAAAATCACATTTGTGTGTCATGTGATGCAATTGATTATACACCTATACCTATTAGTAATTAGAGGAGGAACTGAATATATGAATTTAAAAGATTTAAAACAAGAAATCAGTAAAGAAGCAATAGAAGGATATAAGGTGAAGACAAATTTTAGTTCATGTGAGTTTCTTGTAGAGGTTGGAAATATAACAATAATGGCTAAGCCAATATGCTTAGAAAAAGAAGTTAGATATGAATTTATGTTAGATACACAATGGTTATCTTCTAATGAAATTACTTATAAAGAAATAGTTATGATAAAAAATGTCATGGATATATTAAATGAAAATAAAAAGCTAACCATTTCAAGATTAAAGAAATGGACTGTAGAAGAATATAAAAAAGATAAAAGAAAAAGAGAAGAACAAAGTGAGCAAATGCTAGAAATGTTAAAAAATGCTTATTATAATAGTCAAAATTCATGGAAATAAATTAAAGTAAACCCACGCAAATGTATTGACAAATGCGTGGTTTTACTTTAAAATAATAATAGGTGATAAATATGATATATAATTATAAAGAAATTATAGAAATTTATAGAAATGATTACAATTTAAAGAAAGCATTGAATAAAAATGAAATTTTTAAATTAGATAAAGGAATATATTCAAAGAAAAAAATAGTTAGTCCACTTGTAATATATTCAAAAAAATATCCCAATAGTGTTATCACAATGGATAGTGCATTTTATTATTATAATTTGACAGATGTTATACCAAGTAAAGTGTATTTAGCGACAGATAGAAATACTGATAAAATAAATAATGAGAAAATTGTTCAGACATTTATGTCAAAGGATATATTGTACCAAGGAAAGGTAAATGTGCAAACAAATGATGGAGTAATAAATATTTATGACAGAGAAAGATTGTTAATTGAATTAATAAGAAAAAAGAAACAAATTCCTTTTGACTATTATAAAGAAATCATATCTAATTATAGAGCAATTGTAGATGAACTAGATATGTATAAAATAGAAGAATATTTAGCATTATTTAAGAATGATATGAGTTTATCAAATATACTACAAATGGAGGTCTTTTAGTGAATATAGAAGAAGCAATTGAAAAATATCAAAAATTAGGATATGAATTTGAAGAAGCAGAGTCAAAAGTTTGTCAAGATATTATTTTGTTAAAAATATCTCAAAGTAAATTTTCTAAAAATATAACAATTAAGGGTGGAGTAGTAATACACAGTATATCAAATGATATACGTAGAGCAACACAAGATTTAGACTTGGATTTTATAAAATATTCGTTAGATGATAAATCTATAAAAAATTTCATAAAAACATTAAGTGATATAAATGATGGCATAAAGATAAATATCATGGGTAAAATTGTACCATTACATCACCAAGATTATGCTGGAAAAAGAGTTAATTTAAAGATACATGATAATTTTGAAAATACTATGCATACAAAACTAGATATAGGAGTACATAAATTATTTGAATTAGAACAAGAGGAATATTGCTTTAGTTTTGATTTATATAAAAATAGTGCAAATTTATTAATTAATTCTATGGAGCAGATTTTTACAGAGAAATTGAAATCACTTTTGAAATTAGGATTTAGATCTACAAGGTATAAAGATTTATTTGATTTTTACTATTTAATAGAAAACAATAAATTAGATAAAGAGAAATTAATAAATTGTATTGAAATATTAATTTTTAAAGATGAAACAATCAGAGAAAATACAATCCAAGATATTATAACTAGAATGAAAGGAACTCTTGATTCCCAAAGATATCGTAATAATTTAAATAGTCCAAAAGTTAATTGGTTAGGAATACCAATCGAAGAAACAATAAATATAGTGTTAGATTATATAAGTAGTTTAGAGAAAATAACAGCTTAATAAAATTGAATATAATGGAGAAAATTTAATAGAATATGAATAAAAGGAGTACTATATATTAGTTGGAGGAAATATATGATGATAGAAAAAAATATTGAAGATTTAAAATTAATTCAAGTTTTATGGAATTACATGAAGATGAATCAAAAATTGAAACCTTCAGATTGTATTATTGGATTAGGAACTATGGATACAAATGTAGCTAAAGTTGCATCAAAATTGTATTTAGATGGTTATGCTGACAAAATTATATTTTCAGGGGGATTAGGCAAAATTACATATAAATTATGGAATGTAACAGAGGCAGAGAAATTTGAAGAAATTGCAATAAAAAATGGTGTACCAAAAGAAAGAATATATTTAGAAAAACAATCAACTAATACAGGAGATAACTTTAGATTTTCTAAGAAATTAATAGAAAAAGAAAAATTAAATGTAAAATCGTGCATAGTTGTATGCAAGCCTTATGATGAAAAAAGAACATATGCAGCATTTAAGAAAATAATGCCAGAATATGAAGTTATAATTAACTCTGAAGATATTGATTGTGAAGAATATTATAAAAGGAACAAAACGGAATGGGTTAGTGTTCTTGTGGGAGACATTCAAAGAATGAAATTGTTTTATGAAAAGGGCTGGCAAATAAAAATGGATATTCCTCAATAAGTATGGGAAGCTTATTATATATTAGTAAAAAGAGGATATGATAAATTTGTTTTGAAAGACAAAGAAGATAAAGATGAAAAGAAGAATATTGAAATGAAACTAAATAAAATATTATAACCTTATAAAAATTATTCAAAAGTAAATACACCTAAACAGTATAATTGAAATCTCCTCAATTAAAATTGAGGGCAGGAAAGCGAGTATTAACAATCGCTTACACACATTGAAGGACAAGCCTTAAAGAATTAATAAAAGAACAAAAATTTTAAGCAGATTTGATGTAAAAATTCACCAAATGAACTACTAAAAAATGCCTATTAGAGTCGAAAGTTCACTAAATGTACTAAATTTTATAAAAATATAGAGATTAGTTCACTAAGTGTACTTGAATTTGATTGAAATTTGAGGGAAATAAAAGGGAATTGATTTTATAAAAACACGATAATACAATGATAGCATGAAAAAGAAAGAGCAAAGAGATTAGATAAGAAACTAATTTCTCTGCTCTGTTCTTTTTCAAATTTAAAGAAAAGGAGAAATTTCATGCTACATGATTATGAAATAGAACTGGATAACTCTAAACAATCAAAAGACAATACTATGCTAGATTGTAGTATGGAATTATTACTTTTAAATAATTTGTTTAGAGAAAACGTGATAACAGAAGCGGAGTAACAAAAAATAAAATTCTAAAAAATTTCTAAAATACATATTGACAAAAATAAAACATCACGTTACAATCAAACAAAAGTTTGAAAAACGTAAAAATTTTTACAGCAAATTACATATATAGGGAGTGTGATAATAATGGAACAAGAAAAAGCATATGAAATATATACAGATGCAAGTTTTGACAATGAAACAAAAATAGGAACGTATGCTATTGTTATCATACAGGAGAAAAAAGTAATAAAATCAATTGCCAAAAAATGTAATATACAATTAGAAAGTTCAACCGAATGCGAAATATTTGCTATTTTTAGAGCGATTAGTATAATAGAAGGAAGTTTACTAAAAAAGAAAACAGCTCAAAAGTTTTGGTTAAGAACTGATTGTTCTGTAGCAAGAGATTTTTTTATAGAGAAAAATCATAATATAAAGATTTTTGAAAGAAATGAAGAATTATTAAATACAATAAAAAAATCTTATAATAGAGTTAAAATAAGACTAGCCAAAAAAGATTGTAGTTTTAAATTAAAATGGATTCCAAGAAGAGCTAACAAGATTGCTCATAAATATTCTTATTCAGCTTTTCAAAAACTGAAACAGACTAATTATAAAAAAGATTTTATAGTAATAGATAAAGAATCATTTTTAGAATTATTACAAAAATTTAATTCAAGACAATGTAAAATTATTATCTATTTATTTCAAATTTCAAATGAAGACAAATCTATATTAAAAACACAGACTGAGATAGCAAAGTCATTAGAAATCTCAATATATTACATTAATAAAACATTTCAAGAACTTATAAAATTAAACGTTTTAGAAAAAGGGAAATAAAACGGAACTGAATCTGTCAAAATCGCATCATATAATGTACTAAAAGTTTTAAATAAGACATAGTATTAAAAGAAAGTTGGTGAGAATTTTGAAAAAGAGTTTAAATATTACATTTATTAATCCTAATACAGAAGAACAAATAGTACAAGCTATGGCAGGTTGCCTTGCTTATAAGCTAGCTGATAATGATGAAAAGATAAAATTTGATTACAACAATTCCAATACTTATCAAAATTCTCACGAAGAAATAGAAGATGAATTAGAATTGTAAAAAATTAGTAAAATTAATTGAATAAAAATGACAAATATGATAAGATTTATGAAAAGGTAGGGGTAATGGCTATGGAAATAAAAGATACAAAAAATAATTTTGAATTAATAGTTGCCAGTAGCTTAAGATATGGACTTGGAAGAAGAACATATATAACAAGTGTTATACCAGAATTTATTATAGAAAATATGGACATACTTTCAAGTAAAATAAAAAAATCAATGATAGAAGATATAAAAGATCAAGAAAGATGACGGATATGGAGATGACTGTGATAAGAAAAACTGGTTAGATTTATTGGAAAAATTAGAAAAAAGTTTAGAGAAGTAAACAAATTTCTTTTAAATATAGATAAAATCAGTAAAATGTAGTATAATAGAAAGAGAGATTAGTTTAATGTTAAAATTATATTTAGATAATTGTTGTTATAATAGACCATTTGATGATTTAGAGCAAGAAAAGATAAACTTAGAAGCAAATGCTATAGAGAATATATTTAGAAAGCATATAAATAAAGAAGTAGAAATTTATAAAAGTATGGCAATAGATTTTGAGATATCAAAAATTAAACCAGATAATAAAAGAAGACAAGTAGAAGATTTATATGATGCAGTGGAATTAATAGAAATTGATTATTCCGAAGAAATAAAGCAAATAGCAATAGAATTAAGACAATACAATATAAAAGATATGGATTCATTGCATTTAGCATTTGCAACAAGTAATGATATAGATTACTTTATTACTACTGATAGATTACTAATAAATGCTTCAAAAAGAGCGAATTTGAAGATTAAAGTTATAAATCCAATAGAATTTATTATGGAGGTGATTTAAATGGCAGTAACAATAAGAGAATTAGAAAAAATAAGAAGAGAAGGTCTTAAAGCTTTAAAAGATAAATTAGGTGTTGAAGGTATGATAAAATTCATACAGATGTATAGTGAGGGAAAAGGAGACTATACAAAGGAAAAGTATGAAAATCCAGAAGAATTAACAATAGAAGATTTTGAAAAATTTTTAGCAGAAAACAACTAATCAAATGTTATCCGCAACCCTATTTGCGGAATATAAATACATAGGTGAACGGATGTCACTCGCAAACCTACTTGCGACAAATAAATGCGTAGGAGGACAAATAATCACTGACCGATATGTAGTATATAAATGGTCGGAGAGTAAAGCTTAAAAACTATTCCTAAATATTGGAGTAGTTTTTTTGTGCTTTTGTATTGAAAAAATGAAACTGATATGCTAAAATGTAACAGAACGAAAATAAAGATACAGAAAAAAGAAAGTAGTGATGTTATGAAAATTGCAGCATATGCAAGAGTATCAACTGAAAAAGAATCACAAGTTGAATCATTTGAAAAACAAATAGAGTTCTTTAATGAATTTACCAAAAAGAATAATTATGAATTGTACAAGCTATATGCAGATGAAGGAATATCTGGAAAGCAAATAAAACACAGAAAACAGTTTCAGGCAATGATGCAAGATGCCAAAGCAAAAAAGTTCGATAAAGTAGTAGTAAAAGATGTAAGCCGTTTTGCAAGAAATACAGTAGATTTACTTCAAAGTATAAGAGAATTAAAATCTTATGGAATTGAAGTAGATTTCTTAAACAATGGCGAAATAATGGAAGGGGGTTCTGAATTTATACTAACCATTTTAGGAGCAATGGCACAACAAGAAAGTGCTAATATGTCTAAAAGGGTTAAATTTGGAAAGGACATCACTGCAAAAAAAGGACGAGTTCCGAACATTGTATTTGGATATGATAAAATTCCAGATGAAAGATATACTTTAAAAATAAATGAAGAAGAAGCGAGTATTGTAAAAGAAATATTTGAAAGCTATGTATATAAAGGAATTGGAACAACAAAGATCGCTTGGGACTTAAATGACAGAGGAATAAGAACGAAAAAAACAAAATCAAAATGGGTACAAACCTCTATCGTAAGAATGCTTAAAAATCCAATTTACACAGGTAGAGTTACAAATAAAAAATCAGAAGTAACAGACTTTATAACTGGCACAAGAAAAGACTTACCAGAAGAAGAATGGATTACAGTAGAAAGACCAGAAATGAGAATTATATCAGATGAATTATTTAATAGAGCACAAGAAATACTAGCTCAAAGGTCAAACGAATTTAAATTAAACAATAAAAGAGAAAAAACAGAATATGTATTTAGTACACTTATCTATTGCAAACATTGTGGTTATTCTTTTAGAAGAATAAAAAGAAAATATACAGCTGATGGAGCAGAATATATAAGATGGGTATGTAGTGGAAGAAATTCAATGGGGGTAAATCATTGTCCTAATACAACTGTTATTGATGAAGAAGAACTTTTAAATGCAATAAAAGAATATTTAAAAAGTATTATTTCTAATAAAAAGAACTTTATGAAAGCAGTTGAAAAAGAATTTGAAAAGATTACAAAATTAAGAGAAGCGGGTGAAAGAAGTGAAGAAAATTTATTACAAGAAATTGAAAAAGTAACAGTAAAAAAGCAAAAGTATATGGAAATGTTCCAAAACGAAGTAATCAATATTGGGGAACTAAAAAAATATACCAATCCATTAAATGAAGATATTGCAAGATTAGAAAGAGAGTTAAAACTAATCACATCAGAAATCAAAGAAAAAGATGTATTAGAAAAAGAATTATCTAAAACAATTAGTACAGTAGATGACATATTAAATAATCAAACAATCACAAATGCAATGTTAAAAACGATTATAGATGTAATTGAAGTAGATAGTGATTCAAATGTAGAAGTTAGATTAAAATTACTTAATGAAATAGGTTCTACACCTACAGTTATAACTAATTTTAATGATATTAATTCAACCGTTATGAAAAGTAACATCGGTACACAAAGATGTAAGTGAAAGATTGCTAAAAATAAATCCAGTACTTGCATTAGAAGTAAGAAGAATATTAGATGAAAACAAAGCTGAAAGACATATAAGAGGAGGAATGGCTACAAAATTAAAATACAGTCATGAAGGTAAAGGAAATGTTGGATAAAACAAAAAAGAAGGATATCCTTCTTTTTTATGTATGTTTAGTTTCTTTTATTGGAGCAGGTGGTATTAATGGATTATAACTCTTACCATCAAATACATCAACTTCCACTGTTCTTGTTAGTATATCTGTATAACTATATGTAACATTTCTATTATTTTCATCATATTTTACAATAAATAGATTTGGATATACTTTTTCTATAGTAGCTTCTTTTTCAAAAAATTTACTTCTTCCCAAAGTTCCTTTTACAATTATCTTTTGTCCTATTTTTTCTGTAATGTCTGTTTTTAAATTTGTGATATCATCTTTATAAATCATTTAATCACCTCTTAACATTGCTGAGTATATCATTCTTGTAGTAAAATGTCAAAAAATAAAAGATTATTAAATCATATATAAATAAGTTGTTTCAAGTGTTTTGAGACACTTTATTACATTTGTATTACAAAAATATTTCGAAATGAAGACATAAAATAATATGTTAAAATTTATATTTAAAATAAACATTATTATATAAATATAAATTTTAACAATACTTTAATCGTTTAATAATAGTTTTTTACCTCTTGCCCCAATTCCACTTATACCTTTTGTTCCATCTCTCAAATCATTTGCAATATCATTTATTGTAACATACTTATAATTTTCAGTAGTTGCAATTTTCTCAGCAACCACTAATGGATCTACAAAATCAATTAAAACTCTTGCAGGAGATGAAGCAAAATTTGCTCCAGCAGATACCAAAGCTTCATAATAACTTTGACAAGCTCCAGCAAATATTACTAAATCTTTACCAGATCTTGATACCCAATTTTTGGCTTCTTTTACAGTATTTATAAAATATTTAGAATTTCTATAATTATATATATCATCATATCCAGTTCCATTTTTTATCATACCGATCATGACCGAGTTATTACTAATATATCAGGAGAATATCTATTTAATAAATCTACAACAACATAAGGTTGTTTACTTTCAGGTACATTTTTTACAATAGCAGTTAAACCCAGTTTGTTATAGTGCTTCATAGACTTACTACTATATTTTTTATCACCATCTAAATGCAAAATTTTCCCAGTTACTTCTTGGACTTTACCTCTCCCGAGATATTTTCTAGTGAACAATCCAGTACACTCAATCATATCTTTACTACATTTTTTTATTCTATTTTCTAATTTAGTTTCTATACTTCTCATATTGTTCATAATTCTTTGTTTTTCTATAACTACTAAATCATCTAATGGGGCATCAGCTACGATTCTTATGGTTAAACCTTTTAATATAACCAATTTTTCTCCATTGGATTTTTTTATTACTTTATCTACTTTAAAAAGAATATCTTTACCATAAGAAAGTCTTCCTACTATATCACCTTTTTTTATTTTATCCATAAAATCACCTCATATTACTAGGCTATTTTATAATATGTCGATTTTTGGGGTTTGGTGAAAAATAAGAAACTTATTTTTCCATAAAATAGTTTTTTGAAGTTACATTAGTTCCTAACATTTCTAATCCTTGAGTTATTAATTCTTCAATTTTTAAATTATATTTTAAATCTTTTTTTGTTAATACTAATTCTCTTAAATTTTCTAACTGCATAATTAAAGCATATAATGAAAAATCTTTTTCATTTTCAGCTTGATGTTTATCATAATTTTTAATAATTCTTTCTTTTCCAATATCATTTAATTTTTCTGATATAAATTTTCTGTCTTTTTGAAGAGTTATTTCCCTTATTTCTTGAAGATCATATGTAATGTTACCTAAGCCAGATCTCTTAGCAATTTCTTTGTTTACCTTTTCTTCTAACTGCTGTTTTTTTTGCATTTCTATATCATGACTTTTAATAGGTAAAATTCCAAAATTTTTTCCAAATAATATTCTTTGCTTTACAAGTTTGTTATATACCTTATAACATTTCTGATTTGTAAAAGTACACATATAACTTATAAATTTTTCAATTTTAGTTTCTTCTATTTCAGGAATAAATGAACTTGTAAATTTTTCAATATATCTTAAATTAAGTTGAGAATTATTTAATGGCTCTCTTTTTAATAAAATTTTATCAGGAAATCTATCAGAATCAAATTTTTTATAATAATAATTAAGCAATGTATTAAAAATTGCCTCATTTCTTTCATAATGATATCCAGTAGCTAAACCTCTTTTTCCCTCTTTATTAATCAAATATATAATAGGTTCATATTCTTTTCTGAAAGTTTTTAAAGTTTTTAGAGATGGTATATTATTATCAATATATCCTATTTGTAAAGCATCTGTTGCAATAGACTTTGCCATTATAGATAGTCTTTGGAAATATGGAATATTAGAAAAATTAATTACTTCATGGCTAAAATTCGATAAATTTAGAAGAGAACGTATTTCTTCAAAATCTCTATTTCTATAATCTATTTTATCAGACTGTCTAATTATTTGTGCAATTAAATCTTTTGGAGTTTCTAAAAATCTTGTAGTACTGTGAGCTAAAATTCCATCAACTAGTCTTTTTATGCTTACATATTTCATATTTAATTTTTCATGAATTAAAAATTTATAAAATTCTATAACACTTTGTTCATTGTGAGAAAAACTTATATTTCCATTATAATGTTTAGTATGTCCTTGATTTTCTTCATATTCAATCCCAAAATATTTTAATCTATTATCCAATAATTGTTTGGTTTGAAGTTTGTCATTTTTAGTTATTTTAGCAACAAAATTACTTAAAACCTTTTCACCTGAATGACCAAAAGGAGTATGCCCTAAGTCATGGCATAATCCCATAATTTCAGCATATAATATTTCTTTTGTTTTTACTAAATTGAAAAGTTCTTCATCAGATATTTTATCTTTAAAAAAATTATATATATTATTTGTGATCTGTTTTGCAATATAAGCTACTAAAACACTATGTTCAAATCTTGAAGATATAGTTATTCCATTTTCAGGTTCAACTTCTAACATTGTTTTACCATACATAATATTATATTTAGAATAATTAACTAGAGAAGTTTTTATTCTTTTTAGTTCAATAATTTCAGATTTTAAATAATCTTTATTTTCATTAAATTCTACTTCTAAATTACCTATTTTAATTTTCATAACACATCACCCATATAAAATTAACATAATAATATTAACATATTAAATTTAATTTTGCAATCTATAATTTCAAACTACAAAGTAACTAAGAAGATAAAATATATTAATTATTTTATAATAAAGCAATAAAAAACTTAAAAATAGGAATTTTTTTTTGTCCCTTTAATATACATTAATATAAATTAAAATTAAAAGGGAGGTATAAAAATGTCAATAGATGTGACTAAGGAAAACCTATGTATCAATAAGATTATTGGGCAAAAGTCTGAAACAATGGTTGTTGAAGGAGATATAATAGTACCAGACATAAAACCAGATATATTAAATACTATAAATACAACAGGAAATGTATGTACTTATAAAAGAGAAGTATTAGAGGGAAAGATACGCTTAGACGGAAATGTAAACTTATATATCATGTATCTTGCAGATAATGAAGAAGAGGGAATTAGAAGTATAACAGGAAGCTTAGATTTTACACAAGTTATGGATTTTGAAAATTGTAATATAAATATGAGCTTAGAGGATAAAATCAAAATAAAATCAATTGAATGTAAAGTATTAAATGGAAGAAAGATAAATATAAAAGTTACATTAAATATAGAAGCAAAAGTATATTCAAATGAAAATATAGATATTATAAAACAAATTAATAATTTAGAGGATATTCAATCTCTAGAATCAACACTCCAAATTAATTCTTTAACAGGAGAAGGCTCAGCTAAAACATATGCAAAAGATACTATAATGCTTGATAATATAGATAATTTAGCAGAAATTTTAAAAACAGAAATAGAAATAATAAATAAAGATATAAAAATAAGCTATAATAAGGTGTTAGCAAAATCAGATGTAGGAATAAAAATAATGTATCTTACAGAAGATAATAGAATAAAAGTGACACAACATAAAATACCAGCAATGGGATTTGTAGATATAGAAAATATAGAAGAAACAGATATGTGTGATATGGAATATACTTTAAAAAATGTAGTAATAAAACCAAATCAAGTAGAAGAACATTCTATATATGTAGAAGCAGAAATAGAATTGTATTGTAGAGTATATAAAAATAAAGAAATACAATTAATACAAGACTTATACAGTCCAAGTGAAGAGTTGTGTTTTAATCAAAAAACTATAAACACAATGTCAAATAAAAACTTTTCTAAAAGTATATGCAATATAAGAGAAAAAGTATCAATACCAGAAATAAATGGAAATCAGATATATGATGTAGAAGTAAGACCAGTCATTTTCTCTCAAAAAGCATTAAACTCAAAAATAATGTATGAAGGAGAAATAGAATTAAACTTTATTTATTCTTCTAATAATGTAGCAAGAATAGACACAAGACAAACAAAAATTCCGTTAAATTATAGTGTTGAAATAGAAACTGCAAGTAAAAATAGTAATATAGAAACACAAATAGAAATAAAAAATAATGATTTTATAATAGGAACAGATGGATATATAGAAAGCAAAATTGATTTAGAATTTGCTATAAATATGTCAAGTACCATAAATGTAAATATAATAGATGAAGTAAAAATAGAAGAAGCAAGACAAAGAGAAATATACAGTATGATAATATATTTTGTAAAACCTAAAGATACTCTATGGAATATAGCAAAAAGATTTAAAAGTACAGTAGCAGATATTGTAAGGGTAAATAATATAGAAGATGAAAATAAAATATATCCAGGACAACAATTATTTATTCCTAAATATGTATATATTAAAAAAGAAATATCAGCATAAAAGGAAAAAATATGGATAATATTTATTCTAGAAATACAGTAAAATTTCCTAAAATAATATATAAAAAGTTTAATAAAAAACAAAGTAAAAAGATATTAAAAGTTTTACTTATTGTCATAATAGCAATATCAACATGTTATTTAATTATAAATGCAATCAACCCAATATTTAAAAAATTATGTAGTGATAAGGCTAAAAGTATTGCTACTTTAATATGTAACTCAGAATCAACTAAAATACTAAAAAATTATGAATATGAAGATTTGATAACAATAGACAGAGATAAAAACAATAATATAACAATGATAAAATCCAATATTACACCAATTAATCTAATAATATCAGATGTTGCAGAAAATATACAAAAAAGGATAAATGAAACAGAAGAGGAAGAAATTGCAATAAATTTAGGAAGCTTTACAGGAAGTAAAATTTTATCAGGAAGAGGTCCAAAAATTCCAATTAAATTATCTGCAATAGGAAATGTAGAAACAGATTTAAGAAGTGAATTTAAAGAAGCTGGTATTAATCAGACTTTACATAGAATTTATCTACAAGTAAATTGTAAAATGAGCATATTGACTCCATATGAAAACTTTGAAGAAAACATTTCGAATCAAATATTAATAGCAGAAAATGTAATTGTAGGAAATACCCCTCAAACTTATTATAATTTGCAAGGACTAGAACAAAGAGATTCATTAGAGATTATTGAATAATAAAGTATAAACCAAAAGTTTGAAATAAAAAAATTAAAAGACTAAAAAGTGCCTTTATTTAAGTAGAAAATACAGGCACTTTTTAACAATCATAAATAATTTTAAGTAATTATAGAATAGAGGTTGATATTTTATATAAGATGTAATATAATTGTAATGAAAATGTAACAAAACGAAAATAATAAATATATAAAGGAATAATTTTAGGAAGGAAGATAGATATCAATGTTTGGATTTGGTCAAGATATTGGGATTGATTTAGGTACAGCAACAGTAATTGCATATGTAAGAGGAAAAGGAATTGTATTAAGAGAACCATCAGTAGTTGCAGTAGATAACAATACAGGAGAGGTACTTGCTGTTGGACAAGAAGCAAGAAGAATGCTTGGAAGAACACCAGGAAATATTGTAGCAACAAGACCTTTAAAAGATGGAGTGATATCAGATTATACAGTAACAGAAAAGATGTTAAAGCATTTTATAAATAAAGTATGTGGTAAATTTATATTTGCACCTAGAATTATGATTTGTATCCCTTCACAAGTAACAGAGGTAGAAAAAAAAGCAGTTATTGATGCTGCTTCACAAGCAGGTGCTCGTAAAGTATATTTAATAGAAGAACCAATAGCAGCAGCAATAGGAGCTGGAATAGACATATCAAAACCCTGTGGAAATATGATAGTAGACATAGGGGGAGGAACCACAGATATAGCGGTTATTTCTTTAGGAGGGGCAGTTGTAAGCAATTCAATAAAAGTTGCAGGTGATAAGTTTGATGAAGCTATTGTAAAATATATAAAGAAGAAACATAATATCATGATAGGAGAAAGAACAGCAGAAGATCTAAAAGTGAATGTTGGCTGTGTATTCCCAAAAATTCAAGATATAGAAATGGATATAAGAGGAAGAGATTTAATAACAGGACTTCCAAAAACAATTACAATATATTCAAGTGAAATGATGGAAGCATTAGAAGAACCAGCAATGATGATAGTAGATGCAGTATATTCTGTATTAGAAAAAACACCACCAGAACTAGCAGCAGATATAAGTGACAAAGGAATATACATGACAGGGGGAGGATGTTTGGTTGATGGATTAGATAAACTTTTAAGTGAAAAAACAGGAATAAATGTTATGATTGCAGAAGATACAGTATCATGTGTAGCATTAGGAACAGGAAAAGCATTAGACAATTTAGATTCTTTAGATGGAAAAAATAGAAGATAAATAGGCCATTACATTGGCTTATTTTTTATATAAAGGTTAATTGACTTTATATAAGATGTTATATATAATTTAATCAATAAAAATAGAAAGAGAGAAAAAATGCGGAGAAGATAATAAAAAAATAAAAGTAGCTTTTTATACTTTACGGTTGTCCGTGTGTATAAGTAAATATGATTTTATAAAACCTATGTAGCTGTAAGAAAAAGATACATGGGCATTTTTGCATTTTTTACTAATTTTCCTCATACTCGAAATGATGAGTAAGGCCATTTTTTAATGTAATATGATGGATTTTTTTATGATCTACTGATATTTCACTTATAATAGTAGATAAGAAATCTTTGATAACAGACTTATCAACATTTTCTAATAAATGTCTAACATCTATATTTTTCTTAGTATTTATATGTTTAGTAAGTAAAAAGAAGCTAGATTTTAATATAAAAGAAAAATCATTATTATTCATATATTGTTTTTCTTCTTTTTTTGTATTATTGATTTTAGCATTTATAGCTTCTATACTGTCAGAGATTTCTTTTCTTTTTATAATAAAATCCTTTTGTGGCATACTATCTTGTGAATACAGATATAAGTCATCTAACCTTTTTAATGCATTTTCTAGCTTTTCTTTTTCTAAAGTATATATTTTTTCTTTGTCTGTAATACTTTCTATTTTATTTTCTTTTTTGTTCTTTAATTTGTATGAATCTGTTTTGGTACTTTGTAACAACAATGTATATGTTTTCTTAATATCTTCCATATTTATATTTTGAATATCAGAAAAATAAGGTCCTCTTAACAAAATGCTTTTCATATCCCTATATGAATGATTTGAGGTGATTTTATTGCTTAAAGTAATATAATTGGATATATAATTTATCAAGAATGATAATATGTTTAAATCGCTTGCATAGTTATTGCATTTAATTGCATTTCTGTATATATAGCAAGTATAACGAGAGGGAGTAAAGCCATTGCTACGAGTTCTATCATTTCCTGCAATCATTTTATTTCCACAAGTACTACATCTAATGATTCCAGATAATATATGAGTTTCTGTATTTTCTTTTTGTCTGTTATAATCACCTTTATAATTATTTTTTAATATATCTTGTATTTTATCAAATTGTTCTTTAGCAATTATAGCCATGTGGTTATTTTCAATAACAATCCATTCCTTTTTATCTTTCCATCTTCTAGTTTTCTGTGTTTTTGTATTATATCTATAAGTACCAATATAAAATGGATTCGAAAGAATTGCACCCACAGTTCTTGCTGTCCAAGTAGCATTACGCTTAGTCGGTATGTTCTCAGCATTCAATTTTTGTGCTACTTTAGTTGTAGAACGCAGTTCCTCATATAAATCATAAGTATACTGTACTATTTTAGTTTCAGGCTCATAAGGCTTTGGAAATCTAGTCTCTTCATCCCATTCATAACCAAAAGGAACTGTCGCACCATTCCATAATCCTTTTTCTGCTCTTGACATCATAACAGCAAAGACTCTTTCTGCAGTTAATTTTCTTTCTAATTCTGCGAATACAAGTATTATTTTTAGCATTGCTTCCCCCATAGCTGTTGATGTATCAAATTGCTCATTTTTAGATATGAATGTTACATTATAATGTTTTAGTTCATCATACATTTCAGAGAAGTCTCGTAAATTTCTACTGATACGATCAATTTTCCACACTAATAGATGTGTAAATTCTCCAACTCTAATTCTAGACATCATTTTTTGGTAATCTGGTCTATCTGTATTTTTAGCAGAATATCCTGCATCTTCAAATATAACAAAATCATTTGTATTCAATACATATTTACAATAGTTTATTAAATCTTTTCGCTGCAAGGGAAGAGAATCCTTATCTATTTGATGGGATGTAGATACCCTTATATATATTGCTACCTTAATATTTAGTACATTCCTTATATCATACAATTTATTTGATTTTTCCAATAAAAAAACCTCCATTTTCTTATATTTCACTTGAAAAATGAAGAACTTTCATATATAATATAAAGGTAGTCATTTCTCGTAAGTGATTGCGTGTTCTGATAATGTGTGGTGTCTGCAAAAACAATACACATTATCTTTTTTACAAATTTATAGTTGTAGATGTTGTATTTTGATTATTTTTTTTAAATTCTTTTATAAATTTATTTGCAATAAATACACTAGAACAATGAAAAGCAATATATTTAATTTCATTATTATCTAAATAACTGAATATCAAATAATTGTTTATAATTCTAGATGTTTTTTCTTTTGTTCTTCCTCCAATCATTGCACCAAGTGGACCAAATAAAACAGCACCACCAATTGTACCACCAACACTTGATGAATAACTTTTTTGTATATCTATATTACTAGTTATAGATATATCAGTTACTTTGTTTTTTTCTAATTTAAAAGATGTATTGTTTGCCCAAAATTCATATTCATTTGGACAAGAGAAAATTTGAGTTAATGTATTTTCTGCAATAGAAAGTCCATTAAAATGATTTAATGCCATAAACAAAGAAGCTTGATGTTGATTTTTTAAATTTTCAATTTTTTTTAATTTTTTGTTATGAGAATCTATACAAGCACAGATTCCAATAAGTAAGATTAACCCAATAATTCCTAAAAGTGGTTCCATATTTTTCTCCTTTATCATATAATATATTTATTTAAAAGCACTTGTATTTTCAGCTCTTATAACTCTTCCTAGAAATTTTATATCATTAACAATAAATTTTTCCGTTTTTGCATTTAAGTATGAAAGTTCAATAATATTATCATACTTGAATAATTTACCAATTATACATTTTTCTCTAGTAGTAGAATAAGTAGCAACAATTTGCCCATTTACAAATTCAGTTTCTTTATGAATTATAGCAATATCATTTATATCAAGTAAAAATGCCATACTGTCATTATCAATTAATAGTGCAAAATAATCTTCAGCTGACTGTGAAGAAGGTATATTAAAATTGACATAATCGACAATATCAGATACTAAAAACAAGTCTATATTTTTGGTATTCTTGTAAACTGGGACAGGATATAAGTAGCCATTTTTGTGTAGATTAATTAATGCTTTACTAATTTCATCATTTATATTTATTAAAGTAGCAAATAGTTCTTTAGCATTTGAAGAATTACTTATTGCAAAATTATTTAATTGACTTGTTATAGGGGAATTATGTTCATTTCTTTCCATTAGAATCTTTTTTAAATCTAAAATATTACTATTAGATAAATCATATTTGCTAAGTAGGCTAATGTGATTATTAAATATTGATTCAGATAATTGCATATCTAAAGATTGAAAATTAATATTTATATTATTTGGAATATATCCACATATCTGCATTAGTTCATTATAAGTAGTAAGTCCTTTACTTCCTTCTGCTATTTTTTGCAATATTTTAGGAGAGGGGGGATTTTTTAATTCTTTTCTAACATATTTAGAAATAGAAGTACGATTAAATCCAGAAACATTGGAAAAATCTCTTAAACTTTCATATTTAGATATTATTGAATTTAATATGCTTGAAAAAATTTGTTGATTAAACATTTTTTACCTCCACAACAATAGTATACAATAAGAAAAAAAAAAAATCAATAAAATGTCATAAAAAAATGACAAAAAATATTGACAATGAAAAAATAAAGTGGTATATTCTTTTTGTCAGTTAAAAATGACAAAAAGAAGAGAGGTGAATTAAATGATAGTTAATATAGAGGCTGTTGATATATTAATAAAAAATGAATTTAATAATAATAAAGCATATTTTGCAGATGAAATTGGAGTTAGTAGGAGTCTTTTATCAAATATTTTATGCAAAAAAATTAAAAACAATAGCCCAAAAGTTTGCAATTCTATAATAGTATTTTGCAATAGAAAAAATATAGATGTTAGTAAATTTATTATTTTTTAACAATGTGTCAGTTTTAAATGACAAAACTAAATAAAGTGGGTGATAAAAATAGAATTAAATATAGAAGCGATAAAAGAATTAGTAGAAAAACATTTTAGAAATAAGTTAACATACTTAGCAAATGAATTAGAAATTGATTATTCATATTTAAATCAAATAATGAATGGAAAAAGAGTAGCAACAAGTAAAAAAGTTTGTAAGGGAATAATTAAATATTGTGTCAATAATGGATTAGATTATCAAAAGTATGTTTCTGTGCCATTTGGGAAGAAATTTGATAGTACAAATTTATCAATGATAAGGTCTAGGAACAATCAAATAAAATCATGTATAACGAAAGTACAGAATCAAATAAATGAAGTATTAGAATATGTAAATTGCATGGATGAATTAATAAGAAAGGCAGGTGATGATAGTGTTGAAAGTTTATAAACAAAATACTTTAGAGCAAGATAGTATATGTCTAATACAAGTATCTAAAATACTACAAAAAATTATTAATAATTACAATTCTCTAAATGAATTTGCAAAGCAGATAGAAATAAGTTCAGCATATATTTCTAAATTAATAAATTTAAAATATAAAAATCCCCCTTCTCCTAAAATATTGCAAAAAATAGCAGAAGGAAGTAAAGGACTTACTACTTATAATGAATTGATGCAGATATGTGGATATGGACAAACCATAGAAAAGACATCAATAGAACAAGGAGCAATTGAATATTTGAAGGAAATAGTTAAAAGGCAAGAGTCAGGATGGTCATTAGTAGAGATAGTATTAAATTATATTAAAAAATTAGAAAGAGGCGATTATATACTGGATACACAAGAAAATACTAAAAATAAAAATTTGTGGCATACCACAATTATTGGAAAGGAGTAAAGAGATATGAATGAACCAAGTTTAAAAGACAGGATATGGCGAGAGCTAAAGAAGTTTGGAATACATGATGAAAAAGAACTAGATCAAGAGTTAGCAAAACTGGAATTGATAAATATATCATGCTTTACAATTCCTTTGAATGAAAGAGAGGTGGTTATAGATGAAAAGTAAAAATATAAGAAGGTTTATAACTTCAATACTAATTCTAGCAATAATTATATTTGCTATATTTAGAAAACCAAATGATAGTAATACTTTTTACCAAATAGAAACCATTTATATTTCAAAAGGAGATACATTATGGAGCATTGCAGAACAATATAAACTAAGAAATCAAGATATCAGAGATTATATATATGAAATAAGACAATTAAATAATATGCAATCTGTGGAACTACATATTGACCAAGAATTACAAATAATTATATATGAGGAGGGAAAATAATGGAAGAAAGGCTACACAAATCATATATTTGGCACATTATAACATTGTCCACAATGAAGTATAAAATAAAAAAATTGAAAGTAGGAAAAAACTATGTTAGGTAAACATACTAAAGAAGAAATTAAGATTCAGCAATTGGAAAATATTATACAACGAAAAGACAAGGAAATTAAAGATATAAAATTTAGTTTGGCAGATATTTTACTAATGATTAAAGATCTTAATGATGCAAATGACTATGGAGATTCATCAGTAAAAAAGAGAAAAATATCAGAATTATGTATGGAAATAAGATATCAATTACTTATTGATGAGTCAGAAGACAACTATGAAAAAGCAAAAATAATAGAACTACCAAATACCCGCAAAAGTAATAAATAGTTCTATAAAAACACTTATATAAATGCTCTATTTCTATTCTAACATATAAGAATTTGGAAATCAAGAGCAGAAAGGAGAAAAATATGCCTATATGTAGTATTTGTGGAAAACATTATGAAGGATATGGAAATAATGCACAACCAGTAAATGATGGCAGATGTTGTGATTATTGCAATTCCACAATAGTTATTCCAAGAAGAATACAAGATCATATTAGAAAGGAGTAGAAATGCCTATAAGCCAAATTATAGAAACATTAAATATTATAAAAAATAGTAATGATATGAAAGAATATTACAGAATTAATAAAAATCCTGGATTATTACCAGATGAAATTGATGCTATTTTTAAAGATATTAATAATGTGATTGATATTTTAGAAATATTAGAAGGAGTTGAAAACTATGGAAATAAAAATATTTAGTTTAAAACTGAAGAATTTTAAAGGAATAAAAGAATTAAAAATAGACTTTAATTGTCAAAATACAAATATTTATGGAGCAAATGCAACAGGAAAAACAACAGTATTTGATGCATTTAAATGGCTGTTTTTTGATAAAGATAGTAACGATAGAAAAGATTTCAATATAAAAACATTAGATAATAATAATAATCCAATACACTTTTTAGAACATGAAGTAGAAGCAATTTTAATAATAGATGGTGTAGATATGACATTTAAAAAAGTATTACAAGAAAAATGGGTAAAGAAAAGAGGAGAAAGTGACCAAGAATTTTCTGGGCATGAAACTAATTATTGGATAGATGAAGTACCAGTAAAAAAGAAAGATTATGAAGAAAAAATTAATAGTTTAATTCCAGAAAGTTTATTTAAATTAATTACGGATCCAACATATTTTAATAACCAATTGAAATGGACTGAAAGAAGAGAATTGCTAATAAATATTTCTGGTACAAATATTTCTGATAATGAAATATTAGATTCAAAAGAAGAATTTAAAATATTAAAAGACAATTTAGAAGGTAGATCTATTGATGATTATAAAAAGGTAGTACAAGCAAAAATAAAAGATTTAAATAAAGAAAAGGAAACAATACCTGTAAGAATCGATGAACTTACTAATACATTAATAACAGAACATGATATAAATTACAAAAAAGTTGAAGATGAAAAGGAAGAATACAATAAACAAATAAATGGTATTGAATTAGAAATGACTGACACACAAACAAAAGCAAAAGAAAATATGAAAATAGCAGATCAATTAGCAATTGCAAAAAAGGAATTGGCAGATTTTAAATTAAAAAAAGAAACTGAATATTCTCAAAAATATGCTACAGACTTAATAAATTTACAAAATGAAAAAAAGGTAATTGAAAATACAATTAGATTAAAGCAGGAAGAGGATAGTGACAGGTTATTAAAAATAAAATCTGACCAAAAGAGAAAAGAAGAATTATATAAAAAATGGGATGAAGTTAGTAAAACTACATTAGAATTTGCTCCAAACTCATTTATATGTCCAACTTGTAAAAGAGAGTATGAAACAGATAAAAAGGAAGAAATAAAAAAACAATTTGAAGATAATTTAAATCTACATAAAAGGAGTGAACAAGAGGCGATAAATAGAGAAGGACAGGCCATAAATATAAGATTAGATGAAAATACAAAGGCTAGAGAAAAAATACAACAAGAACTTCCAAAACTAGATAACAAACTAGAAGAAATAAATACTAAGATAGCAAAAATTGAAAAAACAAAAGAAACAGACAACTCATTTGATGTAACTTCATTACCAGAGTATAGTAATAAAATCAAAGAAATAGAAGAACTAGAAGAAAAAGTAAAGAACTTAACAAATGGAGATATATCATATCTACAAAATAAAAAGGCAGAAATAATAGAAGCAATTAACAAGTTAAATAAAACACTAAATGAAAGAGATACACAAGAAAAAACAAAACAACGTATAGAAGAATTACAAACATTGGAAGAAGATATTTCAAACAAGATACAAGAACTAGAAGGTCAACAATATGCACTAGAAGAGTTTACAAAAACAAAAGTTGAGTTATTGGAAAATGCTATAAATAGTAAATTTGAATTAGTAAAATTCAGATTATTTGACACGCAAATAAATGGAGGACTTATAGAATGCTGCGATACATTAGTAAATGGTGTTCCATATGCAGATGTAAACAACGCTCATAAAATACTTGCTGGACTAGATATTATAAATACATTAATAAAATTTTATAATACTTCAGCACCAATATTTATAGACAATAGAGAGTCAATAAATGAAATTTATAATATAAATACACAAATTATTAACTTAATTGTAACTACAGATTCCACATTGAGAATTGAGGTGATGTAGTTGGAGCCTAAAACCATATTGGAATTTATACAGACGGATGAAGGTATAAAAGTTAATATATATCCAACTGGAACAGTTAACGTATTGATTGGAGTTGCAGAAACAATACAAATGATAACTGAAGAAACAAAAGAAGATAGAAAAAGTATTCTATCAGATGTAAATAAAATTTTAGATATATTAGAAGAAAAAGAGGAGGAAACAAAAAATGAATAATGAAACATTAAAAATATCAAGTAAATCAAATCCAAATGCTGTTGCTGGAGCAATAGCAGGAATATTAACTGAAAAAGGAAGGGTAGAAATTCAAGCAATAGGAGCGGGTGCAATAAATCAAGCAATAAAGGCCATTGCTATTACTAGATCATATGTAGCAGCAAGTGGTATTGATTTAGTATGTGTACCCGCTTTTTGTACAGTAAAAGTAGAAAATGAAGATAGAACTGGAATGAAATTTATAGTTAAGGAGGCTAAATAATATGAGTAATGAATTAGTAAAAAAAGAAGAAGCATCAGTACAAAAGCAAGAATTAACAGCAAGTGAGAGATTTACAGGAATGGTAATGAAAGAATTTCAAGGTAATGTTGGGGCATTAAATTTAAATGAATACCAAAAACAATTAATAAGAGGATATTTTATAGGAATTGACAATGCATTAAAAAAAGCTGAAGAAGCAAGACAAAATAAAAATAGTTGGAAATCAACCAAAGAAGAAGATAAAAATAACTTACCAATCATTTGGCAAAATGTTAATATGAACGATTTAGCAATAGCTGTAGTACATCATGCAAAATTAGGATTAGATATGCAAATACTTAACCATTTAAATGCAATACCATATAAGAATAATAAAACACAAAAATACGATATTGGATTTTTAAAAGGATATAAAGGTCTAGAATATATAGCAACACAATTATCATTATACCCTATTAAAAATATAATTATTGAATTAATATATTCAAATGATGTTTTTGAAATAGTAAATAAAGACAATATTACTAGATATAATTTTACAATTAAAAATCCATTTGATAGAGGAGAAATAATAGGTGGATTTGGATATATACAATATATTGATGAATCAAGAAATAAAATAATAACACTTTCTAAAAAAGATATAGATAAGAGAAAACCAGCTTATGCTGCAGCTGAATTCTGGGGTGGCGAAAAAGATAAATGGGAGAATGGAAAAAAAGTAGGAAAAGAAAAGATAGATGGTTGGTATGAAGAAATGGCAAGAAAAACTATTGCTAGAGCAACATACAATGCAGTTGCAATAGATCCTAAAAAAGTAAATGAAAGTTATGCATATGTAATAGAAAATAACGATAATACTTATGAAAATGTAATAGAAACACAAGTTGATGAAGAAATAGAAGAAAATGCAAATAAGGAAATTATAGACATAGAAGAGCCAAAACAATTAGATGCTCCTGGAGAAGTTCCTCAACCTGTATCTGAAGAAAAAACACAAGATACTACAACTGAAGGACCAGCATTCTAATGAATTTAAAAGTATTAGGTAGTGGTTCTAGTGGTAACTGCTACCTAATAGAAGCAAATGACAATGAAAAATTAATATTAGATGCAGGTGTTAAGTTTAAAATTGTTCAAAAGGAATTAAATTTTAATTTTAATGGAATAAAAGCAGTATTAATAACACATGAACATATGGATCATTTAAAATATGCTACAAACTTTGCATTATATGGAATAGATATATATGCATCTGCAGGTACATTTAAAAAGCAAAATTTAGTTGGTCACAGATTTAAAATTATAAAAGCATTAAATCAATTTGAAATTGGAAATTTTGTAATACTTCCATTCGATACACAACATGATGCTGCAGAACCATTAGGATTTTTAATACAACATAAAATTACTGGAGAAAAATTATTGTATGCTACTGATACATATTATATTAAATACAAGTTTAATAAATTAAATTACTTACTTTTAGAATGTAACTATAATAAGGAAATAGCAAAAGAAAATGCAAAAAATGGAGTAATAAATAAAACTAGGTATAGCAGATTACTAGAGAGTCATTTTAGCTTAGAAAATGTAATAAAATTTCTAAAATCTAATGATTTAAGTTATGCAAAGAATATTATACTATGCCATCTATCAGATACAAATTCAAACCAATATATAATGCAAGACAAAGTATATGAAGCAACAAGAATAACAACTACAATTGCTAAACCAGGACTGAACATAGAATTAAAATTATATCTATTTTGATGGAGGAATATTATGAATAGTGTAAAAGCAAGAATGCAACTGGAATCATTAAAAAGGGACAGGTTAAGTTTTATACATAATAATGATTTAGATGAAATTTATTTAAATGATATAAAAGCCATTAACTTAGCAATAAAAGCATTAAATAAATGTCCAGATGTAAAAGATACATCATTTAATTGTAGAATGTGCAATAAAGAATTAAAAACATGGAAAAGTATCCAAAGAGGATTTGGACCAATATGTGAAAAGAAATATTTAGAAAATGTATATAAGAATCAGCAAATTTCTATGGATACAATTATAAATACTAAAGGAAAGGAGAGGTAGTAGTATGGTCACAAAAAAAGATGTGTATTATTTTAGTCACGATGCAAACGCATTATCAGATCCAAAAATATTAGCAATGCGATGTGACTATGGATTAGAAGGTTATGGATTATTTTGGGCCATACTTGAATTGTTACGAAATGAAGCAACATATAAACTACCTCTTAATAAAAATACATATAGAGCAATTAAAATGCAAACTGGAACAACTATTGATGTGGAAAGTTATTTACAAGATTGTATAAACGAATATACAGATAACGAAAGTGGAAACGGACTCTTTAATGCTGATAATAAGTCTTTTTGGTCTGCTAGTCTACTAAGAAGAATGCAAAAATATGAAAACTTAAAAGATAAAAGAAGGCAAGCAGCAAATGCTAGATGGAATAAAGAAAATGAGAAAACTCCAAATGCAAAAAAATACAAATGCATAAAAGGTTTTTACAAATATAATGCAAATGCAAAGCAAAAGAAATACAAAAGCAATGCAAAAGTGAAAAAAATATATGCAAAAAAATGCAAATCAAATCAAATTAAATCAAATCAAATTAAATTAAAGAAAATGAAATCTATTTATCCATCTAATCACAAACCACAAGAAAATAAAAACTTGGATAATATGATGGATGAGATGGAAAAGATGGAATTTGATATGCTGATATCTAATTGTGAAATGCATATTCTTTCCACAGAACTTTCTATTGAAATAACAGAAATACTAAAAGAGATGTATATGCATCCAGATACTAGAGAAAAGATAAAAGAAATCAATTCTAAAAAATTATTATATGGATTAAAGAATTTTGCTATTGCAAATACAAAATCACGAATACAAATACCAAAAGCATATTTTAAAAAATGTATTTTATCTGCATTAGATCAAACTGAATTAAGTACACAATATGATGTAGATACAATAATAAATGAAATGTCTAACTATGAAGGAGGATAATATGGCTGTAAAAGAAAATGAATTAGTTTCAAGATCATTAAAAACTTGCGAAAATTGTGAATGGTGTATTCCAACATTAAATAATGAATTTCCACATTGCCTATTAAACGGACAACCCAAAGGACTATTTGAAACTTGCGGACATTACAAGAAACGAACAGGAATGCACATAAGTATGTAGGAGGAATTATGATTATTTATATATTAGTTTTTATAATAGGATTTGTAATAGGTTGTATGGCATATTCAGATGCAATATTTATTGAATTAAGAAAGTGTAAAACAATACAAGAACTTGTAGATATGCTTGTAAAACTAAAATTATTAAGTGGTAAACATAATAAAAAACAAAAAAATAACTCACATAAGTAATTTTTAAAAACAAACACAATCTAGAAAAAATCTACAAAGGGAAGGCGGAACAATTATGATAATTGAAGATATATAGCAGTCATTGGAGTTGCTAGAAAATATAAAATATTTCTTTTATGACATAGAAGAAACAGAAAAGAAATTAAGTGCAGAATTGTATAACAAGGAAGGAGAAAGAGATGACCTTCTGCATGAGATAGAATTAAGTAAATTAAATGCTATTGAAAGAATACAAATATATGCAAAGTTAGAAAAAGTATTACAAGAAAGAAGAATAATCAAAGATAAAATTGATTTAATAAATACCATCAAACCATACACTAGTAAGTTTATAACAAAAGGTATTTGTGCAGAAACCGATGCAACTATAAAGAATATAGAAACATTGAAAAGTAATCAAGAAAACAGAAAATATACACCTAGAATATTAAAAGACCTAAAGTGTGCAAAGGTCAAAAAGGAGGAATAAATATTATGGATAATTATAGAAAAATCCAAGAAATGCAAAGGATAAATAGAATTAAAAAAATAATGATTGTTTAACTTGTGAAGTTGTAATTACAAAAGAATTTAAAGAAGCACCAATATCAATTGTGCAAGGCAATGGTGGACCTATTGAAATGGCACAAATGGTAAAAACTTTAATAGATGTTGCAGAATCATTAAAAAAAGAATTTCCAGAAATAAATGAAATCATACCAATGTTACATCAAAATAATGAAATGAGAACAGCATATAAACAAGTTGAGAGTTGGGGGAGATTTTAAATGTTAATAGTTAGTCAAGATAAAGAAACAATAATAAATTTTGAAAATACAACAAGAATGAGTATAATTCCACCAGAAGAGGAAGGATATAAATATTCAATAGCAATTAATAGTTGTTTGGATTTAGGATATTACAAAACAAAAGAAAGAACAAAAGAAGTATTACAAGAAATAATCAAGCAAAAAGCAATGTTTGAATTATTTAGGACAGCACCAACAGGAGGAAAAGAGCAAACAGAAATGCTAGAAAAATTTGCACAGAAAAAAATCATATTTGATACATATGAAATGCCAAAGGAGTAGTAATATGCAAGAGTATTGGAGCATTGAGCAATACAAAGAATATCAAAAAAAAGGAAATAAAAAAAGTAAATATAGTGCAGTAAAAACATCTGTAGATGGACAAACATTCGATAGCAAAAAAGAAGCGGATTACTATTGCAATTTAAAATTAAGGCTGCATGGCGGAGACATCAAAGGTTTTTGTTTGCAGCCTATATTTATACTAGCACCAGGATTAAAATATAAAGCAGATTTTATAGTATTCAATAATGATGGGACAGCAGAAATTATTGATACAAAAGGCTTTAAGACCAAAGAATATATAACTAAAAAGAAAGTATTTGAAGATAAATACAATTTGAAAATTAGGGAGGTATAGAGAATTCTGAAAGAAATGAAATATCAATTTGATTATAAAAGAGAAATATTAGATACAGGTTTCTGTTTTGGATTATTGTATTACATTATAAGTTTAGGAACACATCCAGTAGCTTATATAAAAATACCTGAAAATCAAATATTTTGGTAAAGGTATTTGTGATATAGACATAGAGGTGCATGGCAGAATAACATATGCAGAAGATTATCTATATATATGATAGCCAAAAGTTAGAAGGATACTTTATTGGATGGGATTATGCACATTGCTACGATTATGCAGGCTATGAAGAAAGATTACCAATAACTATAAGAACTAAAGGAAAAAATGGACAACACAAGAAATATATAAGGAAGTAAGAGCAGCATGCTATCAAATACAAAATGCAAAGGAGGAAAAAGAAAATGGGGATTAAAAATAAATTAGTAGATCTAAATAATCACTTATTTGAGGAATTAGAAAGATTAAACGATGAGGAACTAAAAGGGGAAGCACTACAAGAAGAAATGGAAAGAGCAAAATCAATATCACATATTGCACAAACAATTATAAATAATGGAGAATTAGCATTAAAAGCACAAAAACATTTTGATGAATACGGAAAAACAAATCAAATACCAGATATATTACAAATAGGAGAGGGAAAGAATGAGTAAATTTTACACTGAAGAAATGAAAAAGTATATTGCTGATAATTATAAAGGAAAGACAATATTAGAATTACAAATAGAATTTAATAATAGATTTAATACAAATATTACATATAAAGCAATGAAATCATATCTCAGTGGCCATAAATTGAAAGTTGGAAGAGGGAAGGAACAACATAGAAAATATAAAGATGAACATATAGAATTTGTAAAAAACAATGTAAAAGGCATTACTCTAAAAGAATTAACTGATAGATTTAATAAAAAATTTAATATGAATGTAAGTGAAAGTGCTATTGCTAATATAAAAAATAAACATAATCTACAAAGCGGAATGGTTGGAGGACGATTTGAAAAAGGACAAACTTCATGGAATAAAGGTAAAAAGGGCTCGATGAGCCCTGAACAATATGAAAAATGTAAAGCTACAATGTTTAAAAAAGGTAATATTCCAGCAAATGCAAGAGCAATTGGTAGTGAGAGAATAGATAAAAATGGATATATATTAATTAAAATACAAGATGGACATAAGAATAACAATTGGATTAGGAAACATCGTTACTTATATGAACAAAAATATGGAAAAGTTCCAAAGGGATATAAAGTAATATTTGCAGATGGAAATAATAGAAATTTTGATTTGAATAATTTGATTGTAGTTTCTGATGCTGAAGAACTAATAATGAATAGAAATAACTTATTTAAAAAAGATACAGAGTTAACAAAAGCGGGTGTTGCAGTAGCAAAATTATTAGATAAAGTAAATAAAAGAAAAAAGGATCTATGATATGGAAAATAAAGATTATGAACAACTTTATTATGATGAAGTATATGAAAACAGAAAACTAAAAAACAGAATAACAGAGTTAGAAAACGAAATCCAGGATCTAAATATCTGCAGAACAAAGAAAAATATTGATTTACAAAAATATATTATACTGCAGATGGGAAGGAGGGACAATGGCAAAACCAGTTCAAAGAAAAAGATATAAAAATAAACAAAATATAACTTGCGAATTATTCGAACATTGTATGTATGTAGAACATGGAGACATGTATTGCGATGAGCATGAGAATTTTGCAGATGGTTATGATGAATTTTGTCCAACTGAAAACTATATGTGGTGTAATGGAAAAAAATTTATAGAAAGGTAGAGAAACAAATGAAAACAAAGTATTATGATAAGGAAATGTATGCCAGAAATGAAAGTATAAAAGGTGCATTGGTAGTATTATTGTCTTTTATACTAGGATTTGCAAGCGGATGTATTGCAATAAATAAGGAATTAGCAAAACAAAACAATGAAAAACAAAAGTATATTACTACTTTAGAACAACAAGTGGAAGAACAGAAAATAACGATAAGGGACCAGTATATTGAATTAGATTCGTTAAGAGAAACTGTATATATGTATGCATATATGGAAAGTAGGTATTACTAATGATTAAGTTTATATTAGGGTTGTTATTAGGTACATTTTTAGGAATAGGACTAATGTGTTTACTTCAAGTAGCAAAGGAGGATAAAGAATAATGCCATCATTAGAAATAAAAGGAAAAAAGACGGGGATTATATTTAGTTTTAGAGGTAAAGGACAACTTCCACTATTTATGATAATAAAAGAGTATTTTGATGAAAATGGCGAGGTTGACTTTGCAAAAGTATTATTTGAAATTGAAGGAAGAAAATGAAAATGAAAATGATAATTGATTTTTTTACAGGAAAAGAAATAAAAGATGATAGTAAATGTAATAATTGCAAATATAATCAGGGGTATAAAACAAACAATCCTAGCATTATATGCTGTGATAAACATATAACATATAAACAAGAAAATTATGAATGTTCTGATTATAAATTTAGATGTGAAGGAGGTACGAAAGAATGAAATGTACCGATAAAGAATGGCAACATTGCCGAGTAGAAAAAATGGGATGTCCTGGATGCTATTATGATGAAATAGAAATACAGGAGTATATAAGGAATAAAGATGGATACATTGGACAAGTAATGAAAGTTATTAATGCTGATGAAAAGATGAGAGAAAAATATTATTGTTGTGAAACTACAATGGCAAGCGCACATAGGAGCCAAATAATTAAACATAGCAAAAATATATTAGATTTAATTGAAATAGGAGATATATTAGAAATCAAAGAAGGTAATGACATTTGTTATTTAGGACTAGCAAAAGACACAATAACAGTTAATTATAGAGAAATAAAAGAAAGTATAGAAAATAAAGAATGTGAATTATTATCAATACTAACACACGAGCAATATCAAGAAAATTGTTTTAAGGTAGGTGACTAATATGAGTAAAAACTTATTAGGAAAACATGTTATAACATATGATAATCACGAAGGAATAGTTATAAATCAATACAAACCAACAGGAAGAAATCAAGAAAGTGTGCATATACAACAAGTTGACGGGCAAATATGGTTTTGTCCAATTGATAACATAAAAGAAGAGGTGTAAAGATGAGCATAGAAAGAGATTGTAAAAAAATACATAAAAAAATTAGAAAATTTTATGAAAAATACAAAGATAAAAGAAATATTTGTTTTAATTTACAATGCGATAAAGAAAATGACTCTTATGATATATGTTTATACGTAAATTCTAGAATAGAAGAACTGGAGGTAATGAAAGAAAACATTAAACTTGAAAGAAGGAAAAAATATGCAAATAAAACTGAATGGTAAAATAGAAGATATAAGTGCAATGTTAGTAGGAGCAGAAAGATATGCACTAGGAAGAAGAACATACATAGTTCAATGGATTTGTGAATTTATAAAAAACAACTTACATTTAATAACTAATAAGGACAAGCAAGTAATGATTAGAGATATAGAAAATTCAATTAGTTATGGAGATGAATGTGATAAGGAATGCTGGATGCAGTTATTAAAAAAATTAAAAATGGAGGTAAAAGAAAATGTATAGAATTAAATTAGAAAGAAACCTAGAGGAATTGAAACAATTTGGATATGAGAAAGATATGCAAGGAAATTACTCTAAAAAAGTAATGAAAGATAGAAATAAAGGATGGACATATTTTGAAACTATTGAAATCAATAAGGATGATAGAATAGTAAAAACAAGATTATATCAAGATTGTGCAGATCAAGAATGGGTAGGTTATATAGAGAAAAAAGGTAGATTTATTTATGATTTAGATGCAGCAGGGTTACTTGAAGAAATAAATATAACAAAGGAAAAAGAATTAAGATTTGAAGCATTTGAGAATTTAAGAAAAGAAAATGAGGAATTAAACCGACGACATAAATTGGATATGAAAACATTACAAGAACAATATACAGCTCAAATAGATGGGTTAAAAGATACAATAGTCCATATGAGTGTAGATGTTTTTACAAGTCAAGATAGTTTTATGAATGTATTTAAAAATATTGACAAAAAATTAAATTTAATATTAGGAGGAAAGTAAAGATGATAGAAAAAGTAAATCCAGATCATCCAGATAAAATAGCAGATAGAATTGCAGGAGCAATAGTAGATTTAGGATATAAATTACAAGAAAATCCTAAAATAGCAGTAGAAGTGCTAATTGGTCATAATAATTGTAAAATAATAATTGAAAGTTCTGTTAAGTATAATGAAACAGATATATTTGACATTGTATATAGAATTACTAAAACAAATAATATTGCGGTAGAAGTAATATTAGCGAAGCAAGACGAGTATTTAGCAAATAATCAAAAAGAAAAAATAAGGTGTGGAGATAATGGAATATTCAAAGGTGTTCCACTTACTGAAGAAGAAATACAAGCAAGTTATTTAGCACATCAAATTTATAATAAGTATAATAGTGATGGTAAATACATAATAGATATGCCAAGCAATAAGACAACTATATGTCAAAGTAATGCCAAGACAGAGGAGTTAAAAGCTATATATCCAACAGCAATAATAAATCCATTAGGAGAGTGGACAGGAGGATTAAATGTCGATACTGGTGCTACAAATAGAAAGTTAGGTAGTGATATGGGAAAAGGCGTTACAGGTGGAGGATTACATGGTAAAGATCTATCAAAAGCTGATGTAAGCATAAATATATATGCATTTTTGAAAGCCCAAGAAACAGGAAAAATAGTAGAATTAAGTTGTGCTATTGGAGATGAATTTGTAGATGGAAAGCCATATGAAGAAATAGTAAAGCAAGCTAAAAAATATATACAACTACAAGGAGGATTTGAAAAATTTGCAGAATGGAGGTAAGTAAAATGCCAAAGAAAAAAGATAATGTGACAGAATCAAGTGAAATTCCTAAAAAAATTGACAATGAAGAAAATCAAATAATAACTAATCAAAAATTAGGATGGGTTCAAATACTATTATTAATAGGCAAACCTTTATGGGATGCACAAAAGAAAAAATGGAGAGTGTTAAATGGTTATCAATCTATATTGGGAAATCAAAATAATCAAATGTTCTTTGAAGTTACATTTACAGACACACCACATTGGGAAAACTTTATTGAAAAACAATTATATATAGATATTCAAAAAGAACAGGAGACTAATGTAGAGGAGGGAAATAAAGGAAGCAATAAAAAAGGCAAACGAACTAAAACAGAAGATGAAAAATAAACCATATATCCAGGTAAGAAAAGATAATACAGATAGTTATGGATATATTGCAGCAATAGATACATTAGTAAGAGAATTGAAAATGTATCAAAAATAAAATAGGAAATATTGTAATACATATCAAAGATCGTAGAATTATAATTTATTAAGGTTCATAGCATACAATCTACCTAAAAGGAAAGAAGGATTTTGTATGAAAAAAATAGAAATTTCTGAAAGAGAAAATCAATTACTAGAATTAATAGAGCAACTTGTTACTGATGGAGTTGCTAAGGGAATAAAAAAGGGGATTGAACAAGCAAAAAATGAAGAAAGATTGAGAGAAAAAATAACATACGATATCAAAATAAAAAATACAAGATTATTATTTAAAAATTATAGAAATTTTGTAAAGGCTTGCAAACAAGCGACTTTTACTGAAAAGGATTTAGAAACTGCAACAGTAGAAGAAGTGTTAGATAAATTATTCTGTCGATCTTATGATGAGGTAACCGTAGTTCAATCTATATTAGCATCTAAAAAAAGAACAGAAATTATATTAACACATATAAAAAGAATTATAAAATTTTATTTATATGAAGCGGACCAAAGTAAAAACGAAGAAAAAAAGCGAAAAGCACATATTCTAAACGATTTATATGTGGTTGGAGAATATAAACCAAAAATAAATATGATGTCCGAAAAATATCATATAAGTGAGAGGCAAATTAGAAGGGATGCAAATTCCGCAATTGAAGAAATTGCAGTGCTTATGTTTGGTATAGATGGTATAAGGAAAATGTGATTTTTGAATAGTAAAACTTGTCCAAAACTTGTCCTTGACATGTCAATGTCAATAATTTATAATAATAATATCAAAAAATATGTTTAAGAAAAATAAATCCCCTTTTATTTTTTGAAATAATATAGATAAAACGAACTTGTAAATCGGTTTTTACAGGTTCTTTTTTTATACAAAAGAAGGTATGTTATATGAAATATGATATGTGTATGAGAAGAGAATGTAAAAATTGCTATAAGCAAATTGAATGTTTTAAGAAAGAAGGAGAGAATGAATCTAAAAAAATTAAAAATAGGGGATTTAAAAATAGAAGCATACAATCCCAGAAAAGAACTAACAGAAGACAAAGAATATCAAAAGATAAAAAATAGCATTATTGAATTTGGATATGTTATACCGATTATAATTAATTCAGATATGACAGTAATAAGTGGATATCAGAGACTCAAAGTTCTAAAAGATCTCAAATATGAAGATATAGATTGTATAGTAGTTGAGTTTGACAAAAATAAAGAAAAATTACTAAATATAGCACTTAACAAAATATCTGGAGAATGGGATTATCAAAAATTAGAAAATATATTTAATGAACTAGAAAATATCAATATTGATTTATCAATAACTGGATTCGATGATAAAGAAATAGACAAATTTATAAAAGATACAGAGGAAATAATTACAGAAAATGAAGAGGTCAATATACTGGATTTTAGTGATGAAAAATTCAAATGCCAATGCCCAAAATGTGGCATCATGTTTGATGTGAACAAGTGAGGTGATAAAAATGGCAGAGTATGAATGGTATTTAAGTGATTCAGATAAAGTAAAAAAGAATAATTATAAGGTATTCTCTTGTTTTTCTTATGGTGTAGGATCAAGTATGGGATATAAATTAGCTGGATTTGATGTTATAGGAAATTGTGAAATTGATAAAAAAATAAAAAATTTAGAGAAGGACAAGCAAGTCAAATACTAGATGATTTATTTTTTGAATTTATAGATTTAGCTGCAACATTAAAACCAAAAATTGTAATAGCAGAGAATGTAAAAGGTCTTATAATGGGAAATGCTAAAGGATATGTCAATTTAATAATAAAGAAATTTAATAAAATTGGTTATAAAGTACAACTATTTTTATTGAATGCTGCAACAATGGGAGTTCTACAAAAAAGATAAAGAGTATTTTTTATTGCTACTAGAGAAGATATTCAATTTCCAAATTTAGTATTAAGCTTTAATGAAATTCCTATAAAATATGGCGAAATAAAAGATAGCAAATATAAACCTTTAGGAAAAGATACAATGATATACAATAGATGGAAAAAAAGAGTAAAAAGTGACTCGAATTTAGATGATACAGTAAAAAGAACAGAGAATGGAAAAATAAGCAGTTTTAATACACAATATTTAAAGGATGATAGAGTTCCAAATACAATAGCTGCAGGAGGAACTTTACCTGTTAGATTTGATGTTCCTGGATATGCAACAGAAAGAGATATTAAGATTATTCAAACTTTTCCACAAGATTATAACTTTTTAGGATCCAATGTGCAATATATTTGTGGAATGAGTGTTCCACCAATAATGATGAAGAAAATATCAGAGCAAGTAAGAATACAGTTATTAGATAAACTATTAAAGTAAGGTAGGTGGGTGATATGATGTGATAGAAGATAATAACAAAATTTCTAAAATAAAAAAAGACTATATGTCTGGAAAGACCTACAAACAAATTGCTGAAAAACATGGTGTCACTTACAATGAAGTTCTTTATTTAGTTAAAAAGAAACAATGGAAAAGAGACAGCAATCTAAGTAAAGTGAAAAAAGGGAATCAAAATGCAAAAGGAAACAAAGGTGGTCCTGGAGCAGAAAAAGGAAATATAAGAGCACTTAAAACTGGCGAATATGAAACTATATATGATGATTTATTAACAGATGAAGAAAAAGCAATTATGAAACAAAAAGAATTATACGATAAGAAATATCAAATAATGTCTGAAATAAAAATATTATCAATTAGAGAAAGAAGAATATTAAAAAAAATAAAAAAAATGCAAGATGGAAAAGAAATGAGCATTGTAAGAATGTCAAAGAGTTCATCTAATAATATCACATATAGAGATAATGGAACATTAACAACTACCGAAGCAGAAAGTACCATAAATATAATACAAAGACTAGAAGAAGCATTGACAAGAGTACAAGAGGCCAAAAGAAGATATTTAGATAGTTATCATAAAGTAGAAAATGATGACAGAAAACTTGAATTAGAATTAATTAGATTAGAAAGAGAGATAGCGAAAGAAGGAACTAACGATCCAGAAAATATGAAGGACGATAGTTTTATAAAAGCACTTGATGATAGTGTAGAAAGTACATGGGATGATTATGATGAAGAACAAGAACCAAAACAAGAGTAATTTAACTCTTGATGAAAGAATTTCTAATCTAAAAAAACAAGTTATGCAAAATGCAATAACTTTAAGAAAAAAAATAAAAAATGGTACTATATTCAAGTTTAAGAAATTTAGTTTAAAACAAAAGAAGGTATTAACCTGGTGGAACGATAAAAGTACTGTAAAAGACAAAAATGGAATAATAGCAGATGGTAGTATTAGAGCAGGAAAAACACTTTCTATGTCATTATCATTTGTATTATGGGCAATGACAAAATTTAATGGCCAAAATTTTATTATGGCAGGTAAAACTGTTGGAGCATTTAGAAGAAATGTTTTGTTTTGGCTAAAATTAATGTTAAGAGTACAAGGTTATACTATAAAAGATAGAAGATCTGACAATTTAGTAGAAATTTCAAAAGGCGAAACAATAAATTATTTCTATATCTTTGGAGGTAAAGATGAAAGATCACAAGACTTAGTACAAGGTATTACTGCAGCAGGAGTATTTTTAGATGAAGTTGCATTGATGCCAGAGTCATTTGTAAACCAAGCATTAGCAAGATGTTCTGTAAAAGGTTCAAAGTATTGGTTTAACTGCAACCCAGAAGGACCAAATCACTGGTTTAAAGTAAACTGGATTGATAAAGCAAAAGAAAAAGGTATTATATATCTACATTTTACAATGGACGATAATTTAAGTTTATCTGAAGAAGTAAAAGATAGATACAAAAAAATGTTTATAGGAGTATTCTACCAAAGATTTATTTTAGGATTATGGGTACTTGCAGAAGGAATTATATATCCTAATTTTGATAAATCAAAACATTGTGTTAAAGCAAGAGATATTCCAACTAAATTTGATTATTTTTATGTAACATCTGATTATGGAATTACGAATCCACAGGTGTTTTTATTATGTGGAATTAAATACATAGATGGAAAACCACATGTATGGATATTAGATGAATATTACAACAAAGGTGTAAAAAAGAACAAAAATGGTCAAGAAGAAAAAATTACAAAAACAGACGATATGTTTCTTAAAGATTATAAGAAATTAATAAAGGATATAGATGTTAGAAAGGTTATTATAGACCCTAGTGCAACATCTTTAATTAATTTATTTAAGCAAAACAAGATAACAGTAAAAGAAGCAGATAATGCAGTAATAGATGGTATTAACTTAGTATTAAATTGGTTAGATGAAGAACGAATCCATATAGTAGAAGAAAAATGTAAAAATATTATTAGAGAATTTAATTCATATATATGGGACGAAAAGGCTCAAGAAAAAGGAGAGGACAAACCTATAAAACAAAATGACCACGCACTAGATGCATTAAGATACTTATTACAAACACTATTCCCTAACAAGAAGAGGGGAGCATATTTCGTATAATAAGGAGAGATTTAAGATGATAACAGAAATGGATAAAATAAAAATGATAATCACTGAAGGTGCCAAAAAAGGTATGGAATTATCAAAGTTTATTGATTTACAAATAAATAATTTCAAGCAATCAAATACATACAAGGAAATGTTAGAAGGTAGCAAATACTTTAAAAATGAAGGCGATATTGAAAAAAAGCAAAGAACATATATAAATAAAGAGGGAATGGAAGAAATTGCACCTCATGCTAAAAATTACATATTGAAACATCCGATACTATATAAAATGATAAATCAAAAAGCAGGATACTTATTAAGAAAAAAAACAAACATAAAGCAAGTAATAGCAAAAGATGAAAAAGAAGATGAAGATTACAAAGAAATTTTGAAATCATTATTTAATAATAAAATGCATAAAAGACTTAAATATACATTAATAGAAGCAGTAAAAAGAGGTATAAGTTGGTGGCAAATATATATTGATAATGATGGAGATTTAAAAGCAAGATTAAGATATGCAACAAGAATAATCCCATTATGGCAAGATGAAGAACACGAAATACTAGATGCAATAATAATGCCTTATGATGTTGAGGTTTATACAAGTGATACTGATAGAGAGAAAAGGACAAAAGTTGAATACTGGGATCTAGAGGGAGTTAGATATTTTATTTATGATGGCTCCACCTTACTAGAAGATGTTGAAGAAGTAGAAAAAAGAAAAGATTTAGTAATTGGAAAAGATATACATGGAATAAGCATTTTAGCACACTTTAAAATAGGAGATACACTTCATAAATGGACCAAAATACCATTTATTTATTTTAAATATAATGGTGATGAAATGCCATTAATTCATTTATTAAAATCACTTATTGATTGTTACGATGAATTATGTTCTAGAACAGGAGACTCTATTTATGATGCACCAGATGGGGTAAATGTTGTTAAAAATTATCAATCAGAAGCGGGAACATTCCAAAAAAATCTTGCTACATTTAATACTGTATTTTTAGATGAAGATGGAGATTATGATAGAAAAGATATCAATCTAAATATAGAAGCATTTAAAAGTTTTATAAAGCAATTAAGAAAAGATATTTACGAAAGTGGTTCAGGAGTTGATACACAAAGCGAAAAATTTGGAACACAAGAGTCAGGAGTTGCACTAAAACAATTATATGCAGATTTAGATCTTGATTGCTCAAATATAGAAACAGAATTTAAGAGTAGTCTAGAATATTTTATGTTCTTCTACAATAACTGGGTAGAAATGACAACTGGAAAAGATTACACTGATAAAGAAGTTGAGTTTGTATTTAATAAAACTATGACTGTAAATGAAAAAGAACTAATTGAAAACTGTGTAAATAGTATGGGAATAATAAGCAAATATACAATTAGATCAAGACATCCATATGTTAGTGATGTAGAAGATGAAGAAGAAAAAATTGAAACTGAAGAAAAGGAAGAAGCAAAAAAACAAGAGTCCGAATATGATAAGATGATAAAAGAACTAAAAAGCAATAAATCAACTAGCAATAAAGATGGGGCAAAAGTTGGTGATAAGTAATGGGAAAAAGTGCAGAATATTGGACAAAAAGGTTTGAAGAACTTGAAAAAGCACAATTATTGAATGAGGCAAAATATATTACAGAATTACAAGAAGCATATGAAAGAACATTAAGTTCAGTAAAAAAGGAAATAAATAATTGGCTGGTAAGATTTGCTGTTAATAATCAAATAAGTTTAAAAGAAGCAGAAAAATGGTTAAATATACAAGAATTACAAGAATTAAAGTGGGATATTAATGAATATATAAAATATGGACAAGAAAATGGAATAGACTTAATTTGGAAAAGAGAATTGGAAAATGCAAGTGCAAAAGTTCATATTTCTAGATTAGAAGCATTAGAAATACAAATACAACAACAAATTGAAAAATTATACTATAATGAACAAGAAACTACAACTGAATTTATTATTGGATCATATAAGGATAATTATTACAAAACAGCATATGAATTACAAAAAGGTTCGAATGTGGCCTTTAAATTTGCAACCCTAAATGTAGATACTATTCAAAAAATTATATCTAGACCATGGACAAGCGATGAGCAAACATTCTCAGATAGAATTTGGAAAAATAAAAAGGCTTTGCTAGATACATTGCAAAAGGACTTGGAAAAATCTTTAAGGGGAGATGCAGATCAACTTATAGAAAAAGTTTCAAAAGATTTTAATACAAGCCAATATAAAGCAGGAAGATTAGTAATAACTGAATCAGCCTTTTTTGCAAGTGCATCAAGAAAACAATGTTTCAATGAATTATGGGTACAGCAATATATAAATATAGCGACATTAGATTCTAAGACATCAGAAGAATGCAGAGAAATAGATGGCAAAATATTTGATATGAAAGATTATAAAATAGGGATAACTGCACCACCATATCATATTAGATGTAGAACAACAACAGCACCATACTTTAAAGATGAATTTGAGTTTGGAGAAAGAGCAGCAAGAAATACAAATGGAAAAACTTATTATATACCAAGCAATATTACATATAATGAATGGTTAGAGAAATATGTATATTCTGATCCAACAACTATGAAAGAGTTTGAAATAGATGTAAAAATGAATAAAAATAAATCTTCTGACTATGAACAATACAAAAGATATAAAAATGTTCTTGGAGATAATATACCAGGAACATTTGCAGATTTTCAAAAAATGAAGTATAATGATATAGACAATTGGAAAAACTTAAAAGCACAATATGCAGATGCAAAAGGAATAACTAGTAGTGAAGTCGCTAAAGAATATATTAATAATACTAATAAAATAATTGATATAGGAAAACAAGATAAACATATTAAGGGAAGTAACAATTATATAGATAGCAAAAGTTATTTAACAATATCTAGTAAAGAAGCACAGAACTTAGTTAATAAATATGCAGGAAAAGGTATAATAAACTTTGATAAAAATGGTAAATGGGATAAAAAAGAAATTATAGAAACAGATAAAAAAATAGGTGTTGTAAAAACTAAAAAAGGAGAAACAGAAACCAATAGTTTTAAAATTCATTATAGTAAAACTGGTGTCCATATAGTTCCATACAAGAAAGGATAATGTTATGAAAAATCTAGAAGAATATTTAAGTAAAAGGGTAAAAGTAAAAGTTGACAATAATAAAGAATTTGTAGGTAAGATTGTCGGATATGTACCTGCAGAAGATAATGAACCAGAAGTAGAAGAAATAGATATATTAAATGAACAAGATAATAAAAATTATTCGCTTTTTGAAAATGAAATATTAAAGATTGAAATATTAGAAAATAGCAAGAAATAGCGAAAAAAACGAACCGCTAGAATGCGATTTAAGGTAATTTTATTTAGAAGGCATATAGTTTTATATGTCTTTTTTTGGTGTCTGTAAAAATAGTGGCAGATTAAATGGACTCTTAAACAACCATAACAAAGTTATAAAAGTAGGTATGTAATTATACATACTTATTTTTTATATATTACGATTTTGTAAGTTGTTCGATAACAACACCAGGTCGGAGGCGTTGCTCCGTATAAAAACACGAATGCCTGAATTGAAAGGAGAACTCATGAAAAGAGAAGAATTAAAGGCAATGGGATTAACAGATGAACAAGTAGAATCTGTTATGGCCAAAAATGGTGCAGAGGTTGCTGCATTAAATACTCAGATTACAACCTTACAATCTGAAAAATCACAATTAGAAAATGACAAAAAAGTAATTACAAAAGAAAAAGAAGATAAGGAAAAAGCAATTGCTGATTTACAAAAGAATAGTATTTCAAAAGATGAATACGACAAAAAAATTAAAGAAATAGAGGATAATGCTAAAAAAGAAAATGAAGATTATATTTATAATGATTTACTAAATAAGGGTCTAGATGATGCGAAAGTGTTAAAAGATAAATTTACAAGGGAAGCAGTAATTTCATTAATAAATAAAGATAAAACCAAGATTTCTGATGATAAAAAATCATTAGTTGGATTAAAAGAATTAATTGAAGGTTACAAAAAAGAGGCACCTCATTTCTTTGAAAAGAAAAAAGCATCTGGTTATGAACCAGTAGATCCCGATGGAAACAAAGGAGATGAAGGAGACAATATTAGTATGGCAACTAATTTCGCCAAAGAGGCTAATAAAAGTGAGAGCCAAGAAACTAAAAGCCAATTTTTTAATTAAATTTTAGGAGGTAAAAATTATGTACGTTTCAAAAGAAAGTGTAAAAGAAAAAAATTTCTTAGCATCAGCTAAGTTTCAAAATTTTACTTATCAAGTGGATGATACAGATATCACTGCTGATGAGAAAGGTAGAAAAATAGTTCAAGCAGGAACTGTATATAAAAAAGATGGAAAGGCAATAGGTTTAATTTTTGCTGATGTTGATGTAACACATGGACCACAACCTGTAGCAGTAATGGTAGAAGGTTATGTTTTAGAGGAAAGATTACCAGCACAAGTAAGTGAAGATGATAAAGGTACAATGACAGGTATTAAATTTAGATAAAAACTAGATAGCATAAGCTATCTTTTTTAATTATTAGAAATAAAAAAAGGAGAGTTTATTAATTATGCCAAAAAGTGTATTAGAATTATTTAATCAAAAAGAAGTTTTAAATTATTTAAAAGAAAGAAAATTTCCAGCAATGATGGGTGAGGAATTATTTCCAGAGACTAAAAAACAAAGTCTAGAATTTGATATGTTAACAAATTCTAGTAAGACACCAGTAATTGCATCTGTTCATGGATTTGATACAGAATCAGAAATTGGACAAAGAGAAGCAGAGAAAAAAGCAATTGAATTAGCTTTAATTAAAAGAAAAATGCAATTAAAAGAAAAAGAAATAATTGCATTGGAAAGTCCAAGAAATGAGGTAGAAAGACAATCATTAATGAAAGATGTATATAATGATTTTGACAATTTAATTGAATCAGTAAGAGCTAGAGTTGAGAAAATGAGAATGGATCTTATTTCAAGCGGTGTTATAACATTAGATGAAAATGGATTATCTGCAACAATAGATTATGGTGTTCCAACAGAAAATAAAGTAACAAATGTTGATTGGTCATCAGCTACAGCTAATCCAATTAATGATATGATTTCGTGGGCTAACAAATTAGACCAAATGCCAGGAAGAGTAATAACATCTAATACTATTCTTGCAAAAATATTAGCAAATAAAAATGTAACAAATGCTTTATTTGGTAAGGATACAACTAGATTAGCAAGTGTTGGAGAACTAAATACTTATTTAGAGTCTTTAGGATTACCAAAAATCTATACTTATGATAGAAAATATAGAAAATTAGAGGCTAATGGAACATATACAAAACATAGATACTTCCCAGAAGATAAATTTGTTATGCTTCCTAGTGAAACATTAGGAGAAACTGTTTATGGACCAACTGCAGAAGAAGTTAGATTACAAAGAGATCCTTCTGTAGATGTAAAAAAAGTTGGAAAGATATTTGCTTGTATGTATGAAGAAGGAAAAGATCCAGTCTCTACATGGGAAAAAGCAGTTGCAACAGCATTACCTGCATTAAGTTGTGCTGAAGATATATTCCAAGCAAAAATAAATATTGGATAAGGGTAATCCCTTACTCAATTTTAATTAATTAGGAGGTAACCAAGATGATTAAAGTAAGAGTAAAAGGCGAAGGTGTAAAACTTGCAAATAAATGGTGTTTCATTAATGAAGAGGCAATTATTGATTTAGAGGAATATGAAAGAAACAAAGAATATGTTGATATTATCGAAGAAATTGAAGAACCAAAAACAGATCTAGAAGTTCCAACCTCTAATGAAGAAGTAGAAGCAGAAGAAAACCAAAATCCAGAAGATAATGAAAAAGAGGGTAGCGACACAAATGACGGTACCAATGACGAAGGAGAAAATGTTGAAGAAACTCAAGATGATGGTAATGAAGATGAAGAATTAGAAGCACTAAAAGAAAGAGCAAAAGAATTAGGAATAAAAAATACTCATAATATGAAAAAAGAAACACTAATTGCTAAAATTCAAGAAACAGAAGAAGTAAGTACAGGAGAAGGCCAAAATCCAGAAGGAGAGTAGGTGATTAAATATGTTAGAAGAAATATATAATAAAACTAATATAGATATGACTGCATTTATAAAAAGGCTAGAAATAGAATTATCTATAAATGAAATAAAAGATGAAGAAAAAAAGAAATTAGCAAGTGAACAATTAGTATGTTCTATCTATGATACTATGATTATTATTTTAGATACAACGCATCAAGAGAAAGTACCAGAAGGATTATACACAACATGGATTAGAATGATTAAAGATTATTGGTACCTAAACAAATATGATAAACAATTCGTAAAAAATGCAGATGTAGATTCTAATGAAAATTCTAATGTAAAAATAAAAAGTATTCAATTAGGAGATATTACAACAACATTTGCTGATACATCCTCACAAATTGATATAAATGGAACAACATATAATACTGGGACAATTGATTTTGATGAAGACATTTTAGTAGAAAAATATAAAAAAGACTTATATAGACATCGAAAGATGAGGTGGTAATATGAATCAATATATATTAGCTGCTAGAAAAGCGATTGAAAGTCAATATGATTCTAAATGCGATGTAATTGAAAAGAAAGCAAAAGAAATAAATAATATCACAAAAAATGTAGAAGAAAAAATATTAATGGATAAGGATTGTAGGATTTCCTTTGAAGATATATATGTAAATACAGAAACAGATACTGAAGCAAAGAAAGTACAAAAAATAAAATTATTTATTGCACCAGAATTAAATATATTACCTGGAAGCAAAATAGTGGTAACTAGAAAAGGTAGAACAATGGAATATAAGAATAGTGGAGAACCAGCAATCTATGACACTCATCAAGAAATAATGCTGGAATTATGGAAAGGATGGGCATAGATGGCAAAATGGGGAAAATGTGATTTTAGTGAATTTGAAGAACTTGAAAGAAAATTTGAAAAATTGGCCAAAACAGATATTGAAAAATTTTGTCAAGATGTAGCAAGAGAACTTGCTGCAAGACTATTAGCAAAAGTAATTCCAAGAACTCCAGTAGGAGAAGGAACTTTTGAAACAATAAAAGGCAAAAGATATACAATAAAAAGTGGAGGAACACTAAGAAGAGGTTGGACAGCAAATACAGAGTCTGAAGCAGAAGGTGGAAGCATCCCAGATGCAACTGCATATGCTAATTCATTAAAGATTCTTAAATTTGGTAATAACTATATAATAGTAGTAGAAAACCCAGTAAAATATGCTTCATATGTAGAATATGGACATAGGCAAGAACCAGGTAGATATGTACCTGCACTAGGAAAGAGATTAAAAGCAAGTTGGGTTGAGGGAAAATATATGCTAACTATATCAGAGAAAGAACTTGAATCACAACTTCCAGCTTTACTAGAAAGAAAAATGAAAAAATATATTGAGGAGTGTTTTAATAATGGTTAAAAGTGTAGTAAATGAAATAGTGCTTGGTATTGCTGCAAAAGTAAAAGCAATATATAAAGATAAAGGAGATTACCCAATTTATACTGATAATGAGGAACAAGGATTAGAAAAGCCTTGTTTTTTTATTAAGGTAATAAATGGAGAAGAAAGTCGAGAAATTGGGCTTGAAAATAAATTCTACAAAGATTTATTAAACATAGTAATAATAGGATATACCTTAGATGGAAATACAGAAATATTAAATAATATGATAGATAATCTATATGGCTTAGAATATATAGAATTATCAGATAAAAGTTTAATAAGGGCTATAAAATTACATCCAAAAGTAGAAGATGGCGTTTTACATTTCTTTATAGACTATAATTTATCTATAAAAAAAGGTGATGATGAAACTATAAAAATGAATAACTATAATTTGAGTGGGGAGGTAAAAAAAAATGAAAACATCTAAAAAGGAAAATAAAATTACTGAAGAAAAATACACTAAAAATCAAATTGTTAGAGCTAAAACTTTTATTGATAATAAAGATTTATTAAATGCAATATTAAAAGAAGATAAAAGTTATAGTAAACAAGAAATTAATAAAATAATTGAAAATTATAAGAAAGGAAAGGTGAACTAATATGGCATTAGGTGGAGGAACATTTATAAGTCAAAATAAAAAATTACCTGGTACATATATTAATTTTGCATCTGCGCAAAGTACTTCTTCTTCAATGGGAGAAAGAGGAATTGCTGCAATGGCAATTGAAATGGATTGGGGGAAAGATGGAGAGATAATTGAAGTTACATCTGAAAACTTTACAAAAAATTCTTTAAAAATATTTGGATATGATTATGCAAATAAAAAATTAAAAGCTTTAAGAGATCTATTTAAAAATATAAAAAAGGCATATTTTTATAGACTAAATTCTGGAAATAAAGCTACAAATGATTTAGCAACTGCTAAATGTAGTGGTACAAAAGGAAATGATTTAAGAATAGTTATTGCAAAAAATGTAGATGATGAAACTAAATATGATGTTAGTACATATTTAGGAACAAAAGAAGTTGATATACAAACAATAAAAGAAGTAAGTGAGTTAGTTGATAATGACTATGTAACATTTACTATGGAAACAATTGAAGTTACAGCAGGAAAAGTATTAACTGGAGGAACAAATGGAGATGCAAGTGGAGAGGCACATCAAAAATTCTTGGATAAATTAGAGTCATATCAAGTAAATGCTGTAGGATGTATAGCAAAAGATGAATCAACATCAAATTTATATGTTCAATATGTTAAGAGATTAAGAGAAGAGCAAGGAATAAAATTCCAAGTTGTATTATGTAATAATGCTGCAAATTATGAGGGAGTTGTAAATGTGAAAAATACAACTGAAGAAGATGAGTCTGCTCTTGTTTATTGGGTAACTGGTGTAATTGCAGGGTGCGAAATAAATAAATCAAATACAAATAAAACATATGATGGAGAATATACAATAAATACTAATTATACTCAAGCACAACTAGAAACTTCAATTGATAATGGAGAATTTGTACTTCATAAAGTTGGAGATGAAATTAGAGTTTTAGTAGATATTAATAGTTTAGTAGATACAACAAATGAGAAAGGAGAAGAATTTAAATCTAATCAAACAATAAGAGTATTAGATCAAATTGCTTCAGATGTTGCTAGTGTATTTAATTCTAAATATCTTGGAAAAATAGCAAATAATGAGGCTGGAAGAACTTCACTTTGGAGTGATATTGTTACATTATTTAAGGACTATCAAACACTTCAAGCAATAGAAGATTTTGAAGATTCTGATGTAAGTGTACAAATAGGAAATGATAAAAAGTCAGTAAGCATTGATACAGCTGTTCAAGTAATCAATGCAATGGAAAAATTGTATATGACAGTAGTAGTTGAATAAAAGGGAACAAATGAAATTGTTCGCTTATTTTTTTATATAAGGAGGAATTTAAAATGGCTAATATAACAATGAATGCAAAAGATGCTATAAGTGCAAAATTAGCAGAATGCTATGTTACTATTGAAAATAGGAGATACTTGCTAATGCAAGGTAAAGATTTTGAAGCAAAGTTTGAAAAGACAAAGAAAGAAATTAATATTCTTGGAAAAACTGGTAGTGGTAATAAGTCAACAAGTTGGAAAGGAACGGGGAAAATCACTATATATAAAAATACTTCAATATTTGATGAACTTATGGAAAGATATAAAAATACTGGCGAAGATGTGTACTTTGATATCCAAGTAACAAATGATGATCCAACATCAGCAGCAGGTATTTGTACTATGGTATTTAAAGGATGTAATGTAGATGGTGGAGTTTTAGCAGCATTTGATGTAGATGGTGATTTCTTAGAACAAGAAATTAACTTTACATTTGAAGATTTTTCAAATCCAACTAAATTTACACAATTAGCAGGTATGCAATAATAAAAATAAAAAATTAAATTAGTGAAAGGAAAGATAAAATATGAGTTTAGAAAGTTTTATGTTGAAAGATGAAATACAAGAAATAGAGTATGTTGCTTCAAAAAGATTTAAAAACAAAGAAGGAAATGTTGAAAAATGGAAATTAAAAACCATTACTGCGGATGAAAATGATGCAATTAGGAAACAATGTTATAAACAAATTCAAGCTGGAAAAAGAATGAAACAAGAATTTGATACTGTAAGATATTTAGAACTATTAGCAGATAAATGTGTAGTTTATCCAGATTTACACAATGTTGAATTACAAAATCATTATGGAGAAATGGATTCCATAAAGTTATTAAAAAAACATTTATTAAATCCAGGAGAGTATGATGACCTTATGGCAGAAATTCAAAGAATAAATGGATATAGTTTAGATGAAGCGATTGAAGAAGCAAAAAACTAATAAGAGAAGGTGATAGTGATGCTGTATATGCACATTATTGCCTTCAAAAACTTCATAAGTTTCCGCATGAATTTCTAAATTTAGATTACAAAGAAAAAGCCTTTGTTATTGCATCTATACAAATAAAAGTAGAAGATGAAAAGAAGGAGGCGGCAAAATTGAAAAAGTAAGTATATTTTATTTTTTCTAAAAGGAGGAGAATATGGCTACTATAAAAAGTTCAATAGTGGTACAAGATATGGCTTCCTCTGTATTTGCAAAGATACATTCACATTTAACTAAAACAACTAAAGGTTTTAAAAATCTAAATAATGAAATGTCTGTTGCACCAACAAAAGCAATTAATAATGCTGAAAAGTTAAATCAATCAGCTTTGCAAACTCAATTGACTTATCAAGCAGAATTGCAAGTATTAAAACAAGTAGAAGCAGAAGCAAGAAGAATAATAGCAGCAGAAGGAATACAGACAGCCAAAGCACAAGATATTATTGCAAGTGTCAGAGAACAAAGAGCATTAGTAGAAAGTTTAAAAAATAATTATGATAATGTTTCAAGTAGTATAAAGAATAGTCATAATAATCAAGAAGAATTCAATAATAGTATAAATACTGGAAATATGAATGCAAATAGTTTATTAAGTACAGTAAGAAATATTGCTATTGCTCTTGGAGGAATAACTGCAGTAAAAGGACTATTTAATTTATCAGATGAAATGATAAATAATAAAGCTAGATTAAGTTTAATTGTTGATGATAATGGTAGTGTTGCAGATTTAGAGAATAAGATTTTTGCAATATCTAACAGAACGAGCTCGGACTTCATTGCAACAACAAGCGTAGTTTCTAAACTTGGAATACTAGCGAGAGAAAATTTTAAAAATACTGATGAAATAGTTGCTTTTACAGAATTAATGAATAAGAATTTTGCTATTTCTGGTGCAAGTATCCAAGAACAAACATCTGCGATGGATCAATTAACTCAAGCTATGGCTACTGGAAAACTGCAGAGTGATGAGTTTAGCTCAATAATGGAAAATGCTCCATTATTAGCTGAGGCTATAGCTGAATATACAGGAAAGTCCAAAGGAGAATTAAAGGAATTATCAGCTGAAGGATTGATTACATCAAATATTATAAAGAATGCAATGTTTGCTTCTGCAGATCAAATAAATGCTAGGTATAATAAAATGCCAATAACATGGGGACAAATTTGGACTAGAATGAAGAATGTAGCTGTTAAGGCCTTAGCTCCTGTACTAATAAAAATAAATGAACTAGCAAATAATCAGCAAGTTCAAGAAATGTTCAGTATGTTTATAAATGGAGCAAGTTTAGCAGCACAAGTAATATTAGGGTTAATTGAAGGCATTTCTTGGTTAGTTAGTATATTAGAACCAGTAGCACCAATTATTTTAGGAGTAGTTGCGGCATATGTTGCATTTAATATAATTTCAGGAATAACAAATGCTATGTTAGCAATAAATGCTATGATTACTGGAATGTCAACAGCAGCAAAAGCATTACATTCAGGAGCAACATTAGCAGAAGCAGCGGCAACAACAACAGCAACAGGTGCACAAGTCGGATTAAATGCAGCATTACTTGCATGCCCAATTACATGGATAATAATTGCAATAATAGCATTAGTTGCTATTTTAGTGTATTTATGGTTTACAAACGATAAGGTTGCATATGCGATTTTATATGTTTGGGATGCTTTAAGGTTAGGAATAATGGTTGCAGGACTTGGAATACAAGCAGTTTGGTATGGATTACAATTAGCAGCACTATATTTGTGGCTTGGAATACAAACTGTTGTACTAGGATTAATGACTGCATGGTATGGTTTTCAAACTGGTATTGAAGCTGTATGTCTTGGAGTATTGTCAATATTCCAGGGATTATATAATGGAATCGCATCAATAGTGAATGGAATAATAAGTGTATTAAATAAAATACCAGGTGTTAAGATAGATACAGTACAAGCAGCACATTTTGCAGATGATTTCGCAAATAAGATGACCAATAACATTATTAATAGAAATACAAAGCTTCAAGAGATGGCAGGTCAAATGGAGGGGACGATGGAAAAAATTAATGAATTAAAAGGACAATTTAGTGCAAATCTTAATGCAGGTGCAACCAATATTCAAAATGTAGCAATTGATATGAATAATACAAGACAAGATAGAGTTGACCATAGAAATGATTGGATAAAAGGTGCAGGGGATGCTATTGATAGTGCATTGAGTAGTTTTTCATTTGATCCATCAAATAATGGAACTCTTGGAGATATTGCTGGAAATACTAAAGATATAGCAAATAATACAGCAGATATATCAGAAGAAGATTTAAAGTATTTAATAGATCTAGCGGAAAGAGAAACTATTAATAGATTTACAACAGTACCACTAACAATAGACTTGACAAACAATAACAATATAAATGGAGAACAAGATATAGACGGAATTGTAGATCAAGTAACAAATAAATTAACTTCTAGATTAGAAGAAGAATTAGAATATGTATCTGATGGAATACATGAATAGAAGGAGGATAATATGGCATATTATTTTTATTTAGGAAATGTGCTTCTTCCCATTCCTCCTAAAAAACTTGAATTAAAAGTTGATAATAAAAATAAAACTTATGATTTAATAAATTATTCAGAGATTAATGTTTTAAAAAATCCAGGTTTAACAAGTATCGAATTTGAAGTATTGCTTCCAAATGTAAAATACCCATTTGCTATGTATAAAAACAATTTTCAAAATGCTAAATATTATTTAGGAATATTAGAAAAATTAAAAGTAAATAGGTCTGCTTTCCAATTTATAGTTATTAGAAAATTTCCAAATGGTAAAGGTATATTTGATACAAATATAAAAGTATCAGTAGAGGATTATACTATAACTGATACTACTGATGAAGGCTTTGATATTAAAGTAAAAATAAAATTAAAACAGTATAGAGAATATTCGACTAAAACAGTAAAAGTTACTATTAAACAATATAAGCCACCAGTAGTAACAAGAGCAATTACTACAAATAATACAGCAACTGATTCAACAAAGCCGAGTGGGCAGAATTATACTGTTATAAAAGGCGATTGTCTTTGGAATATTGCTAAAAAGTTTTATGGTAATGGAAGTAAATATATAACAATTTATAATGCAAATAAAGATAAAATAAAAAACCCTAATTTGATTTATCCAAAACAAGTATTGTGGATACCAGCATAGGAGGAATAAAATGAGCCAACAATTATTAATTCAAAATGGAAATACAGTATACGAACCAGTAATACAAGACGAAATAACATGGACTACTGAGAGAAAAGGAGCAGCAGGAAAACTTGAATTCAAAATTATAAAAGACAATATTATAAATTTTGAAGAGGGTAATCCTGTTGCGTTTAAATTTGATAATACAAATTTATTTTATGGTTTTGTTTTTAAAAAGAAAAGAGATAAAGAGAAAATAATAGCAACAACTGCATATGATCAACTAAGATATTTAAAAAATAAAGATACAAAAACATACACTAATAAAAGAGCAGATGAGCTGGTAAAAATGATTGCAAATGAATATCAATTAAATATTGGTATATTAGAAAATACAGGCTATGCAATAGCAAAAAAAGCAGAAAGTAAGCAATCTTTATTTGATATGATATTAAATGCACTAGATGAAACAATAAAAAATAGAAAAGAAATGTATGTATTATATGATAATTATGGTAAATTATGTTTGAAGAATATAGAAAGAATGAAAGTAGGATTAGTAATTGATGAAGAAACGGGAGAAAATTATGATTATGAAAGTTCAATAGATTCTGATACATATAACCAAATAAAATTAACATATGATAATTCTGATACAGGTAAAAGAGAAATATATATGGCAAAAGATTCAAGTAACATAGAAAAGTGGGGAGTATTACAATATTTTGATACAATTGATGAAAGAACAAATGGAGCAGTAAAAGCAAAGGCATTATTAGATTTGTATAATCAAAAAACTAGAAGTCTGGAAATAAAAAATGCATTAGGAGATGTAAGGGTTAGAGGTGGATCTCTTATAATAGTTAATTTGGATTTAGGTGATGTTAAACTTAAAAATTTTATGCTAGTTGAAAAGGCAAAACATACTTTTAAAAATGGAGAACATTTTATGGATTTAACATTAAAAGGACAAAACTTTATATCTGGGTAGGAGGTAAAGTGAAATGGGAAGCTCATTAGGAGAAATAATAAAAAGAATGGCAGTAGGGGCAAATGATGCAAATGCTCCTACATCTGTTTTGTTTGGAACTGTTACAAGTGTAAATCCACTTGAAATAACAGTAGAACAAAAGTTAAAGCTGACAAAAGAATTTTTAATACTTACTAAGAATGTAAAAGACTATACTGTAGATGTTAGTGTGGATTGGGAGACAGAAAGCAAATCATTGAATGCTAATCATGGACACTCAATAAGTGGAGATGTTTCTATAAGTTCAAAAGCAACCATAAATCCAAATCCAGATAATATTGCAGTAAATATAAGTAACGAAGTCACTAATGGCTTTCAAGTAGAGAATGCAAAAATAGGATTAACACATAGTCATAATATAAGTGGAAGAAAGCAAATGACAGTATATAATGGATTACAAGAAAATGATAATGTGATTTTGTTACAACAACAAGGTGGGAATAACTTTGTTGTACTAGATAAATTTTAATAGAAAGGTGGTAAAAATATGACACCTAATACAGATGATATATTGTTAAATAATATAGAAGAAGTAAAAGAACAAACAAGTAAAACTTATTATTTAAATACAGAAAAGAACACTATTTCAAATTTTTGTGATGGTATTGAAGCAATGAAACAAACAATATACTGCATATTAAATACACAGAGATTTGAATACCTTATATATAGTTGGAATTATGGTATTGAATTAAAACATTTAATTGGAGAAAATACAACCTTTGTTATACCAGAACTTGAAAGAGTAATAACTGAAGCATTAATGCAAGATACTAGAATATCTGAGGTAAATAATTTTGAATTTGAAGTAAAAGAAAATACTATACTTGCAAAATTTACTGTAGTTACAACTGTTGGAAAAATTGAAGTAGAAAAGGCGGTGAGTGTTTAGATGGAAATAGACAATATTAGAGAAATAGAAGATTTAGATGAGTATTTTGAGTATGATATTATTTTGCAGAGAATGCTAGATAGAGTGCCAATTCAAATTGATAAAAGAGAAGGTAGTATTATTTATAATGCATTAGCTCCAGCAGCTGCAGAATTAGCACAAATGTATATATTACTTAAAAGTAACATTGATTTAGTTTTTGCAGATACTGCAGTAGAAAAATATTTAGATAAATTAGCAAATCAAGTAGGACTTACAAGAAATGAAGCAACATATGCAATAAAAAAAGGATTATTCTATGATGAAAATAATACTCTAATAGATATTAGTATTGGAGAAAGATTTACAATAGAAGATCTAGTATATAAAGTAGTAGAGAAAATAGAAACAGGAATTTATAAAATGGAATGTGAGACTGTAGGGACAATAGGAAATAATTATGTAGGTACATTAATACCTGTAAATTATATAGAAAATCTAGCAAAAGCAGAACTAACTAAAGTATTAATTCCGGGAGAAGAGAAAGAAGATGATGATTCATTGAGAGCAAGATATTATGAAATAACAAGTGAGCAAGGGTTTGGTGGAAATATTATTGATTATCAAAATAGAACTAAAGAAATTGCAGGAGTGGGGGCTGTGAAAGTTATACCAATTTGGAATGGACCAGGAACAGTAAAATTAACAATTCTGGATAGTAATTATAACAAAGCATCTGATGTATTAATTGAAAAAGTGCAAAATGAAATATGTCCTAATCTATCAAATGAAGGATTAGGAATTGCTCCAATTGGACATATTGTTACTGTTAATACTGTAACAGAAGTAGATATTTCAATAATTACTCATGTTACGACATCTGAAACAGCATCTATGTATAATTTAAAGGAACAAATAGCAGAAGTTATTAATGATTATTTTTTACAATTAAAAAGAGGTTGGGAAAATTCAGATAGTATAATAATAAGAAAAGCTCAAATTGATACGATAATATTAAATGCGGATGCTATAATTGATGTTTCTAATACTACTATAAATAATAAAACATCAAATATAGAATTACAAAAATTTGAAATTCCTATATTGAAAGAGGTGACATTTATATGAAATTAGTTGAATATATGCCACCATATTTAAAGAATGTATTAGAATATAATAAAATATTTGATGCTGAAGATATAGAAATAGAGAACATGAGACACTCAATAAATACAGTGTTAAGAGAAGTAATAGTGAAAACAGCAAGAGCGTATGGATTAGAAAAATATGAAAAAATATATGATATAACAAACAAAGCGGAAACAATAGAAGCAAGAAGAATGAATATATTATTTAAAATGAATAATAGAGTACCATACACATTAAAATGGTTAATAAATAAATTAAATGCATCGATAGGAAAAAATAATTATAAACTAGTAGCAAATAGATATGAATTATATATAACCATTAATTTACAATATACTGAAGCAGTTGAAATGTTAAAATCAAATTTAGTAAAACAAATTCCAGCAAATATACAATTAGACTACCAACTAGAAACAAAATTAAATGAATTTATAGGTGTAGCAATATCAAGACAAGATTATATAATAATTTAGGAGGAACAAGAATATGGGTTTTGAAAAAGTTTATATAACAAAACAAGGTGCCTTATTAGCTGCTAAAACACTACAAGGCAAAGAAATCAAATTTGACCATGTCGAAATAGGTAGTGGAGCATTAACTGGAAATGCTATAGATAAAACGGCATTAACAACAAAGGTATTAGAATGCCAAATTTTAAAAGTAGAAATAAAACAAGATACGCAAGCAAGTGTAGCTTTTATGTTTAAGAACACAGATGTAACAGATGCTTTCTATTTTAAAGAAATTGGATTATTTGCAATAGATCCAGATACAAAAAATAAAATATTGTATGCTTATACAAATGCTGGAAATACAGCAGAATATATAAATAATTCTATTGCAGAAAAAATAGAAAAACATATACAAATCAATATTGTAGTTGATAATGCTAATAATGTTACAATAAAATTAGATGATACACAAATATATGTAACCAAAAAAGAATTAAATGAAAAAGTAGAAAATTTTAAAAATGACATGTTAAAAAGATACAGTGGAGAATCTATAACTGCAATTACTTCAAATGGTTTCGGAAAAATAAGAAGATTATATGGCAATACAGTACAAAAAAACAATAAAACACGATGTGTAGGCGATGATATAAATATGTTAAATATAAACGTAAATGAAAGTGTCTTAGGGGTGACAGTTTCAACTGACAATAATGTTGTTACAATAAGTGGAAATTCAACAGAAGACGGTTTTTTTGTATTGTGGAAAGGAACATTAAAAAAGGGAATATATCATGTAAGAGCATTTGATACAGCAGGAGCAACTACTACGACAATACTGAGAATAAGAAAAGGAACAGATGTAATTGCTACAGGACATATGTTTTCATTTACATTACAGCAAGATACAGAAATATTGGTAGATTTATGGTTTAATAGTGAATTTAATGGAATGTATAAATATGCTCCTAAAATGGTGAAAGATAATCCAATCACAACATGGTCACCATATAAGTATGGAACAGTAGAAATAATAAGTAAAAAAGAAGAAGTTGAAAGTAGAAATATAACATATGTAAAAGCCCCTCTTTGTTGTATAAAAAACGAAGAGGGG
>JAAWKA010000044.1 GCA_022797145.1 Clostridia bacterium
ATTAAAATACTAAATTAAAATACTAAATTAAAATACTAAATTAAAATACTAAATTAAAATACTAAATTAAAATACTAAATTAAAATACTAAATTAAAATCCACCCCCAATGTGGGTGAATTTTAATTTTAGAAAGGAAAGTAATTGTGGAAATAAATTGTGGGACAGATATCATAGAAATAGAAAGAATAAAGGAAGCAATAGAGGATTTAGGAAAAAGTTTTTTAGAAAGAATATATACAGAAAAGGAAATAGAATATTGTGAAAATAAGAAAAATGTAAAATATCAACATTATGCTGCAAGATTTGCTGCAAAAGAAGCTGTGTTTAAAGCTATATCTAAATTATTGAAAGATAAATATAGCGTAACTTGGAAGGACGTAGAGGTAATAAATGAAGAAAATGGAAGACCTATAATAAATATATTAAATGAAAAATTAAATAATATAAAAAATATAGAAATAAGTATTTCACATTGTAAGAAATATGCTATAGCAAATGTAATAGTAATATATTAAAAAATAAATGAGAAAGAGGTAAGATAAATATTTATGCAAAATAGTAAAATGAAATTTTTTGATTCACATGCACATTATAATGATGAAAAATTTAATGTAGATAGAGATAAAATAATAAATGAAATATTTAATGATGAAATAAAAAAAATAATTTGTGCAGGATATAATTTACCTTCTTCTAAACAAGCTTTAGAAATAGCACAAAAATATAAAAATATTTATTCAATAATAGGAATATCTCCAAATGATGTAATTAATAATAAAAAAGATTTATATAATCAATTAAGTCAAATAGAAAAATTAGCAGAAAATAAAAAGGTAGTTGCTATAGGAGAAATTGGATTAGATTATCATTGGAATACAGAAAATAAAAATATACAAAAAGAAACTTTTATTAAACAAATAGATTTAGCTAATAAATTAAAATTACCAATTGTAATACATACAAGAGAAGCAGTAAATGACACTTTACAAATATTAAAGGAAAATGAAGTAATAAAAAAGGGAGTATTTCATTGCTGCCCATTAAATATAGAATTGATAAAAGAGGCATTAAATTTAGGATATTATATATCCCTTGCAGGTCCTATAACATTTAAAAATTCGAAAAATGCTAATCTAATAATAGATTCATTACCATTAGAAAAAATATTAATAGAAACAGATAGTCCATATTTATCTCCAGAACCATTTAGAGGAAAAAGAAATGATTCTAGAAATTTAAAATTAATTGCAGAAAAAATATCAAAAGTGAAACAAAAGACATTAAAAGAAATATCAGAAATAACATATAAAAATACTTGTAGAATATTTGAAATAAATGAAGAAATTTGATAATTATTGTATAAATTGGAATAATAAAAATAGTTAAAGAAATAAAAATTAAACAAATAGTCATAAATACTGTACAAGCAACATATAATGTAATATGGTCAAAAAAGGAATAATAACTAAAATTTGACAATAAAAAAATACTAGTATATAATGACAACGTCACTTGAAGGAGGGATAATTATTTATATGACCAAAAACGAAAATGCATCACTGTCCTTAAAAAAGATAGCATGTATAGCATTATTACTCATATTCTTTTTTAGTGTAGGAGTTATGGCATCAAATGTAAAAGTAAATAATGTGAAAATTGTGCTTTCAAACAATTACGAAATGAATGTTTTAACTACTAAGACAAAAATATCAGAAATCTTAGCAGAAAATAAAATAGTCATTCTTCCAGAAGAAAATATAGTTCCCAATTTAGAGGCGGAACTATCAGAAAGTAGAACTATTACAATTACAAAATCCTCTAAAGAAGGAGAAAATGCTATACAGTTAGCTGAGGAAAATAGTGAAGTTTCAATTGAACAGCTATTAGGAGATTATACACCAGTAGTAGAAAAGCTTATTACAGAACAGGTAGAAGTACCGTATGAAACAATTACAAAAGATACTTCAGATAATGAAGAACAAACAAGCAGCAAAGTAATACAAGAAGGAGAAAATGGCTTAAAGGAAATAACTTATAAAGCGAAATTTAAGAATGACATTGAAATTGAAAGAACAATATTAACAGAAAAAATAGTAAGAGAAGTGACAAACAAAATTGTTCAAGTAAATAAAAATAATGTGACATCTAGATCAAGTATAACAAGAACACAAAATGAAAAAACAACTACAACAACAAAAGCTAATACTAAAGATACTTCAACACTTGAAAAGAAGGTGAAAGGTAAATCACCTGTAGTTAAAACTTTAAATACATCGGCTTATTGTGCATGTGCAAGTTGTTGTGGAAAATCAACAGGAATTACAGCATCAGGAGTGAAAGCTTCATCATGGTATACAGTAGCTGCTGGAAAAGCATATCCAGTAGGAACAGTAATCTATATACCAGCTTTGAAAAACAAACCTAATGGTGGATGGTTTGTAGTTCAAGACAGAGGTGGAGCGATATCAAATAGTAAATTAGATATATTTATGAGCTCACACGGAGAAGCTACACAATATGGTAGAAGAAACTTAGAATGTTATATATATATGTAAAAAAGCAAATCTTTAGATTTGCTTTTTTATATATTAATTATTATTTTTTATAAATTATGATTAATCCTATTATCTCAAATATAAAATTATAATCTTTTAATTTTATTTAATTAATTAATAAACTTTATTTTATTCTTTCTAAAATATTTTTTGCTCATTAATTTTTTTTAAACTAATTTTTTCCTTATTATTTTTATAAATTTAAACATAATTATTTATAATCAGAATTTTTTATTATAATGTAATTTTTTTTTAAAATATAATATGAGCAAATAAATTATAAATAAAATTATTTTTATTTATAATTCTTTACGGTTGTTAAATATTTTAATATAGTTATTTTCTACTATTTTAAGTAATAAAAAATTTAGGTAAAATAAGTTACAAAATTTGCAAATGTTGTTGTTAACATGATATAATATCTAAAAAATTAATAAATGGAGAGGATAAAATGAAATTAATTTCATGGAATGTAAATGGTTTAAGAGCTGTTTTAAAAAAAGGATTTGAAGAGTTTTTTTACAATGTATCTGCTGATATATTTTGTATACAAGAGACTAAAATGCAAGAAGGACAAATTGAAAATTTTGAACTAAAAGGATATAAACAATATTGGAATAGTGCAGAAAAAAAAGGATATTCGGGGACAGCAATATTTACTAAGATAGAACCTATTAATGTATCATATGGGATTGGAATAAAAGAACATGATAACGAAGGAAGAGTAATAACATTAGAATTTGAAAAATTTTATATGGTAAATATTTATGTACCAAATTCAAAAAGAGAATTAGAAAGATTAGATTATAGAATGATTTGGGAAGATGAAATAAGAAAATATCTTTCAAAGTTAGATTTAAAAAAGCCAGTAATTATGTGTGGAGATTTAAATGTTGCGCACCAGGAAATAGATTTAAAAAATCCAAAAACCAATAGAAGAAATGCCGGATTTACAGATGAAGAGAGAAATAAAATGACAGAATTGTTAAATTCAAAATTTGTAGATTCTTTTAGATATTTATATCCTGAAAAAATAGAATATAGTTGGTGGTCTTATATGGGCCAAGCAAGAATAAAAGATATAGGTTGGAGAATAGACTATTTTATAGTATCAGAAAAAATAAAGGAAAAAATAAAAGAAGCAAAAATATATAAAGAGATATATGGAAGTGACCATTGTCCAGTAGGACTTGAAATAGATTTATAAAGATTGGAGAAAATTATATGAACAGAAAAAATAATGTATGGGGGAAATGGATATATTGGTTTGTATATGCAGTAGCTGTAATAACAGTATATAAAACATTAGATAATTTTAGTGATATTACAAATTGGATAAAAGAAATATTTAATATATTAATGCCATTTATTATAGGGATATTTTTAGCATATTTATTTTATGTGCCATGTAAAAATATAGAAAAATTATATAAAAAATCAAAAATAAAAATAATTAAAAATAAATCAAGATTACTAAGTGTATTTACAGTGTATTTAATTGCAATAGTTATATTGATTATAGGAATTAATTTTATATTACCTGCAATTACTACAAGTATTTCTGACTTATTAAATAATATAGATAATTATTATAATAGTACAATAAAAGAAATTGAAACATTTTCACAGGATTCAATACTAAGAAAAATAGATATTAAAAAAATATTAGAAGAATTAAAAAATATAAATATAGAACAATATTTTAATTTAGAGCTTTTAACACAATACGCAAAAGGAGCAATTGGAATTGCAAATGGAATATTTGATTTTTTTGTTTCAATAATTGTATCAATTTATGTATTATTAGAAAGAAATTCGATATTAAATTTTTTAAAGAAATTTATAAAGGCAATATTTAAGAAAAAAACTTGTGAAGTAGTAAGAAAATATTTTTATGCTAGTAATAGTATATTTTTTAAATTTTTGTCTAGTCAATTATTAGATGCAATAATAGTAGGAATATTAACTTCTATAGCAATGTTAATATTAGGAGTAAAATATGCTATATTATTAGGTTTAATGATAGGAATTTCAAATTTAATACCATATTTTGGTGCCATTATAGGTGTAGGATTATCTATAATAATTACAATATTTACAGGAGGAATTTCTCAAGCAATCTGGCTTGCTATAATAGTTATTATTTTACAACAAATAGATGCCAATATTATAAATCCTAAAATAGTAGGAAATTCATTGGAGATAAGTCCATTATTAGTAATTTTTTCAGTAACAATAGGAGGAGCATATTTTGGAATTTTAGGAATGTTTTTAGCAGTTCCAATATTTACAGTTTTAAAAATAATGATAGGAGATTATATAGAATATAAAAGTAAAATTAATAAAGAAGAAAATGCAAAATAAAAATGCAAAATAAAAATGCAAAATAAAAATGCAAAATAAAAATGCAAAATAAAAATGCAAAATAAAAATGCAAAATAAAAATGCA
>JAAWKA010000015.1 GCA_022797145.1 Clostridia bacterium
GCGCCGTCATGCAGCTGCTCGTCTTCGGGCCTTACGGTTGGCCGTTCTGGGCCAACGCCGTCGTCACCGTCGCCCTCGTGTGGCTCTACACGCAGCGGGTCTTTTCATGTATTCCTGCTTCATCAGCTAATGTTTTAAATGGTATTCTCAATTTTTTTACTGCTCCTTGCAGTCTTATGTAGGTATTGGATGTTTTATAATCATATTTAGTTTCGGCTTTACAATTTAATGCTTCCATTAAAATTTTTAAAATTCTCTCACTCGGTTCTACCCTTTCCTTTTCAATATTCCTTATTGTATCTACTGATACTCCTGTCATATAGCTTAATTTCTTTATAGGTATATCTAAGTCAAGTCTAGATATTAGAAATAGTTTTCCAATTGACAGTTTTTCATCACCTCTATTAATATGTTCTTTCCAAGGAACCTCTAAAAAGTTTAATACTTTTACTCTGCAATTAGTTAACTGTATTGGCTCATTTCCTTTTTCTAGCATATAAATCATGCTTAATGAAACATTACATTTTTCTGCTAATTTACTTTGTGATAACCCCAATTCTTTTCTCTTCCGGATTATTTCCTCTCTTAAATTCAACAAATTCTTGTCCTCCTTTTTTTACCAAATATTATGTATATATTATACACTTATATTATGTAAATGTCTAGTCATTTTATCTGATTTTCTTTTTATTAATAGGAGGCATTCTCCTTAAAGAAGAATGCCTCCTATTTCCTGTAAACTTGAAATTTCATAATCTGGTTTAATATTTGTATTATTTTCCTTATTTTTATCATTATACCAAATTGTCATAATTCCAGCTCTATTTCCAAAAGCAATATCACTTCCTAGAGAATCTCCAATTATAACTGCATTGTCTCTTGCTACCTCAATTATCCCTTCGATTCTCTTTGTAGCTTTTGGATTAGACTTCAAATATTGACCATCACAAGCATGTACAAGCTCAAAATACTCTAATAAATCATTTTCTTTTAAACGTCTTAACTGTGTACTTTTAATCCAATCTGTTAGAACAATATTTCTGCAATTTTCTCTTTTTAGTTTTTCCAAAACTTCTGTTACTTTTTCATTTAAGTCTATAGTCTTACTTCTTGTTTGCCATTCTTCCCAAAATTCTATAGGTAGAATATCATAATGCATTAATGCTACTTCTGTAAGTTCTATAAACAGTTTAAGTATCTTTTTCTCAGTAACCTTTGTTTCCAAAAAAACTTCTGAAAATTCCTTATGAAAACTATAAAATTGCTCTTTAATGTTTTCTAATCCAATGGGAAACTCATGTATCAATCGTTCTCTTCCTTTTGGCTTTAGAATACTTCCTATAATTATGTCTACTTCATCCTCTCTTGGCCGCCACACAGTATTATCAAGATCCCAAATGATATAAGATATTTTTTTCATATTTACCCCCAATCTGCAGATAAAACCTCATATTATGTTACCATATCTATTATAATATTTTATTTCTCTGTTGTCAAATTTATTCCAAAATCATTACATTTTGTTATAATTTTTTATTTCTTTATTTTCTCTTTTATATTTTATGCATATTTTCTACCTTTTTTGGAAAAAACTATTATTAAAACAAATTTAGTTTGGAGTAAAATAATGGATAATATAAAAAAAGAAAGTTTTATTCAAAAATTTAATAATTTTTTTAAATATAAAGATACTGACCAATATAACTTTTCTATTGGTGAAACAACTATAGAAAAATCCGAAGAAAATAATCCTTTTGAAAAACAGTCACTGATTTCTCCTCCTGAAGTTGAAAAAAAAATTTTTTCAAATTTTAATGATAATTTAGAACATATGAAAGTAGTTTATAACTCCCTAATTAACAGTGACATAATTATTCGTCAATTCACTTTAATTGCAAAAAACAAACAATATCCTGCCTTCTTACTTTATATTGATGGAATGGTAGATTCAAAAATTATAAATGATTTCGTACTTTCACCATTAATGTTAAGAAATCGTGCTAATATTTTTGATATTGACGACAATAAGTCTTTTACAAACTCTCAGGCTACTAAAGAAAAAAAATTTAATCTTGGTGAATATATATTAAACCATCTAATGCCTCAAAATAGCGTAAAAATGGCTAATGAATTTTCTGATATTACCACTGGAGTTAACTCTGGTAATTGTGCACTTTTTGTGGATACATTAAATTGTGCTTTTGATATTGATGTAAAAGGTTTTAAGCAAAGAAGTATAGGCAAACCAGATAATGAAATGGTAATAAGAGGTTCACAAGAGGGTTTTACTGAAGCTATTAGAACAAACACTTCTTTAATCAGAAGATTAGTAAATAACGAAAACTTAATTATAGAAAATATATCTGTAGGAAATATTAGCAATACAAGCTGTGCTGTATGTTATATGAAAAATATTGCCAATAATGAACTAGTTAGTGAAGTAAAATATAGGCTAAACAACATTAACATAGATTATCTTATCTCATCTGGACAATTAGAACAATTAATTCAAGATGATAGTAATTATAGTCTTCCACAAATAATCGCATCAGAACGACCAGATAAAGCTAGTAATTATTTATTAGAAGGACGAGTTGTTATTATTGTAAATGGTAGTCCATACTGTTTAATTGCTCCTGGAACTTTAGTAGATTTTATTTCCTCTCCTGAAGATTTAAACTTAAATTTTAGATTTTCTAATCTATTAAAAATTGTTCGTGTAATAGCTTTAATCATAACTTTATTTCTTCCAGGTTTATATGTTGCAATTACAAATTTTCATCAAGAATTAATACCTACAGAATTATTATTTGCTATTGTAGCTTCTAGAGATACAGTACCTTTTCCTATAATTTTTGAGCTATTATTAATGGAACTATCCTTCGAATTAATACGTGAAGCAGGAGTACGAGTTCCTTCCCCTATCGGTCCTACTATTGGAATTGTCGGAGGTCTTATTTTAGGACAAGCTGCTGTTGATGCTAATGTTGTAAGTCCTATATTAATAATTATTATAGCAATTACTGGTATCTCTTCTTTTGCCGTTCCAGATTTTATACTTAGTTTTCATTGTAGATTAGCAAGATTTGCTTACATTTTTTCTGGTTACTTACTAGGTTTCCTAGGAATTGCAATGGTTTTGTTTATTCATTTTATAATAATGATTAGTATTAAATCTTTTGGATATTCATATTTACAACCTTACGTTCCTATAACAAGAGACTATAAAGGAATTTTACTATCTCCTGCCTGGAAAAGAGAGCATAGATCAGATTTTCTTAATACTAAAAAACCTAAAAAACAAAATAAAATTAGTATGAAATGGAAATATCCAAATAAATAAAAGGAGGTTTTAATATTTAATGAATTATTCTAAAATAGGTTCTATTGAAGCAATTTCACTAATTATTATTGTTATATTAAATCATATTGTATTACATTTTCCCAAGAATCTTATAGATTCATGTGGCCCTTCCTCCCCTATAAATGTTATCTATATTAGTATATTAATATTTATATTTTTATATTTTTTAGTAAAACTTTTTAAAAACTTTACTAGTAATGATATTATAGATATTTCTGAATTTTTAGGAGGAAAATTCTTAAAAATAATAATTGGTATTTTATTTATCTTATATTTTTTAATAACTTCTAGCACTTCACTTAGAAATTTTGCTGAGATATTAAAAGTAACTTACTTTCCTAATGTAAATATCTATATATTATTAATTGCATTTTTAATTGTAGCATTAATTGCAAACAAATTTGGAACAAACAGCGTCATAAGATGTAACCTTATAATAGTGCCTCTAGTTCTAATAACTTTATTAATTCCGTTTTTCTTAACTATTACAAGATATGTTCCCCAAAGAATTTTTCCTATTTTAGGATATGGTTTTAATGAAACTTTTTTCAAAGGTGCTACAAATATATTTGCAATAAATGGAATTGCTTATATTTATTTTTTAATGCCTATGCTTAAAAAACAAGAAAATTTCAAATCAATTAGTTTTATTGGTATTGGAATTTCTACACTCTATTTATTTTTAAGTGTAATAACACTACTTTTCTCTTTTGCTGATGTACTATCTGTTAATAAATTATCTTCTGTATATTCATTAATCAGAGGTGCAGATTTTGGAAACTTTTTTCAAAGACCTGATGCTATCTTCTTCTTGGGATGGATGCTATCTCTTATGTCATATTTAAGTATTAGTTTAATGCTTATTACTAATATTTTTAGAAAAATTACTAATATAAAAAATTCATCTTCTATGATTTATGCATTTTGTAGCAGTATATTTATAATATCCTTAATTCCTAAAGGAATGGAAGAAATCCGTTATATTGAAAACAATATTTTAAAAATATTTACTATTTCTTTACTATTTGTCATAAGTTTTATAATTATGATAATATCAAATATAAAATATATAAAAACTCATAATAAACATCCTAAGGAGGTTGATTTAATTGAAAATTAGCACTTCTTACAAATATCTAGTCTTATTCTTGCTTCTATCTATTTTTACTTTTTCACTATCTGGTTGCTACAATTCTCAAAATATTGATCGTTTAGCATATATTGTAGCTATTGGTTTAGATATAGGAGAAAATAATAAATTAAGAATAAGTTTTCAAATTTCTATACCTAATAGTTCATCTGGTGAAAGTGGTTCTTCTCAATCTAGTGAATCTGTTGTAAATGCAATAGAATGCTCTTCCATAGATTCTGGAATTAATCTATTAAATTCATACTTAAGTAAAGAAGTAAATCTTTCACATTGTAAAGTTATAGTTTTTTCTGAAAAATTTGCTTATGGTGGTATTTCTGAATCCCTATATACTTTAATGAATGATATTCAAATAAGACCTGATTGTAATATTGTTGTTAGCAGATGTGATGCAGAATACTTTTTAAAAAATTCAGAGCCACTTCTTGAAAAATTATCTGCTAAATACTATGAAATAGCTCCTAGTTCCAGCGAATATACCGCATATACACAAAGTGTAACTCTTAGTAAATTCTTTTCTAATTACAATGACTCCTGTACAGAATGTTATGCTATACTTGGTGGAGTCAATTCAAAATCTACTCATGATACTGCTTCTAATATAAGTGGTGAAGAAAAAGATGCAGATAATAAAGCAAATGAAACATTAATTGATAGTAAACCCAATATTGAAAACATGGGACTTGCTGTATTTAATGGTGATAAATTAGCAGGTGAGCTATCTGGTATTGAAACTATGTGTCATCAAATTGTTTCTAATTATTTAGATACTTGTAATATAACCATTCCCAGTCCCTTTGAAAATAACAAAAATGTCAGCCTACGATTGCGTTTAAAAAACAAGACTAAAAATAAAGTTTACTTAGTAGATAATTCTCCATATATAACAACAAAAGTAAATTTAGAAGCTAGAATTTTATCTATGGATGAAAATTCTGACTACCTTGAATCTGAAAATATAAAACTTTTAGAAGAATATGCAAATTCTTACTTAGAAAGTAAAATTTATGAATATCTATATAAAACTTCTAAAACTTTAAATAGTGATATTGATGGTTTTGGGAAATATGTTATCCATAATTTTTTAACTTGGAATGATTGGAAATCTTATAACTGGTTAGAAAATTATAAAAATTCTTTTTTTAATGTAGATGTAAATATTAGTGTTAAATCAGGTTATTTAATTTTAGAAAGCTAGTAAGCTATTACGAAAGGACTTTATTATGAAATTTATTATTATTTTATTAACCATATATATATTCTTAAAAACTATATATTATGGAATATATGAATATAAAGATAATAACAATAAACTTGCTGGAATATTTATTATTATATTTTCTTTTGTCTCTCTTATTTTACCTAACATAATGATTTATATTAGATAAAATAATATAATACTATAATTATAATGATTTATAATTATAATTATAGTATTATATCTCTTTTTAACAAATTATTTTTCATCTGTCCAAGTCCTATAAATTTACTTTTTTTATCATATATTCTATAAATATCATTTTGTAATTCTTTGTGTAACTTTACTCCATTTAAAAACAATTCTAATTGCTTATTTTCTAGACATATAGCACTACTAGTTTTAAATAAATTTTCTATTGAAATAATATGCATTTTTAGAAACTCTTTATTATTCACATTCTCCTTTAATTCTTGTATTGTTAATGCATCTTTTATATTAAATTTTCCTACTTGTATTCTTTCTAATTCTTTCATACACCCGTATTGTTCCAAGCTTATTGGCTAATTCTTCACATATTGTTCTAATATATGTACCTTTTGAACAGTTTATTGTAAAAATAATCTCAGAATTTTTCTTATCTAATTTTTCTAATTTTATATCATATATTTCTATTTCTCTAGGCTTTATTTCTACTTCTTGACCTTTTCGTGCATATTCATATAACTTTTTTCCATTTACTTTTATTGCTGAATACATAGGTGGTATTTGCTCTAATTTTCCTAAAAACTCTTTTAATTTTTGTTTTACAAAATCTTCAGAAATACTGTTAATATCTACTTGTTGCTTTTGTAATACTTTACCTGTAATATCCAATGTATCTGTTTGTATTCCTAATTTCAATGTTGCTTTATATATCTTATCATGATTTATTAAATATTTTGATAATTTAGTTCCTTTGCCTATTAATAATGGTAATACTCCTGTAGCATTTGGATCTAAAGTTCCAGTATGTCCTACTTTTTCATTTAAAATATTTTTTACAACTTTTACTATATCATGTGAAGTATAGTCTTTGGGTTTGTTTATTTGTATAATTCCATCCATCTAATCTTCTTCCTTTTATCTTAAGTGCTTTTTTATTTCATTTATTATCTTATCTTTTGCATCTTGTAAATTTGTATGTAGTAAACAACCAGCAGCTCTAATATGTCCTCCTCCTCCAAATAGTACACATATATCTGCTACATTAACATAATTATTAGATCTAAGTGACACTTTGTATCCTTGTTTGTCTTCCCTTAATAAAACAGAAACCTCAACTCCTTTAATTTCTCTTCCTATATTTACTAATCCCTCATGATCTCCTTGTTTAGCATTTACTCTATTTTCATCTTCCTTTGTTATATATGTATATGAAATTTTTCCTTCTTCTAAAAATTCTATCCTATTTTCTGCAATTTTGGTAAGTTCAAAATTACTCCTTGTCTTTATCTCTAAAACTCTTTTATATGTATCTGCAACATTAACTCCAATTCCTAATAGCCAAGCGGTAAATTCAAAAGTCTCAGCAGTAGTTGCTGCATATTTAAATCCACCTGTATCTGTTATTATCCCTGTTAAAAGACATGTTCCAATTTCCTTTGTAATGTTTATTTTTAAATGTTCCAAAACTAAAATTAAAATTTGACATGTTGCTGGAGCATCTGGATTTACAAAATTATAATCTGCAAACATAGTATTACTACTATGATGATCTATATTTATAGTAACCTTTGCATCTTCAAAATATTTTGCAAACCCATTCAATCTTTTTATATCTCCACAATCTAATGCTATTGCTAAATCATAAACATCCTTTCTCCCCTCTTTTTTTATTTCTTTTGAATTTGGAAGAAATTTAAAAGTATCTGCATATTCTGGTATTATTAAATCTACTTCTTTATTTAATTGTTTTAAAGAATTATACATTGCCATAGAGCTACCTATTGCATCTCCATCTGGTGTTTCATGTGTTAATATCACTATTGTATTTGCTTTATTTATTTCTTCTCTTATATTATCTAATGTCATAATCTTCTCCCTTTTATCTTAAAGTAAAATATCATATATTCTACTTTTATATTTTATTTATTTTCTGATCCTATATCTTTTATAATATCTTTTAAAATAGAATCTATTTTTGCTCCATATTCTATTGAATCATCTAGTTCAAATATAATTTCTGGTGTAACTCTTAAATTTATTGTTTTGGCTAATTGTGTCCTTACAAATCCAGAAGATTTTTTTAATCCTTGTAAAGTTTGTTTTAAATTCTTTGAATTTAATATACTCACATATGTTTTTGCATATTTTAAGTCTGGTGTAACTTTTACTCTTGTTACACTAATTAAGCCACTTATATTAGGATTTTTAATTTCATAAGTAATTATATGACTTATTTCTTTTTTTAATTCTTCATTGATTCTATTAAATCGATTATTATTCTTTTCCATAAAATCTCCTTTTATTTTTTTACTTCTTCCATAATGTATATTTCTAATATATCTCCTTCTTTTATATCATTGTAATTTTCAATTTGTAAACCACATTCATATCCATAATTAACTTCTTTTGCATCATCTTTAAATCTTTTTAGAGATACTAATTTTCCATCATGTATTACAACATTTTCTCTTATTACTCTTATTCCTGCATTTCTTGAAACTTTTCCCTCTGTTACATATGCTCCTGCAATAGTTCCTACATTACTTACTTTAAATGTTTGTCTAACTTCTGCATTTCCTATCACCTTTTCTTCAAATACTGGATCTAGCATTCCCTTCATAGCAGCTTCAACATCTTCTATTGCTTGATAAATAACTGAATATTGTTTTATCTCTACTTCATCTTTTTTTGCCATATCTCTTGCTATTGCATCTGGTCTTACATTAAAAGCAATTATAATAGCATTTGAGACTTTTGCAAGTGTTACATCTGACTCTGTAACTCCTCCAACATTAGAATGAATTACTTTTACTTCTACTTCTTCATTTGATAATTTCTCTAAAGATTGTTTTACAGCTTCTACTGATCCTTGTACATCTGCTTTTACTATTAAATTTAATTGTTTTAAATTTCCTTTTTCTATCTGACTAAATAAATCATTCAATGTTACCTTTGCTGTCGCATTAATTGTTTTCTCTCTTTCTTGGCGTTTTCTTCTTTCTATTAAATGTTTTGCTGTTTTTTCATCTTTTACTTCGTAGAAAGTATCTCCTGCTTCTGGTACTTCTGTTAGTCCAATTACTTCAACTGGTGTTGATGGTCCTGCTTTTTTAACTTTTTTTCCTTTATCATCTGTCATTGCTCTTATTCTACCTATAACAGAACCAACTACTATTGTATCTCCAACATCTAATGTTCCTCTTTGTATAAGCATAGTTGCAACAGGTCCCCTTGATTTATCTAATTTTGCTTCTATAACTATTCCTTTGGATTGCTTATTAGGATTTGCCTTTAATTCTTTCATATCTGCAACTAATAATACCATTTCTAAAAGTCCATCTATATTTATTCTTTTTTTAGCAGATATTTCTACAAATATAGTATCTCCTCCCCATTCTTCTGGCACTAAATCATATTTAGTTAGTTCCTGTTTTACTTTTTCGGGATTTGCTCCTTCAACATCTATTTTATTTAATGCTACAATGATTGGTATTTCTGCTGCTTTTGCATGATTAATTGCTTCTATTGTTTGTGGCATAACTCCATCATTTGCTGCAACTACTAAAATTGCTATATCTGTAATTTGTGCTCCTCTTGCTCTCATACTTGTAAATGCTTCATGGCCTGGTGTATCTAAAAAAGTAATTTCTCTATCATTTATCTTTACTTTATATGCCCCTATATGTTGTGTAATTCCTCCTGCTTCTCCTTGTATTACATTTGTTTGCCTTACAGCATCTAATAGTGAGGTTTTTCCATGATCAACATGCCCCATAACAACAACAACAGGTGGTCTTTCTTTTAATTCTTCTTGTGTATCTTCTGTTTCATCAAATAATATATCTTCTTCTGTTATAGTTTCTTTTTTAATAGCTTTTATTCCAAATTCCTCTGCAATTAAAAATGCTGTATCAAAATCAATTTCATTATTTATTGTTGCTAGAACTCCATAATTCAATAATTTTTTAATTACTTCTCCACTTGTTTTTTTCATTTCCATCGCAAAATCTTTTACTGTTATAGGGTCTGGTATCACTATTTCTGTTAACTGAAATATTTTTTGTTTCACTCTTTCCTCTGACTTAGTCACTCTTTTTTTATTTTTTCTTCCTCTTTGAGTTGTTAAATCATAAAAATCTAACATTCCTCCATCTTGCTCATTAAACATATTAGATAGCTTATCTGTCTGCTTTAAAGTTTTTAATTTATCTTCATTAATTTCAAATTTAGCAGATTTTTTTTGTTTTGTATTGCTTTTTTTATTTGCTTTATTTTCTTCAAATCTGTTTTGTTTTTGTTTATCTATAGATTTATTGTATTCTCTTACAATATCCTTTTCTACTACTTCTGTCATTATATTTTTTATATTCTTTTCAATACCTTTTTCATCTAAAGGCCTTTTTGTATATCCTTCATTATTGTTTTTATAATTATTGTTCTTTTGTTTGTTATATGCACCATTTTGCATATTATTAAAGTTCTTATTATTTCTATATGCATTATTATTTCTTTGATTATAACCTACATTATCATTTCTATTATCTCCAAAATTTCTTACTACATTATTGTTTTTGTAATTATTAGATTTTTGATTATTATACTTAGTATCTTGAAAGTTAGTCTTTTTCTCTGAATTATTATATGTATTATTTTTAATATTATTTTGTTTTTTTGATTTAGGTTGCTCTTCTATAATTTTTACACTTTCTTCCTTTTCTATTTTTTCCTCAATTTTTTGATGCTCTTCTTCCTTTTGCTCTATATTTATTGTCTCTTTTATTTCTATATTTTGTTCTGTTTTTTCTTCTTTTTTATTATTTAATCCAAATAGTTCACTTACTGTCATAGGTTTTGTTGGTTTATTTCTGTATACTATATTAAAATCTTTATTATTATTTCTTTCTAAAAATCCTACTTCCTTTTTTCTTTCGTTTTTTCTTTTTTCCTCTTGTTTTTTTACAACTTCTTCATCTGTAATAATAACTTCTCTTCTTATGATAACTGGTGTATCATTTTTACTCTTTTTTTCTGTTGGCTTTTCTAGTTTCTGATTCTTTAAATTTTTAAAACTTTCTTCTATTTTTTCTGCAACTTTTTGTTCAACAGCACTTAAATGATTTTTAACCTCTATTCCTAATTTATTTGCTATTTCAATAATTTCTTTACTGGTTAAGTTTAGTTTCTTTGCTATTTCATGTATTTTAATCTTACCCAATAATTTCACCCCCATTTATAATTTTTATTATCTCTTTTGATAAGTTAACATTTTTTATCCCTATTACAGCTTTATTACTTTTTCCTATCGCTTTACTAATTTGTTCTATTTTTCCAAAAAAATATATATCAATTTTTTCTTCTTTACATAAAAATTCAAATTTTCTTTTTGTTCTTTCTGATGCATCTTCTGCTACTATAATAAGTTTTATTTTATGTTTTTTTATTAATTCTATACAGATATCTGTTCCAGAACATATATCTCCTGCTTTTGTACAAATTCCTAATAATCCTAATACTTTTTGATTATTTATCAAGCATAACACCTCTTAATTTTTCATATATCTCTTCTTCTATTTTGGTTTCAAATACTCTCTCAATTCTTTTAGTTTTTATTGCTTTTTCTAAGCACTGTATATTATCACAAAGATATGCTCCTCTTCCTTGCATTTTTCCAGTTTTATCAATGTTTATTTGATTTTCTTTATTTTTCACAATTCTAATCAATTCTTTTTTATCTTTTTTTACATTACATCCCATACATGTTCTTTGTGGTATCTTTTTCATTTTAGTATACCCCCAATTTATCTTATTATTTTTATTGCAATATTATTCTTGTTGCATTTTTTGAATCATCTCTCTAAACTGTGTTTCTGACTTTATGTCTATTTTCCAATTAGTTAATTTGGCTGCAAGTCTAGCATTTTGTCCTGATTTACCTATAGCTAAAGATAATTGATCATCTGGTACTATTACTTGTGCAAATTTTTCTTCTTCTTTTATATCTACTGCCATTACTTGAGCTGGTAATAAAGCCGCCGCTATGTATATTGCTGGATCTTTGTTCCATTCTATAACATCTATTTTCTCTCCATTTAATTCATTTATAATATTCTGAATTCTAACTCCTTTTTGTCCCACACATGAACCTACTGGATCTATATTTTCATTTGTAGAGTATACTGCCACTTTACTTCTATTTCCTGCATCTCTAGAAACACTTTTTATTTCAATTAGCCCTTCATATATTTCAGGTATTTCAAATTCAAACAATTTTCTTACAAAGTCTGCATGTGCTCTTGATACAATAACTTGTGGAGTACCTTTTAACCCTTTAACTACCTCTAAAACATAGCCTCTTATTTTATCATTTACTTTATATGTTTCTGTTGGTATTTGTTCTTTTGTTGGCATTACTCCTTCTAGTTTTCCCAAATCCATAACAACAATATTTTCATCTACTTTTTGAATAATTCCAGAAACAATCTCTCCTTTTCTGTCATTAAACTCTGTATATACAATTTCTCTCTCAGCTTCTCTTAATTTTTGTATAATTACCTGTTTTGCTGTTTGGGCCGCAATTCTACCAAAATCTTTTGGTATCATTTCTATGTCTACATTATCTCCAATTTCTAATTTTTTACTTATTTTTTTTGCCTCATTTATGTTTATTTGTAATTTTGAATCTTCTACTACTTCTACTACTTCCTTTATTGCATATAAATGTGCTTCACCTGTTTTATTATCCATTACTACTTTTACATTTTCTGCTGAATCAAAATTTCTTTTATATGCTGTTAATAATGCTGCTTCTATCGCCTCTATTAGATATGCTTTTTGTATTCCTTTCTCTTTTTCTAATTCTTCTAATGCTAATATTAACTCTTTATTATCAATTGCTTTCATTTTTCCGCTTCCTTTCTTATTTTATATTTTACTCTTCTTTCCAATTATATATAGTTTTTACCCTTGCTATATTTTTTCTTTCAATTTTATTTATACCTTTTTCTACTTGTATTTGTATTGTTTCATTATCTATTGCTTTTAATACTCCAGTTATTTGTTTTTGTTTTTCAAGTGGTTTATATAAGCTAACTTCTACCTCTTTTCCGTAAATTATCATAAAAATGTTTATCTTTTCTTAAAACTCTTTCAAGTCCTGATGAAGATACCTCTAAAAAATATTGTTCCTTTATATAGTCTGCCTCATCTAACAAATCCATAATTTCATTATTTACTTTTTCACAATCTTCAATATTAATTCCATCTTGTTTGTCTATGAATATTCTTAAAAAGTAATTCTTCCCTTCTTTAACATATTCTACATCATAAAGTTCGTATCCTAAATTATTGATAGTTTCTTCTAAAAGCTTCTCTACTTTTTCTTCTATATTAGCCAAACTAAACCTCCTTCTAAACATATATAAAGAGTGGGATTTGTTCCCACTCCTCTAGTATTAATTTTTGCTAGTAGTATTATATCTATTTTTTATTAAAAAATCAATAGTTTTAAAAAATTTCTTAAAATAAATTAATTATTTGGATGTTTTTTATTATCTTTATTTTTTACAATAAATTTCCAAGTGTCTTCACACATCTCTTCTATTCCTTTTTCTGTTTGCCAATTTAATTCCTGTTTTGCTTTTTGTGGATCAGCATATGATGTTGCTATATCTCCTGCTCTTCTTGGCATAATTTTATATGGTACTTTTTTATTTGTTACTCTTTCAAATGTTTTTACCATATCTAATACACTATACCCTTTTCCTGTTCCTAAATTATATGTATATATACCTTTACTCTCTTTGTCTAATTTTTCTAGTGCTTTTATATGTCCCTTAGCTAAATCTACTACATGTATGTAATCTCTTACTCCTGTTCCATCTGGGGTGCTATAATCATTTCCAAATACTGATAATTCTTTTAGCCTTCCTTCTGCAACTTGTGATATATATGGCATAAGATTATTTGGTATTCCATTAGGTTCTTCTCCTATTAATCCACTCTCATGTGCTCCTACTGGATTAAAGTACCTTAATATTGCAATATCCCATGAATTATCTGATTTATATAAATCTTGTAATATTTGTTCTATATATAATTTTGATGTTCCATATGGGTTAGTAGTCCCTCCTATTGTACATTCTTCTGTTATCGGTATTGTTTGTGGATCTCCATATACTGTTGCTGATGAACTAAATATAAATTTTTTCACCTTATATTCTCTCATCACATCTAATAACACTAATGCTCCTGATACATTGTTCATATAATACTCTATAGGTTTTTCCACTGATTCTCCTACTGCTTTATACCCTGCAAAATTTAATACTGCTTCTATTTTATTTTCTTCAAATACGTTTTTTAAATCTTCTCTATCTAAATAGTTTATTTCATAAAATTTAAAATCTTTTTTTGTTATTTGTTTTATTTGATCTAATACTTCCCTCTTACTATTTGAAAAATTGTCTATTATGACTATATCTTTCCCAGCATTTAATAATTCAACAACTGTATGACTCCCTATATATCCTGTTCCTCCTGTTACTAAAATTGACATATCTATTCCTCCATTTATTAATATATTTTGGCTTATTATATATTAAATTTTTATTTTAGGCAAATTCCTCTATCTCCTACTTTTTTATTTGCTACATAATATTCATTTCCAAGATAAGTAAGTAAGTTTGCTTTTGGTATATTTATTTTATCATTTTGTATAATTTCTTTTTTCGCATTTACATTTATTATTTTTCCTATAAACATATGATGTGATCCTAACTCTTCTATTTTTATTACCTCACATTCTAAATTTATTGGACATTCTTCTATAGCTGGACATTTTACTAATCTACATGCTTCTTTTGTTAGTTTTGCTTCTTTAAATTTATCTAATTCTGAGCCAGATTTAGTTCCACAAAAATCTGCTTGCCATACTAAATTTTCATCTGGAATATTGATTACAAATTCACGAGTTTCTTTTATCATTTTATATGAATATCTTGTTGGTCTAATAGATACATACACTAGTGGTGGTTCAGAATTTAATATTCCTGTCCAAGCTATTGTTATAATATTTGAATTTTCCATACTTCCACAGGATACCATTACAGTTGGAATTGGTGCTAATATAGTTTGTGGTTTTAATGATTGTTTCATAATTTCCCTCCTTTTAGTTAATAATAAATTATATGAAATAATTTATTATTAATAACAAATATTATTTTATTCTTTCACTTTTGCAAATGCTACTTTTCTTGTTTCTTTATCTGCATGTATTACTTGTACTTTTATTGTATCTCCAATTCTATATGTTTTTTTTGAATTTTCACCAACTAAAATTTTATGTTCATCATCATAAATAAAATATTCTTTTTCTCCTAAATCTTCAAAGCGAATAAGTCCTTCTATTGTGTTTTCTAATTCTACAAATATTCCAAAAGCTGTAACACTACTAATTATTCCATTATATATTTCTCCAATTTTATCTTGCATAAATTCTGCTTTTTTAAGTTCTATACTGTCTCTTTGAGCTTTTGTTGCTAGTTTTTCTCTTTCAGAAGACTGTTGTGCCACTTTATTTGCTAGTTTTATATAATCTTGTTTAACTTCTTCTTTTATATTATAGTTTTTTTCTAAGTATTTTGATATTATTCTATGAATAAACAAATCTGGATATCTCCTTATTGGTGATGTAAAATGACAATAATATTTACTTGCTAAACCAAAATGTCCTTTATTTTCACTTTCATATCGTGCAACTTTTAAAGCCCTTAATATTAATGTAGATATAACAATTTCTTCTGGCTTTTCTTTTATTTGTTCCAATATTTTAGCAAACTCTTTTGGATATATATTTTCTTTATTTCCCTTTATTCTATATCCAAAACCATATAAAAACTTATTTAATTCTTGTATTTTTTCTAAGTCTGGGGGTTCATGTACTCTATAAATAAATGGTGCCTCTAACCAATAAAATTTTTCTGCTATTGTTTCATTTGCTATTAACATAAATTGCTCTATTAGAGTATTTGCAAATGTTAATTCATATTTTCCAATTTCAACTACTTTTCCATCTTTATCTAATTTTATTTTAGTCTCTGGTATATCTAAATCTAAAGTTCCTTCATTTTTTCGTCTCTGTTCTAATATTCTTGCTAATTCCCCCATTTGCTTAAATTGACTTATATATTTTTTATACTTGCTTATTACTTTTGAGTCTAAATTTTCTAATATCTTATTTACATTCTCATATGTCATTCTTTCAGTTACATTGATAATCCCCTTATATATTTCAGATGAAATTACATTTCCTTTGTTATCTATTTCCATTTCAATAGATAATGTAAATCTATCTTCTCCTTCATTTAAACTACAAACTCCATTTGAAAGTTTTTTTGGTAACATTGGTATTACTCTATCTAGCATATATATGCTAGTCCCTCTTCTAAATGCCTCTTTATCTATGTTTGTATCTTCTTTTACATAGTAACTAACATCTGCAATATGAACTCCTAATTTATAATTTCCATTCTGCATTCTTTCCACACATACTGCATCATCTAGATCTTTTGCATCTTCCCCATCTATTGTAAATATTGTTTTTCCCCTTAAATCTACTCTATTAGGAATATCTCTTTTTTGTATCTCATTTTTTATTTGCTTAGTCTCTTCCAATACAAATTTAGGAAATTCATATGGTAAGTCATATTGCTTTATTAATGATAACATATCTACACCAATTTGGTCTTTGTCTCCTAATATTTCTATTATTTTCCCTTCTGCATTTTTTTCCTTCTGCGGATATTTAATTAATTCAACTACTACTTTTTGATTATCTTTTGCATTAAAAAAATTCTTTTTCGAGATAAATATATCTGTCAAGATTTTTTTATCATCTGGTATAACAAATCCAAAGTTTTTACTGTTTTTAAATATTCCTACTACCTTTTTGATTTCTCTTTTCGTAATTTTTACAATTTTTGCTTCTTTGTTTTTGTTTTGCTGTTCTTCCATTATTTGTATTAGCACCTTATCTCCATTTAGTGCATTATTTGTATATTGTTGTGGAATATATATTTCTTCTGAAGTATTTATTTCTACAAATCCAAAACCTTTTTGATTTGCCTTATATATTCCTTCTATATATTTTTCTTCTATTGGAATATATCTATTTTTTTTGTTTCTTGTAATTTTAAAATTTTGTTCTAATTTTTCTAATACTTCTTTTAATTTAGAAATTTCATCTTTTGGAACTTCAAAAAACTCTGCTATTTCTCTTAGCTTCATTGGTACATATTGTTTATTCTTTATAAATTCTAAAATTTTTTCTTCTCTGTTCATTTTTTACTACTATGTGTTCTCCTTATATTAATTTTATTTTATCTTTTTAGCCTTTAATAATAATTTTATATTGTTAATTTATTTTATAAAATTATATAATAAAAAATTGAGACAATTTATTAATTGCCCCTTTATTATTTACTTATATTTTAGATTACATACATGATTGAAAGCATAATTGTTAAAATTGCAAATATTATGCCTAGTATAATTGTCCATCTTTTTAATTTTCCTTCTTTAGTTCTAGATTTATTTTTTTCAAAAAAATTATTTGAAGAAGAACCCGCTATTGCTCCAGACATTCCCCCATCATCTTTTGATTGCATCATTGCTACAATTATTAACGCTAAACATACTAAAATATATGTTACTATTAAAACATACTTCACTATTTCCATCTATACATCCTCCTCAAGGTTTTTACTAAATTTATAACATTGATATTTTAGCATACTCTAATATTAATTGCAAATGTTTTTGCAAAAATATTTTTTCTATGCTATAATATTATTATACAAATATTTTTTGAAAGGATGGTTGTAAAATGTTCTTAGAGATACTTAAATTCTTATTTTCAACTGCTGTTTTTGGTCTATTTCTTCATTTATTTCTTTATTGTATAGTGCGATTAGACAAATTAGATAAGTTTAATTACATCTACAGTTCAAAAAATAAATTGGTTGAAAAAAGCGTTCGGAAATTAAGTATGATTTTATTATTCTCTGGACTTGTATGCATGGGATCATTTATTACATGCATTAGTTGCCTCATCAATATTCGGTCTCTTATATAGAGACCGAATATCATATTATCTGTATAATCTATACTATAACTTTATAACATCTTCTACTGCTTCTGATATTATTTTATTTACATCAGACAACATTATATTAAATTTAAGTTCTGCATCAAAATATTTTTTCATAGTTTCATTTTGAATTAATTCCACATATATTTTTTGCATCTCAACTGTTTTATCATCAAGTTCTTCTTGTATTTCTTTTTGTTGTATTTTTGCTAATTGAATTTCATATCTTGCTTTTTCAAAATTCTCTAATTTTTGTTGTAATTCTAAATTATTTTTTATTTCTTCCTTTAATTTTTTATATTGAATATATTCATCAGAATTTTTTAGCTCATATGCTAATTTATTAAGTGTATCATAAACATTCATATTTTCACCTTTAATAATCCCTTTCTTAATTTTTATACTTTCATTATACTTCTTTTATATTTTATTATACAAAACAAGGTTGGATTATTTATTGCTCCAACCTTACTTTGTTTATGCATATGCTCGTCTTTTTTTAAAGGTTAATAAATTTGTTATTTCTGCTTCTGTATTTTTTGCTTTTCTTGTCTTTCTTGCTTTTTCTTGAAGAAGTTGATTTTGCTGTTTTTCAGCCATACTTTGGCAAATTGCTTTTTGATATGTAAAATGGGTATCTTGTACTATTTTTGACCAATTGTATTGTTCTTTTACTTTTAACTTGGCTTTTTTTACTATATTATTACATAATTGAGGATTATATAATAGTTCTAAGATTGAGTCTGCTAATGAGTTTGAATTTCCTACATAACTTTTCATTCCATCTATACCATGTTCTATTATTTCATTCAAACCTCCAATATCTGATACAACTACTGGTGTTCCAGCCAACATTGCTTCTAATGTTACAATTCCAAATGGTTCATAGGTACTTGGAAAAACAGACACATCTGCACATTTATACATCTTGCATACTTGTTTTTGTTCCATATATCCTGTAAAGTATACTTTATGTCCTATTCCCATTGTGTTTACTTGAGATTTTAGTTCTTCCAACATGCCTCCTTTTCCAGCTACAATAAGTTTTGCATCATTATATCCTTTAAGAATTTTAGGCATTGCTGCTATTAAATGTTGTATTCCTTTTTCATAAACTAATCTTCCCATGAATAATATAATTTTTTCATTATCTCTTGCATATTGTCTTCTAAATTCATAATCTCTGTCTACACCTGTAAACATATTCACATTAATTCCATTTGATACTACATTTATTTTTTCAAATGGTAATCCAAATAATGATTGTAATTCTCTTTTCATGTAATTACTATTAACTATTACTTCTGTTGATTCATATGTTAATAGCCATTCTGTGTCATTTATGTATCTTTGTATTTCATCATGTATTCCAGAGTTTCTTCCTGATTCTGTTGCATGTATTGTCGAAACTATTGGAATATTATATGAATTTTTTAATGTCTTGGCTGCATATGCTACAAGCCAGTCATGAGCATGTATCACATCAAATGTTCCCTCTTTTGAAATTATTTCATTTGCTTTTGCTATCATATTGAAGTTCATTTGCATAACCCAATCAATAAAATTAGTTGGATTTATAATATAATTATCTACTCTATGAACTTTTACTCCTTTGTCATTTTCAAAATATGGTACATTTCCTTCTTTATATGTAATTACTGTAACTTCATGTCCATCTTTTATTAATCTTTTTGATAAGTCGTTTACAACTCTTGCTATTCCGCCAACAATTCTTGGTGGATATTCCCATGTTAACATTAATATTTTCATTAATACAAGCGCCCCTCTCCGACAATTTTCTTTTGTTATATCTCTTTGTTTTTATTTTATATGAATTTTTGCTACTTGTAAATATAATTTCTCAAAATATCATGTTTTATAAAAAATGTAATATTTTTGTAATAATCTTATTAATTTCTATCTAATAAATTTTGTATTATATTATTGTCATCATAATGTACGTTTTCCATATTTTTTGTTTTATTCATTTGTTCAATCTCATATACATTACCAATTTCTTTATGCCAAAAATATCCTCCTGTTCCAATCAATAGATATACTGTAATAGTTAGTAATATTACTAATACAATTCCTCCTATTAATTGTGTAGTTAATGTTAATCCATTTTCTTGTTTCATAAATATCTCCTTCTTTCGTCTACATAATATATTACTTTGTTATTATTGTCAATATTATTTTTTATTTCCTACTTGAATTTATTTTCTTATTTGATATACTATATAATATATTAATGTACTAAGGAGGAAATTGAATGTTAAAAAGAACAAAACTTTCAGATAATAAAAACATTCAAGATAATGTAAAAAATTTGTCAAAAACAAAAAATAATATAAATAAAAGCCATAAAACTAAAATTACTAGTACTTCTAAAGATACATCTATAAAAAGTTTGAATACTAAAAATATAAAAAATGCTATTAATTCTCCTAAAAAATCTTCTTCTAAAACTTCTCCTATTTTAGAATATTACGATTTGCCTTATCTTTATAATCAAACTCTAGTAAAAGTTTTAGCTCAAACTCCCAATAAATTATTTGTATATTGGGATATATCTGATGAAGATAAAAACAATTTTGTAAAATCTTATGGTGAAAAATTTTTTTCTTCTACATACCCAGTCCTAATAGTCCATAATAAAACTTTAAATTATAGCTTTGAAATAAAAATAAATGATTTTGCAAATAGTTGGTATTTAGATATTAATGATGAAGATTGTGAATATATTATTGAACTTGGACGTAAAAATTATGAAAAATATAATTATTCCAATATAGATGATTATATATACTTTACTTCTTCAAACTCTATGAATACACCAAATAATCACATATTATTTGAGAATTTTAGTCCTAATGTGACTTATAAAAATGTGAAAAATAATACTATCTTTTCAAAATCATTTACCTCTGATGATATAAAATATATTAAAGATGATTCTAATATATATGATTTATATAAAAAACTTTACAAAGATAAAATATTCGAAGAACTATTAGACACAAATCTTAATCCCCCTTCTTCACTTTCTTCCTCTATTTTTTAATAATAGAATTTTTCACATTATATTAATAAATTAACAAAGGAGAAAATTATGAATTACCCAAAAGGATATGTAAGTTTTATTTTGCATGCACACTTGCCTTTTGTTCACCATCCAGAAAGTGAAAATTATTTAGAAGAAGAATGGTTATATGAAGCAATTTCTGAAACATATCTCCCTTTACTAACTAATTTTAAAAAATTAATTGACGAAAAAGTTGATTTTAAAATAACTATGTCTCTTACTCCTCCACTTCTTTCTATGTTAGATAATAAGTTGTTGCAAAAAAGATATATTAAATATTTAAATAAACATATTGAACTTGCTAAAAAAGAAGTTAAAAGAACTGAATTTGATGAAAGATTAAATAAATTAGCAAAATACTATTTAGCTCGATATACAAATGATTTATTTATTTTTAAAGATGTCTATAATTGTAACTTAATTCAGGGATTTAAATATTTTCAAGAAATTGGTGTTTTAGAAATAATTACTTGTGGAGCTACTCATGGTTACTTTCCAATCTTATATATTAATGAAAAAGCAATTAAAGCACAAATTGCAATTGGAGTCCAAACTTATGAAAAATATTTTAAAAGAAAGCCTCGTGGTATATGGCTTCCTGAGTGTGGTTATATTCCTGAAGCTGACAAATATTTGAAAGAATTTGGTATTGAATACATTATAACTGAAGCTCATGGCATTTTATATGCAAATCCTACTCCTATTTATGGGACATATGCTCCTATTGTTTCTCCAAATGATATTATAGCCTTTGGTAGAGATATTGAATCTTCAAGACAAGTTTGGAGCTCAGTTAATGGTTATCCTGGTGATTATAATTATCGTGAATTTTATCGTGATATTGGTTATGAAGCTGATTATGATTACATAAAACCCTATATTACTCATGATGGTATTAGAGTTAATACTGGCATAAAGTATTATCGTATTACTGGAAAAACAGATGATAAAGATTACTATAATCCTGTTTGGGCTATGGATTCTGTATATAAACAAGCTGGACATTTCTTTGACAGTAGACAAAAACAAATTTCTTTTCTTTCTAAAAATATGCATGTTCCTCCTATTATATTATGTCCATATGATGCTGAATTGTATGGTCATTGGTGGTATGAAGGTCCAGACTGGTTATATGTATTATTTAAAAAAATTCATTATGATGAATGTGATTTCAAATTAATTACCCCTAGTGAATATATTGATACATTTCCTGAAATACAAGTTTCTACCCCCTGTCGTTCAAGTTGGGGAGCTAATGGATATAGTGAAGTATGGCTAAATCATACAAACGATTATATTCATAGACATCTACATGTAGCTGCTGACAGAATGGTTGAACTTGCCCGGTCTATTTCCAAATGAAACAGAACCTTTAAAAAAGCTTGCTTTAAATCAATGCGCTCGTGAATTATTACTTGCCCAAAGTAGTGATTGGTTATTTATAATAACTAATGGAACTATGGTTGATTATGCAAAAAAAAGAATTAAAGATCATATTGGTAGATTCTCTAAGTTATATGAACAAATAAAAACTAATTCATTAAATGTAGATTTTCTAAAAGATGTGTGTGATAAAGATGATATTTTTCCTGATATAGATTATATGATTTATCATTAATGATTTTATCTAAAATCCATTTACTAAAAATAAATGGATTTTTTAAAATTTATATTCTTCTAATATATCTTCTACACATGTTACTAATTTGGCTCCTTGTTTTATTAAATTGTTTGTTCCCTTTGAAGTTTCTGAAGTTATATTTCCTGGCACAACAAATACCTCTTTCCCTTGTTCTAGTGCAAAATCTACTGTTATTAATGTTCCACTTTTTTCTTTTGCTTCTATTACTACAGTTCCATTACTTATTCCACTCACTATTCTATTTCTTTCTGGAAAATTCAATCTGTTTGGAGGTGTTCCTATTATATATTCTGATAAAATTAATCCTTCTGAGTTTATTATACTATCATATAAATAGATATTTTCTTTTGGATATATTCTATCTAATCCACTTCCTAATATTGCTATAGTTTTACCCTTTGCTTCTAAACTTCCTATATGTGCAAAACTATCTATTCCTCTAGCCAATCCACTTACTATATTTATTTTATTTTTTGCTAGTTCATATGAAATTTTCTTTGCTATTTTTTCTCCATATTTACTGCATTGTCTACAACCAATTACACTAATTGATGATTCATTTAATATGTTTTTATTTCCTTTTGTGTATAACAATATTGGGGCTGAATATATATTTTTTAATTTTTTAGGATATTCCTTATCTTGTATAGTTATTACATCTATCTTATATTTTTTCATATAATCTATATATTTTTCTAGATCCTTTTTATATTTATAATCCAATATATTTTGAGCTGTCTTTTCTCCTATCCCTTCTATCTTTGTTAACTCTTCTATTTCTAAATTCCATATCTCTTTAGGTGATTTATATATATCAAGTAACTTATTTTTTTTAGTAGCTCCTAAACCATTAATTCTAGATAACCATATCCAATATATTTTTTCTTCCATTTATTTTCCTCCTTATTATGTAAAACAAAAAAAGAGCTTTTCGCCCCTCTTTATTTCATAATATTTAAGCCCCCACTTTTATATTATGATTATATTTTATTTAATTGCTTAGCAGCTTTTACTAAATTTACCATAAGCATTGCTATAGTCATTGGGCCCACTCCTCCTGGAACTGGAGTTATATACGCAGCCTTTTTAGATACTTCTTCAAAATCTACATCTCCTATTAGTTTGCCTTCTTGTGTTCTATTAATACCTACATCTATAACAACAGCACCTGGTTTCACCATATTTTCTTTTATAAATTTAGGTTTTCCCAATGCAGCAATTAAAATATCTGCTGTTTTAGTTAGGTCTTGTATGTTTTTTGTTTTTGAATGGCATATTGTAACAGTTGCATTTTTATTTAATAAGCATTGTAATAAAGGTTTTCCTACAATATTACTTCTTCCAACTATCACTGCATTTTTTCCTTCTATTTCAATATTATAAGCTTCTAACATTTTTATGACACCATGTGGCGTACATGATATAAAACAATCTTCATTTAATGATAGCTTTCCTATATTAATCGGATTAAAACCATCGACATCCTTTTTTTCGTCTATTTGCTTAAATGCTTGATTAATATCTAAACCTTTTGGTAATGGGCTTTGTAATAATATTCCATGTACACTATTATCTTCATTTAATCTATGTATTAAATCTAATAAATCAGTCATTTTTATATCTTCTTTTAATAAATATTCTTCATATTTTATACCTATTTCTTCACAAGCTTTAGATTTATTTTTGACATATACTTTAGATGCTTTATCATCACCTACCATAATAACTGCAAGCTTTGGTAATATATTTTTTTCTTTTAGCTTGTCCACTTCTTGTTTTAAATTAATTCTAATATCTTTTGCTAATTGCTTTCCATCAATTATTTGCATTGTTTTCTCCTTTTACATTAATTTTTATTATTTTATCTCACCTAGTATATTTTTTCAACTATTTTTTTAATTTTTCTTATGTATGATGTGTCATTTTGACACATCTTTTTTTTGTTTTAGCATTTTTTGTTACATACTATTGATATTATTCTAATTACTAATAATATTAGAAGAACTACTGCTAATGTTATAACTGCTCCTAATCCTAAAAGAACTAATATTCCTGTAAATGCTCCAACTATTAGTCCAATGGTAAAGGCTAACACTATTGATATTATAGCTATTATTAAATCAATACAACATCTTTTTTTACCATTATTGCAGCATTTACATTTTTTATCATTTTCATAATCGCATTTTTTGTCTTCATAATAACATTTTTTATCTAAGTCCATAATATTCACCTCCCATTAACACTAGAAAGTGTTATAGTATATTATATGTTTTATTTCAACAATTTGACACACTATGACAATTCATTTTTTAGTTTATTATATTTCTTTTTATTTATTTTTTGTTTTTGGGTATACTATAAAAAATTAAATTTTAAAGAGGTGTGTAAAATTGGAAATCGAATCAAAAAGAGATGCTATTGATGTAAAAAAACAATATGGCAATGAATGCACTTTAAATAAAGATGAATTTTTAAAGTATTATAAGTTCAATGAAAATGGTTTAACCTCTACTGACGCAATATCCCTTATTAATAAATATGGTTTAAATGAATTAAAACAAGCCAAACCCAAAAAATGGTATAACTATTTTATTGAAAGCCTTTTTAGTCCTTTTAATATTATTTTATTATGTATTACTTTTGTATTAATTTATACAGATCTTATAATTTCTCCTTCTCCTAGTTATGCTAATATTATAGTTATAGCTATACTGGTTTCAGCAAGTACTTTATTGGAATTTATTGAAGAGTATCGTTCTAATAAAGCAGCAAATAAATTAAAAAATCTAGTTGCTACCACTGCAACTGTTATAAGAGACAATAAAAAGATAAAAATCCCTTTAAAAGAAACTGTTTTAGGTGATGTTGTTATCCTGTCTGCTGGTGATATGATTCCAGCAGATTTAAGAATAATTAATTCTAAAGATTTATATGTTGGTCAATCTGCTCTTACTGGAGAATCTGAAGCAATAAAAAAAGTTACAAATACCGAACTTATTTCTAAAGAGGCTATTGAAAGTATTACAGATTTAGATACTATTTGTTTTATGGGAACAAATGTAATTAGTGGTAGTGCAACAGGTATAATAATAAAAACTGCTAATAATACTTATTTTGGAAAAGTTGCAAAAACAATTACTTCTTCTAAACCTAAAACTAGTTTTCAAAAAGGAATTGAAAATGTAAGTAAATTATTAGTTCGATTTATGCTTGTTATGATTCCTGTTACTTTTTTAGCAAATGCTTGGAAGCATGATATCTTATTAACTTTTACTTTTTCTGTTGCTATTGCTATTGGAATCACTCCTCTTCTTTTGCCTGTTATATTATCTTCTAGCTTAGCTAAGGGTGCTGTTAGAATGTCCAATAAAAAGACTATTGTAAAAAAGTTAGATTCTATTCAAAGTTTTGGAGCAATGAATATTCTTTGTACTGATAAAACTGGTACTCTTACAGAAGATAAAATTATTCTTGAAAAATATTTAGATATAGATGGAAATGAAAATTTTGGAGTTTTAAAACATGCTTTTTTAAATGCTTTTTTTCAAACTGGTTTAAAAGGAAATATTGACGAGGCAATTATTAAAAAGGCTTTAGAACATGATATGAAGAGCTTAGGTGATAAATATAAAAAAATTGATGAAATACCTTTTGATTTTTCTAGAAGAAGATTGTCTGTTGTTGTAACAGATGGTGAAAAAAAGCAACTAATTACTAAAGGTGCAGTAGAAGAAATTTTAAATATTTGTACTATGGTAAGTAAAAATGGACAAGTAGCTCCAATATCTAATACTATCAAGGAAAATATATTAAATATTACGAAAAAATTAAATACTGAAGGCCTAAGGGTTATTGCTATATGTCAAAAAAATGATATTAATGATACTTCAACTTTTAGTGTTAATGATGAAAACCAAATGGTTTTAATGGGATTTATTGGATTTTTAGATCCCCCCAAAAAAAGTGCTAAAGCTGCAATTGATAAATTAAATCAAAGAGGTGTTAGAGTTATTGTATTAACAGGAGATAATTCAGAAGTAACAAAATGTATTTGCAATAAGGTTAATATTAATTCTACCAGAATTGTTTTGGGTAATGAAATTGATAAATTATCTGATACTGCCCTTTTAAGATTGTTAAGGGATACAAACATATTTGCCAAATTATCTCCTATTCAAAAAGCAAGAATTGTAAGACTATTAAAGTCTTCTGGAAATGTTGTTGGCTATATGGGTGATGGGATAAATGATAGTCCTTCTCTTATTAATGCTGATGTTGGTATATCAGTAGACAGTGCTGTAGATATTGCTAAAGAAACAGCAGATATTATTTTATTAGAAAAAGATTTAAATGTCCTAATTGATGGTGCAATTGAAGGAAGAAAAACTTTTGCTAATTTACTAAAATACATCAAGATGGCTGTAAGTTTTAATTTTGGTGAAGTATTATCTGTTCTGATTGCTAGTATGTTGTTACCATTTTTGCCAATTACTCCTATACAATTATTAGTACAAAGCTTATTATATGATATTGGTCAACTCTCACTCCCTTTTGATAATGTAGATAATGATTATTTAGAAAAACCTCAAAAATGGAATCTAAAAAGTATAAAAAATTTTATGTTTTTTATGGGACCCACTAGCTCTATTTTTGATTTAATTGTCTTTGCCACCTTATGGTTTGGTTTTGGCTTACGTACTCCTCAAACTTCTTTATTTCAAACAATTTGGTTTTCATATGGAGTTGTCTCTAATTTAATTGGTCTTCATATTATACGTACAGCAAAAACTCCTTTTCTACAAAGTAATGCTTCAAAACCAGTTTATATGAGTTCCATATTATTAAGTATTATAGCATTAATTATTCCTTCTACCTTTATAGGAAAACTTATTGGGCTTACTCCTCTTTCTTTTAATTATATTATAATAATTATAGCAATTCCTATTCTTTATTGCTTTGTAGCAACATTTGTTAAAAAATTATATATAAGAAAATATAAAGAATGGATTTAAAAATAAATATCAATTTTCATTTAAGAGAGATGTCTATAATAGAGACGCTACTGAAAAAGTAGATAGGCTTCTCTCTTAATATTAAATAATTTTTATGTACTACTATAATACATAATTTTTTTCCTGTTTACTCAAATAAATTTTTTCCAATTAATGCTGAATATCTTTCTACAGCTTCAATTACTACAATGTCTGGCTTTATGTTTTCTAGTATATCTTTTGAACATTTATCTCTATGCATATAAATTACTCTATTATATAATTTTGAAAAATATTCTTTCATATCTTCTCTAAAAGAATCTCCTATAAATAATACAGTTTTCCTTTCAGGTGAGTTTGATATATATTCTTCATATCTTTCCTCTTCATTAATTACATATTTAATTTCTGGAAAGAAATTTTTTACTATCAATTTAGCTTCTGCTATATTGTTATTTAGACTTGCTAAATTTGCTAAATCTCTACTGTCTTTTTCATCTATTTTCTCAATTTTTATATTATTAAAATCATATGAAAAATCTGGATCAATTTGCTTTTTTAAAGCTATTGTAGCTATGAATGCTCCTACTTTATTCCAATGTGTATCATATTTTCTATATACCTGATAATCTTCTTTAGCATCTATTAGCTCTATTTTAGGATATACCACAGTAATATCTGATTTTTCTTTAATATATTCTATTAACTCTTCTGTTCTAGTAACATTTTTTTTAATTGGTATTGTATCTGGTAAATATTCTCTATATATATTTTCTTTATTTGGTGCAATTAATACATAGGTTTGAATACCTTCTATTTCTAGTCTGTCAACATTTTTTTGCAATCCTAATAGAACATTCTTCTTATCACTTAATGTAAATTCCTTAAGTCCTTGTACTTGTCTAATGGAATCATCTCCTCTATAAAATAGCCAATCTTCTTTACCTATCACCACTCTGTCATCTACAGTTGTATGAAATAAATTATAATTTATGTTTGTCCAAAACTCTCTAAGTTTATCTCTAAATGGTAGATGATCATTATAATAGTTATCATACTTTTGAGGATATTCCAAAATTGAACTTAATTTTAATTCTGGTTTAGTGTTTAATTTCCTGTTCTCACTTTCTGAAATCTCTATTTCTGCATCTTTTTCTTTTACAAACCAAAATATAATTTGTGGTAATGTAATTATTCCTATAAAGATTAACACTAACAGAATATGAGTTTTATTTTTATTCATTATTATCTTACCCCTTAAAATCTAAAATATATAAATGGGTTATATGTACTACTTGCTAACATTATTATACATATAAATATTAAAATAGCAATTACCAAAACTTCAACATAGCTTTTATAAAATTCAATTATTTTTTCTTTCTTTTTTAACTTATTTAAAATCCAACTTCCAAGTCCTGAAAGTAGTATAGATAGCAAAATAATTAATATATTTCTTGTATTAATTATTATACTTAAGTCAAAATAACATTCTACATTATTAGGTATAAACATCACTTTTAAGTATTTTAATGCATCTTTTAAACCATTTGCTCTAAATAATACCCAGCCAACTAAAATTATTAATAACGAATATATATGATTTATTATTTTAAATTTATTTTTGTCTAAATATTCTTTTAGTTTTATCTTCTCAATAATTAAGAAAAAACCATTATATAATCCCCAAGCAATAAAGTTCCAAGCTGCTCCATGCCAAAAACCTGTTGCAAAAAATACAATTCCTAAATTTATGTATGTTCTTAATTTTCCTTTTCTATTACCTCCTAATGGAATATATAAGTATTCTTTAAACCAAGTTGATAATGAAATATGCCATCTTCTCCAAAATTCTGTAATTGATTTAGAAATATATGGTAAATTAAAATTTTCCATATATTCAAAACCAAACATTTTTCCAAGTCCAATAGCCATATCACTGTATCCTGAAAAATCAAAATATATTTGCAACATATAACATATTGCTCCAAGCCATGCTATTGGCATATTAATAAAATTTATATTTGTATTAAATATATAATCTGCTATATATGCTAATGAATTGGCTAATATTACTTTTTTTGATAATCCATATACAAACCTTTTTATACCTGTTGCAAATTTTTCAATTGTAATTATTCTTTCTTTCAACTGTTCCGCAATATCGTGATATTTTACAATTGGTCCTGCAATTAATTGTGGAAAAAACGATATATAAAGAGCCAAATTCAATATATTCTTTTGTACTTTAATATCTTTCTTATATAAATCAATGATATATGACATAATTTGGAAAGTATAAAAAGAAATACCTATTGGTAATACAATATCTTTAATTTGTATAAGAGTGGTTCCTAATAATTTATTTATATTTGTAGCAAAAAAATTAAAATATTTAAAGTAACCTAATAGTCCCAAATTGAATAAAACTGATATTATTAAAATAATTCTTTTTTTATTTTTAGTTTCAAGTTTATTTAATATTATTCCTAATACATAATTGATGATTATAGAAAATAACATTAACATTATATATCTCGTTTCTCCCCAACTATAGAAAATTAAACTAAAAAACAAAAGAATAATATTTCTATATTTTTCTTTTGATATAAAATAAATCCCTAATAAAATTGGAAAAAAAATCCACAAAAAAGTCATTGAACTAAAAACCATTTTCTAATTATCTCCTGTTTATTTGTATCATTATAATACTTTTTTTTACATAATGCAACATTTAATTCTTTTTTAATTCAATTTAATTACATAACTTGTAAAAGTATTTTTTAATTATATTATAATAATTAAACTTAGCTACATACTAACAGATATAAAAATTCTATTGGTTTTAAAATCTATCCTATAAATTTATATAAAAAATTTACAGGAGAATTTTTCATTATTCTCCTGTATTTAATTTAAGGTTTGCTAAATTTTACATTGATTTACTTAAGTTCTATTTTTTATTCTTTAATTAATGAATATACTGAGATTTTTCTTATTTTTCTTGCAAGTATCACTCCTATTATTAATGTAATAAGTATTAATAACATTGTTATCATTATAAATATTATAAATGGATATTCAAAGCTAACTTTGTATGCTCCTACATTTCTAAACATAATTAATACTATATCTTTCATAAATATTTGACTTACAATTAATCCTAATACTGTTGAAATAATAGTGCTTGGTATAAATCCTCCAACTAATTGTTTTACCAATTGTTTATTTTCGTATCCTATTGCTTTAAATATACCCAACTCTTGCTTTCTTTTTATAATTATAGATGAAATTAATATATATAAGATTAGACAAATTAATAATATAGTCAGGATAATTATTATAATACAAATAGTACTTATTAATGATACATACATATTTATTGCTGAATTCATAGACTTTGTATAATTCATAGTCTGATTAATTTCTTGACCAAACATATCATTAAGTTCTTTTATAAAATCTTCTGATTTTTCCTCGTCATCTAAATAAACATACATAATATTAGGTATATATGATGCGTCTAATTTATTATAACCTTCTAAAGTCATTTCCATTATCTCTCCTGAATAATTAACAGATTGTATAAATCCAACAACTTTATATTCATGTTCTACTTGATTTTTATTTAATACAATATAATCACCAAGATTTATATTATTCTCTTCTTTTATCTTACTTCCTATAGAAATTTCATCAGAGTTTCTAGGATTATGTCCTTCATAACATAAATCATTGTCAAGATTAGTAAAGCTTTCTGCTACAAACGTTTTATAATTATTTTCTTTATAGTCAATAGTAATATTTTCGTCATAATAAATAACATTTTTTACATTATTTAAGTTAATTATTTTATTTTTCAATTCTTTTTTTCCTTCAACTATTACTGATGGATGTTCTTCTACTAATGTATTTATAAAATTAATAGGATTTAAATTGATATTATAAAATAAAGTTCCTGCAAAAGAAGATACCAATGTCATAAAAAATAATACAATTCCTAATAATATATTTTGTTTTTTAGTATTTATAAAATTTTTTAGCATTAAAATGAAATTAATATTTCCTATAGTATATTCTATGTTAAAAAAGTTCTTACCTGATTTTTTTTCATTTAATCCTCTAATTGCATTTATTGGATTTAGCTTTTTTATTTTTAGAGCTGGTATAACAGTGAATATACATATTAAAATTAAATTAATACATAAAACCATTAAATTTGATGTTAAATCTAATTGTATATTCCAAATAAATCCTGATTGCATTTCTACTACTAAACTTAGAAGTGGTAATAATAAATAAGAAGCAGATATTCCACATATTGTAAATATTAATCCACATATTATAAATGGAAATATAGTAGATAAAATTATTTCATTACTTGTATATCCTAGTGCTTTTAAAACTCCCATATTTGTTATTTCTTCTGTAATTGATTGTCCTATTTTAAATTTACTTACAAATAAACTTATAATAAGCATGATTCCTGAAAATAGTATAAGTATTAGGACTATTATATTACAAATAGAAAGTCTTTGGTTCTTTACCTGTTCATCATAATTTTTATTTAAAATATTTATATTATTACTACTTAAATATTTAGATATACTATTATATGTTTTGTGACTTTCATCACTTTTAATAAGTAATGTAACTACCTCTTTGTTTTCATTATTATGTAATAAATTATTATATTGCTCATTCTCTACATACTGAGCAATGACTGATGATGTATAATTTCCGTATTGCATTTCATTTATAATACCTTTAATATAAAAAGAGTAAGTTTTACTGTCTATTTCAAATTCATACTTATCTTTTATGTTTAAATTAGAATGTATACTTGTATAATTTGAAAGATATATTGGGTTTTCTATACTTTCTGATGTTTCATTTATAACTTTATACTGACTAATATTAGAGTTATCATCAATGTTATAAAATACTTGATTTTGCTCTTGTTTAGAATCTCCTATATATATAGGTACAGTAAGCATTATTCCTTTACGTATTTCTACTTCTTTAACTCCTTTAATATTTTCAATATTTTGTAATAAATCAGCTGTATATTGCATATTTGAAATAGTAAAAAAATTATTTGCTGTATTTAATTTATTAAATTCATCATCATAGTCTTTATCTATATTATTATTTAAAACAATAGCACTAGCAAAGAGTATAGTAGCAATAAATAAAATAATAGAAAATGAAAAAATTTCTTTTAAATTCTTTTTTAAGATATATTTTGATAAGGTAATAGATTTCTTCAAAATTACCACCCCATTTCTTTTAAGAAACTATCTAGTTTGTCATTTCTTTCTTTATCATTTTCTTCATATTTCTCTAATGAAAGTTCTCCAAATATTTTTCCATCCTTTAAATATATAATTCTGTTTCCTCTTAATGCACTTTTTTTATCATGTGTAACCATAATGATACTTTGACCTTCTTTATTTAATTCTGTTAAAACATCTAGTACAGCTTTAGAATTTTCTGAATTTAATGCACCTGTTGGTTCATCAGCAAATATGACTTTTGGATTATTAATTGCTGCTCTGACAATTCCAACACGTTGTGCCTCCCCTCCAGATACTTGATTTACACTTTTTTTATATGTGATTTCTGGAATATTTACTTTTTTAAATAATTCTTTTGCTTTTTTTATTATTTCTTTTTTATTATTATTAAGTAGTCCAGCTGTTAATACATTTTCCATTAAGCTCATTTTATCAAGTAAATATATCGCCTGAAAAACAAAACCACACTTTTTTCTCCTGAATATAGCAAGTTTGTCATTATTCATTTTAGTAATATTTTCTTTATCAAATATAATATTTCCACTTGTTGGCTTATCCATACCAGATAAACAATACATTAAAGTAGATTTTCCTGCTCCACTAGATCCCATAATGATTGTGAAGTCATTATCATATATCTCTAGATTTAATTCATTAATTATAGTTTGTTTAGTGTCTCCATTATCAAAATTTTTAACTAACTGCTCTACAGTTATGATTTTTTCTTTCATACAATTACCCCTTTATTAATTTTTCTATTATTGACAGTGTTCCTTTTTTTGCCCCTAACATTTTTTCAACAGTATCTATAAAAACTCCAATAGTATTTTCATTCGCTTTTTGATGATCAAATAATTGATTACTCATTATTAAAGTCATTCTTATTCTTTCTTCAATATTATCGCAATTAAATAATCCTGTTTTCATTCCTTCTTTAACTAATTCTGCAAGCAGTGGTATTGCTTCCTCAATAAGTGTGTTATTTATTTTTTCATGTAAAATTGAGTGTTCTGGATTATGTATAGTATTTTGAAAGTTTGATTCTTGTGAATTTAATCTTAAGGAAAAGATTATATTCAAAAACTTTTGTTCTGTTGGCATATCACTCATTAAAACTTGTTTTGCATTCTGAACACGTATATCCATTATCATATCTATTACTTCTTCTAAAGTTTCTTCTTTACTATTGAAATAGTAATAATATGTTCCTTTTGCAATTCCTGCTTTTTCAATTATTTCATCTACTGATGTGTTTTCATAACCTTTTGTAATAAATAGTTCATATGCTATTTTAATTAATTCCTTTTTCCTCAGTTCTTTTTTCAATTTTCCTCCTTTATAGACTGTCAGTCGGTTATTTATAATTATAAAACTAAATTTATAATTAGTCAATATTTTTTCGACTAAAAGTCTATTTTTTTCTTTTACCTATTATTTAATTTTAATATTATCATCTAACAAAAGTTTTATTAGTATCATTATCATCAATTAGTAAACCTTCAGTACTTAAAGAATTCCTTTTCTATATCTATATTTGGATCTGTGAAAACACATTTCTTAGGTCAAAAATAAGTTTTTTCCAAAAATTGATTGTATCTACTATGGGTATTGTTCTATAACTTGTTTCAGTTTTACAAGTCCCAAAATACCATATTGTAGTTGAATGCTACTTATATGTCTTTGCTTTCTTCCTCCTTCTTGATTTTTATTTAGTATATTTTTATTTATACTAATTGTTTTATTATAGAAATCAATATCATCCCAAATTAAAGCAAATACTTTGACTACTCTTAAAGCTGTACAATAAAGCATAATAATTATATATCCTCAATTTTTCCTTATCTAATATTCGTTATATATTGCAATTTACTACCTTCTTTTTATTTTTTATCATTTTCATGATATATTACTTCTTTTCCATTATTTTTAGCATATTCAATTTCGTTTTTTGTACTATTTCCAATATATCCCTCAATATTTACAACATATATAGCATCACTTATATCAATTTTCTTTCTATGAATTTTATCTAAAATACTTGCATCAACGCCCTCATACCTCTGTCTATCAATATTATAAACACATTGAATAACCGCATATCCATTTTTTAATTCCAGCAATTTTTATCATTTCTTTTGAGTATCTCATACTTCCACAAATTGTTATTACTTTTATGTCCATATTTAAGCACCTCCTATTTTACTAAATTTAAATCTCCATTTATAACTATTGGAGAAAATCCTGATATTTCATCATATAACATTCCTTCTGGAATTTCGTTATATAGATATATCTTTTTATTTTTCATAAATGCCTCATATATTTCAATAAATGTTGCTCCGCCTATATAATTTTTCTTTCCATTTTTGTCAAAATTTAGTGTTAATACTGCATCCATTGTTGCAATTCTTTCTTCGCTCATTCTAAACATTCTTGCTTTAAATTCACTATGTTCTTTTTTTCCTAACTCCCAACTTTTCTTTTCTGCATCTGGTTCATAGTATGAGTTTGGTAATTCTATCATATGTCCCATTTCTTCTAATTTTTCTTTTATTGGTTTTATATCCTTATAAAATGCTTTACTACAAATAATTAATATTTTCATTAATTTTCCATCTCCTTTTTCAATTTAGATAAATTTTTAGATGAACTTCATATATTACTTGATATTTTTTATAATTCTTTATATGCCTTTGGTTGCATTCTTTCTAGACAACTTCCAACAATAATCATTGTATCATTTATATCATAACAATTTGTTTTCATTAAATCTTGCATTTTTTAATTCGCCTATTCTTAAACTTGTATATTAAATTCTTCTAATTCTTTTTTTATATCATTGCAATCATTAGGTATAACTCTTCTTCCTAAAATACCTAATTTATTTGCAGTTTCATAGCTCCTATTAGTATCGTCATCATCTATAAACAAACATTCTTCTGCTTTTAAATTATACCTGTTTAACAAAATGTTAAAAATTTTCTCATCAGGTTTCTTTATATGTTCTTGAGCAGAAATTATAATTCCATTACATAATTTAAAGAAATCATGACCTTTAAAAAAGTCATAAGTGATATTTGCCATATTGGATAAAACATAAATATTGTAACCTTTTTCTTTTAATGTCTTTGCAATATCCACTATATCTTCATTTATCTTTTGCATTTTAAACCAATTATGCCAAAAATCATCTGTTAATTCAGCAAATTTATTATTATGTCTTTTATTTATGATTTCTACCGCTTCATTATTGTTAATTTCACCCAGATCAATTCTTTTCCATTCTGGAGCTTTAAAATTATCTTCCATTAAATATTCTTTTTCTTCATCTGTTTTGGCGAATCTATCTATTATTGCTTGTTGATCATAATTTATTATTACATTTCCCAAGTCAAAAATAATGTTTTTAATCATCTATCAATCCCCCCTTATTCTATTTTTCAAACATTATATCATACTTTTTTTCTTGTTTCATCAGTACTTGATATATAAAAATTTTCAGTAGTTTCTATATATTTATGTCCTAAAATATCTGCAACATCTCTAATTTCTATACCATTTCTTAAATTAAT
>JAAWKA010000016.1 GCA_022797145.1 Clostridia bacterium
CGCATCTTCGCGATTTCCATGAAGTGATTGGTACCAATCGCCCAGAAGAAAGACAGACGGGGAGCGAACGCATCGATATCGATACCTGCCGCTGTTCCGTTCTTCTATCCCTTCTTCTGTACATGTTGGTGCTTTTAATTGTTTCCCTTGTCCTTCTAAAGTTAGTATTCTGTGAACTGTACTATCAATTCCTGTAAACTCTTCTATTGAATCTAAACATACTGTACATACTTTTGTTATTCTTCCTTCTTGTACACATGTTGCTGTTCTTGAAGGAATACTAATATAATTATGTTCTGATTTAACTGCAACTGTTTTTGCAACCCCACATCTTGTACATTCATGAGCCTCTATTCTTTCATTTGGACAAATTGCTGGTACAATTGTGCTTACATATTGAAGATCATGATTTTCAGCATCTATGTATTCTTCTGTTTTTGTTTTTTCACATATTATACATTTTGAAGTTTTTATTCCTTCTTCTGTACATGTTGCTTCTTTTGTTACTTCTTCTTTTCCATAAACATGTGAAGTACTATGTGCAACTCTTTTTTCATTAAGTCCATATTTAAGGAAATGATTATATGCAGCCACATAATTGTTTCCAAATGCTGCTTTTAAATCCCAGCTATTTTCTAAATAATATTTTACATCAAATGCTTCTGAGGCTACTCTTCCTTCTTTAATTCCATAATCAAGAAAATGTCTTTTTAAAGCAATTTTATCATTTCCGAATGCTGCTTTTAAATCCCAATATCTGTTTGAATAATAATTGCTATCAAATGTAATATCATTTGTAATGTCATTTACAGCATATAAGGTGGCTGTTTGAAAAGATACTAAACTTATCATTACAAATAATGTTACTAATAAAATAATTCTTCTAACTTTTTTTGAATCCATTTTTATTTCTACCTCCTATTTCACATAACAAAATATATTTTTATAGTATATTGTAAATATAGGTATCCTCCTTTCTTCTAAAATTTACTAAATATTTTGTTATAAAACAATTATAACAAAATGATGTAAATTTGTATACACTTTTTTTACATAAAATTTTATAACTTTATGACAATTTTTGTTTGTATTTAATTTCTTTTCACTTAAAGAATGTTTATATATACACTGTTAGAGGGAATAGAAAACAACAAAAGACTTGAAATATCTTAAAATCTCAAGTCTTTTGTTGTTTTTTTATGTTAACTGAATTCGTATATTAATTATTTTTTATTTATATCCTGTTTTCTTTATAATTTTTTCACTAATTTCTTTTACTTTATTTGATACTTGATAATTTGTTTGCCCATATACTGTTTCATGTAATTTCTTTACATTAGATTCTAATGTAACTGGTGGGCCATACCAGACACCTCCAATAGTTGCACCTTTTGTTTCATATGGCCAACCAGTACTATCTACTATTTTATATGTAGCAAGCTGAGGTATTAGTCCTATAATTTCCCCTGATTTAATATTAGTATATACTTTTGGTAATAATACATCTGCAAGTGAGTTTAATTTACCTACACTCATTTTCTTAGCCTTATTTACAACTGCCATTAGTATATCTCTCATTCTTTCTGTTCTTTTATAATCTCCTCCTGCTGTATATCTTATTCTTCCATATGCTAATGCTTGTACACCATTTAGATTTTGTTTTCCTGTTTTTGAAATATGCTCTGATCTTTTTCCTGTTACTGATACTATTTCGTCAATATAACCATTTATATATTTTAATTCATCATTAGTTATATTCATACTTATTCCACCTACTGCATTAACTATATCTACAACAGAGTCAAAATTTAAAGTCACAAATTCTGTTATGTTCAAATCTAAATTTGTATTTAGTGTACTCATTGCTAAAGCTGGGCCTCCATATGCATATGCATGTGTTAGCTTATCTAAATTCCTTCCTGTTAGTTCTAAGTATGTATCTCTATAAACTGATGTTAGTTGTACTTCCTTTGTTTTTTCATTTATTGTTGCAAGTATAACACAATCACTTCTTGTTCCTTTTTCTAATTCATTTGCTCTACTATCTACCCCAAATATGGCTATAGTCCTATATCCTTTTAATTTTTCTTTTACTCCTTCTGTAATTTCTATTTCTTCTTCAGCTATTTCCATATAGTTTAATTTCCCTAGCTTATCATTTACATACCACACGCCTACTCCTGTAGTTATTCCAGCAAAAATTATTATTATTACAAAAATAATTAATAATACTTTCCCAAATTTTTTTAATCCTGTTTTTTTGTTTTCTACTCTTTTTCCACCCATATTTCATCCTCTTTCGCACTTTTTTATATTATATATCTATTATCATATATCTTTCAATACTATTCACAAAAATTTTACATTTTAGTTGGCATCTCAATCCCTAATAGATTTGCTGCAGATTTTAACACTAAATTTGTTGCATATGTTAAATATATTCTTGCATTCTGTATATTTTTATTTTCTGTCATTATTTTGCTTTCATTATAAAAAGCACTATATTTTTTTGAAAGTTCTATTAAAAATCTTGAAACAATGCTTGGTTCATTCTTCTGTGCTGCTGTTTCTACTATCATTTTATAAGAATACAATAATTTTATAACTTCTATTTCTTCATTATTAATTAAAACATTAAAATCCACTTCTTCTATTTTAGGTAAATCTTCTACTTTGTTCAATATACTATTAGTTCTTACATATGTATATTGTATATATGGCCCTGTTTCTCCATTAAAATTTAGCATAGTATCCCAATCAAATATTTCATCCTTTATTCTGCTGTTTGATAAGTCATTAAAAATAATAGCACCTATTCCAACCTTTTTAGCAATTTCTTTTTGTTCTTGTATAGTTAAATTTGTATCTTTCTCCTTTATTATTTGTAATGTTTTATTTATTGCCTCATTAAGTAGCTCTTCCAATTTTATAATGTTTCCTTCTCTTGTTGACATTTTTCCAGATTTTAATTGCACCATTCCGAAAGGCACATGCTCTAATCTCTCTACATATCTTTCCTCTATTCCTAATAATTTAGCTACCTCAAATATTTGTTTAAAATGTAATATTTGCTCATATGAAGTTACATATAACGCTTTTTTAAAGTTATATGTTCTTATTCTATATAATATTGCTGCTAAATCACGTGTAGCATAAGTTGTAGAGTCATTAGTCTTTTTTATTATACAAGGGGGCATATTTTTTTCTTCTAAGTCTATTATTTGCGCTCCTTGTGATTCTATTAATTTCCCACTTTTCTCTAATAAATCTATAACTTCTTCCATTTTATCTGCATAAAAAGCCTCTCCATTATATGAATCAAATTCACTACCTAATAATTTATATACTTTTTCAAATTCTTTTAAACTTAAATCTTTAAATTTTTTCCATAATTTTATACAAAATTCATCATTTTCTTCTAATTTTTTAAAATTATTTCTACATTCTTCCAAGACTTTTTCATCTTCTTTACATAGTTCATTAATTCTTATATATATTTTTGTTAGTTCATCTATCGGATTATTTTCTATATCATATTCTTTTCCCCATCTTTTATATCCTTCTATTAGCTTCCCAAATTGTGTTCCATAATCTCCTAAATGATTAATACCTATACTATTATAACCTAAAAATTTATATATTCTATATAATGCCCCTCCTATTACTGTTGAACGTAAATGTCCTATATGAAATGGTTTTGCAATATTAGGACTAGAGTAATCTATTACAATATTTTCATTTTTACCAATATTTTGTTTTCCATAATCTATTTTCTTATTTTCTATTTCTGTCAAAACTTCTTTTACTAAAAGTTTTTTATTAATATAAAAATTTAAATATCCTCCTATTATTTGTATATCATCTATAATCTCTGCTGTTTTATTTATTTTATCATATATTTGTTTTGCTATTATATTAGGTGATTGCTTTAAAGTCTTTGCAAGTCTAAAACAAGCAAAAGCATAATCTCCATTTAGTTTATCTTTTGGTATTTCTATGTATTGTTCTAATTCTTTTATAGGTTCATCAAGCGTCTCATTTATTAGCTTTGATATTTCATATTTAAAATTTATCATTAGTCTCTCCTCTCTTCTAACTATAACAATTATATATTTACTTTTAGATATTTTTTATTATATCAAAAACACACAAAATTCAAAAGAGTTTTGTGTGTTTTTTTACTTTTTATATTAGATGTATATTCCTAAATAATATATAACTAGTGAAATTGTATAGTAAATCGCTTCTATTATAATAAATGTTTTTATAAATTTAGAATTTTTTTCTTCTTCAAATAACGATTTCATTGTAAAATACAATAATATTATACTAACAACATTTCCTAATTGAGATATTCTATTTGTTAAAGTAGCTGCTTGTAAACTTATTATATTAAGCATAGATATAATTCTTGCTAAAATAGTTGGTATCTGCGCAATTGTTATTGATGTTATTATTGTTGTCATAGATTTTTTTGCTTTTTTATTCATAATAAAAATAATTAACGATATTACCAAAATACTAATAAGTGGTGCAAAAGTCAATCTTAAAGCTCTCCATATTTGTGAAAATGCATAGTTAACTGACCAAAATTTTGTAAATCCTATTTCTATAAGTGCTTCAACAAATATTGTAATTAACCATATTGAAATAAATATAATAGCTATTTTAAAATTTTTGTTTTCAGAGTCTGTACATATTTCTTTTATTTTAGCAAATGGGTCTTTAAACATTGCTGATACAAATCCTGTTGCTGCTTTTGCATCATTTTTTATATCTACATTTTTTATAGTATCCTTTACTTGATTTACCGTTTGTACTGTTTCTTGTTTCAATTCATTTAATTTTTCTTCTTTATTTTCTTCCATTTTTATCTCCCCTTTTATTTCATTTATATGTCATTTCATTAAAAATATGCTTTAATTAATCTCCCAAACAAATTCCTATATTTCTAGCTGTTTTTACTAAATCATGTTCCATAGTCACTTTTCTTATATTACTTTCTTTAGTATTTCCTGATACTGCTCCTACAATCTTATTATCTCCCACTACTTCTTCTAATGAAACACTATCTAATACTCCATTTTTAAGAACAGCTAATACTCCAAATTTCCCTTCTATAGCAAGTTCCATAGCTTTTGCACCATATTTTGTAGACAACACTCTATCAAAAGCTGTTGGAGTTCCTCCTCTTTGCATATAACCTAATGTTGTACTTCTTGCCTCTAATCCAGTTAAATTTTCTAATTCTTTTGCTACACTGGCTCCTGCTCCTCCAAGTTTTGTATTATCTACACCTTTTCCATTATCTCTTGTTCCTTCTACGGATATTTCTCCTCCTTTTGGCATTGCTCCTTCTGCTACGACTACTACACTAAATCTCTTTCCTTGTGATATTCTATGTTTTATTTTTTCTACTGCACTTTCTATATTATATGGTATTTCTGGTATTAAGGCAATGTCTGCTCCACCTGCAATTGCAGACTCTAAAGCTATCCAACCTGCATACCTTCCCATAACTTCTAATACCATGATTCTATGATGTGTTTCACCTGTTGTATGAAGTCTGTCTAAAGCTTCTGTTGCTACTGATACTGCTGTATTATATCCAAAAGTGATATCTGTACATGCTACATCATTATCTATTGTTTTTGGAACCCCTATTACATTAATTCCTTTTAATGATAAATCTCTTGCTGATTTTTGTGTTCCATCTCCTCCCAAAGTAAAGATACAATCAAAACCATTTTCTTTTATATTTTGTACACATTTATCTGATAAATCTTTATATTCCACTTTTCCATTTTCTTCTACCTTATAATGGAATACATTTGAATTTGTTGAAGATCCTATTATAGAACCTCCTTTGGGTAAAATTCCAGAAGCTGTATTTGCTGTGTCTAACTTTATATATTCGTTATTAACTAATCCTCTATATCCTTCTATAATCCCATAACATTCTACATTATTTTTTTCTGCTGTTTTTACAATAGCTCTTATAACTGCATTAAACCCTGATACATCCCCACCATTAGCTAAAATAGCTACTTTTTTTATCATTTCAATACCTCCTGTACATGTTTTTAATAGTATTATTATACCAATATTTAAAATATTTACAAGATATTTTATTATTTTTAGAAATTTTATATTTATCTCATAATTTTCAATGTTTTTAAATCAAAATTAATACTATCTACTACTCGGTTTTGTGTTTTATCATAAACCACTATATTAATATCATTTTTTTGTTTTGAATAATCTACTTCATCTATTTCTATATGAGAATAGTCGTCTTTTAGTTTGCTTGTTTGAATTTCTATCTTCTTTCCTTCTATTATATTAGTAGTAGAAAAAGGATGATTATCTATCTTTTCATAAACTTCCTTACCATTAATAATTGCTGTATAATATTTATCATTTTCATTAAATTCATAAGTAAGTCCTAGATATTTAAATTGTTTTGCTACATTTTCATCATTTAATATATTTTTTGTTTTATTAGCTTCTATTATTGTAATATAATTGCTATTTTTTAATAATTCTAAATAAATAAATGAATTATTTTCTCTTTTTAAAATTGTCTTATCTCCCCAGTAAATATCATAATCAAAATTTAATATCAACTCTTTCATTTTCTCTATTTCTTCTTTATAGTTTTCTTTTGTAATTAAATGCTTTTTCTCTTTAAAACATTGTGACATATAATCATTTATTTTTTGATTATAGTGACTATAATCTCTATATAAATAAAGATTTGTGATTATTTCCTCTATATTTTGAAAGTAAAATAATTTTACATTATCATATTTTAAAAATTCTTCCATTGAATATTCTAGCTGGTCAAATATAAGATCAATTTTGTTATCTTCTATTATCTTATGCCAATATAGTATTGTATATGGAGGATAGAAGATATAAATTTCTGTATTTGGATTGTTTTCTATAATTGGCTTTATATTTTTCTCCATATTTGATTTTGTATTTTTAAGTCCACTATCATAAGCTATTTTAGCATTTCTTCTATTTATACTATAGTCTTTTATAGTTTCATTCTCACTAAATTGGTAACTATTATTCCAATTATATGCTTCATCAAGTGTTGTACTAGTATTACCTTCTTTTGTATTTTTTAAAACTTTATATGTTCTTTTAATTAAATCCTTATTAAACCAATATTCTATATCATTGAATATATTATCATCATATAAGTATTCTGGAAGTTCATGATTAAGCTTATCTGGAGCAGTTGCTTGTGTAAATAAATCATATCCTAAAAATATAGTCTTTAAATTTTTATTTCTTTCTTGTGCCATTTCTGTAATTTTTTTTATGTTTTTTGGTCTAGCTCCACTATATGAAACCTTTAATACATTTAATCCCATGTTTTCCTTAAACCATGACATGCTAAAATTCTCAGTCATTGAGCTTCCAACCATTAGGCTATCATAATCAAAATTCTTTACCATTCCAGGATTTTGATAATCTTGTGAATTAATTTGATATGCAATATTAGCTAATGGTTTATGATATTGAAAAAGTGGATCAATATAAATCATTACACTAGCAATCATTAACAATAACATAAAAGTTATTGTTAATGTTATAAATGTCCATTTTTTACTATCCATGTTTTCCTCCAATCTTAAAAATTAAAATATAAAAATGTACTTTCACCAGCAAATGAAACTATCCCCCATACAAGCAAAATTGGGATTATTATTGCTCTTATAATTGTAGGTTTAAAAGTCTCTAGTTTTTCATTTGTATTTTTCATTGATAATATAGCCACCAAAGCAAGTATGAAAAAGAAACCTGTATAAAATAATGGATTATCTATTTTAAAAATACCAAATATAGTTTTTAATTCTTCTAATCTAAATTTTGTAGAAATAGTAGGATCTATTGGTCCAAATTGAAATGACAAAATTCTTTTTATTAATGTATTTGCTTGTGAAATCGAGTCAGCTCTAAAGTATATCCAAGTTAAATTAATAAATGTAAAGTTAATTATCCATGCAAAAGCTGGATGTAATTTCTCAAAAAATTTCTTAAATATTCTTGTTATTATATTATATATACCATGTAATGCTCCCCATAGTATAAACGTCCAATTAGCCCATGCCAAATTCCACTAAGAAAAAATATAATAAATATATTAGCATATGTTCTAGCTGTTCCTTTTTTACTTCCTCCTAATGGAATATATACATATTTTGTAAAAAACCTTGTTAAGGTTATATGCCACTTTTTCCAAAATTCTATAATATTTAAAGATTTATATGGTGAATTAAAGTTCATTGGAAGTTTAATATTAAACATTAATCCTATTCCTGTTGCCATATCACAATACCCACTAAAATCAAAATAAATCTGGAATGTATATGCTAACATAACTAAAATTGCATTTGTTGTATTTAATCCCCCTGCATTTATAAAACCATAATTAACAATTTTCCCAAACATATCTGCAATTAAAACTTTTTTTGCTAGTCCTAATGTAAATGCATAAATGCCTTTTGCAAAATTATCAAAATTTAATTTTTTGTTTTGTAAGTCCTCAAATTGTGGTACAATTTCATCATGTGAAACAATAGGTCCTGCAATAAGTTGTGGAAAAAACGTAACAAATAATGCATAGTCTAATATCTTATAGCTTGGAACTTCTTGTTTATAGCTATCAATAACAAAAGAAACCTGTTGAAATGTAAAAAAACTTATTCCTAAAGGCAATAATATATGTTTTAATGCAAAATCTGTTTTAAACAATACATTTATATTTTCAATAAAAAAGTCAAAATATTTAAAATAAATTAACATTCCTATATTAAAAATTATTCCAATTATTAACAATATCTTTTTATTAAGCTTATCCTTTTGCATTCCTTTATAAATCATAAAATTGAATATAATACTTGTGATAATAATTGGTAGATATGTAATATTAAAATAAGCATAAAACCATATTGACATGACTAATAGGAATGTTTTAGCAAGTTTATATTTTTTAAATTTATTAAATATATAATATCCTATTAATGTAACTGGTAAAAACAATAGAATAAATATGTATGAATTAAATAACATCTTATGTGTCCCCTTAATATATTTTCTGTAATTTTATCATTTCATAATAAATGCTGTCAACTTTTAGTTTATTTATTGTTACCATATTGTGCATAAAATTTGATTTTTTATACAATATATGGTAAACTCATATTATATAGTATTTATATAGTAACCTTTTAATAAGCATAAAATTTAGACAGAGCAACAATTGTTGTAAAAGGAGGAAATTAATATGGAATCTATACATGTTAAAAAAGAAAATATCTTATTTACTACTTTGTCACTAAATTTTTCTAACTTAACCAATGGTTTGTTAGAAACAAATCAAATTATTAAAAACATATTAAAAAAATATTCTATTGACGAAAGAAATGTTATTAGTATACATACATTTGGATCTTTCCTTAAATCTAACATTTCAATTGATATTACTTATGCAAAAGTCGATTTATCATTTTTATCTTCTGACAGTAGTCCTAATGAACAAATTTACAAACTTTTAACATCTGAACCTTTAAATTTTTCAATAAAAGATATTGTATGTGACTTTTTATATCCTGATGATAAAAGTACACCAATTTGGAAAGTAGAGATAGTTAATCCTCATTTTTGTTATGATAAAACTTTTTCTTCTCGTTATAGAGAAATTGAATTATCTAATCAACTGACTCGTCTTTTGCAATTTAATGTAGACATTTATTTTGTAAAAATTTAAACAAAGAGGGCTTCCTTTCTAGGACGCCCTCTTTTTATTGCTAGTATTTTTTAATATAATCAATAACTATTTAACTTAATTTTATAAATTATCAAGTCCACCTTTTATTTCATATATATTTTCATACTCTAACTCCTTCAATATTTTTACTGCCCTATTGCTTCTAGAACCTGTTTGGCAATAAATAATAATAGGAATATCTTTATCTTGTATTACATCCTGTATTTTAGCATTTAATTCATATAGTGGTATACATATTCCTCCTGCTAAATGATACTCCCTATATTCTTGCAAACTCCTAACATCTAATAATACTGTTTTATTTTCTTTTTTAATAATTTCTTTAGCTTCTAAGTATGTTATACTATTTACATTTCTATAAAAGGATTTTTTAAAAAAATTTTTTATTTTATATTTTAACTTACTTACCTTCATATTATATTTTCTCCCATAATTCAATAAATCTTTAGTATCTTACAATTTATTATACAATTTTTCTTAGGTAAGACAAAAACAAGCCTATAATATATAATATTATAAACTTGTTTTTGTGTTACCTATTTGTATTATGATTTATCTTGATGATGGCATTGTTGAATATAAAGTTCCTGCAAGCTTTGATATTGGCATAGATTGTAGCCATACTGTACCTGGTCCTTTTAGAGTTGTTAAAAATAAGCCTTCTCCTCCAAATACTATATTTTTTATTCCCTTTACTGTTCTTATATTTAACTCTACTCCTGGTGTCATAGCTGCTACATATCCATTATCTGCCTCTAATATTTCTCCCTCTGCAAGTTCTTTCTTTATTACAGCTCCGTCTATTTCTAAAAACACTTTTCCAGGTCCTGTTATTTTTTGCATTATAAATCCTTCTCCTCCAAAAAAACCTGCTCCTAATTTTTTTCTAAAGTGCATTGACATTTCAACTGATTTTTCTGCACATAAAAAAGCTCTTTTTTGTGCAATTATAGTTTCACCTTCTTTTAAATCCATTTCTAAAATTTCTCCTGGAAGTGATGAAGCAAATGAAATTTCTGCATTATCTACTTCTGATGTATATGTATTCATAAATATAGATTCTCCTGCAAAGGCTCTACCTATTCCTTTCATAATACCACCATTTGTATTAGTTTCCATTTTTATTCCTTTTGTCATCCAAGACATTCCACCTGTTTCAGTATAAACTGCTTCTCCTTTTAATAATTTGCAAGTTACTACTGGCAAATTTCCACCTGTTATTTCTGTTTGCATTTTCTTTCCTCCTTTTTATATTTTTTAATTTTATCACATTTTGTCTAATTTTTCAATTTATTTTACAATTTTATTTCTATTTATTGACTTCAAATCACTTTTTGTTTCATTTGTATTACATAAAGTGTTGTATTGTTACGTTAATATTTCATTTTTGTTTCATGTTATGTAACTTTATTTGTTTACTTTTAATTATTCACAAAAATGTGTATAATGTGGATAAGTCTGTGAATAACTATTTTTTAAGTGTTTTTTTATATACTTTATTCACATATAATTTATAATAAAGCACTAATTATTTTTTTTACAATTATTAACAAATTTTATGTATAGTATTTATTATTTATTTTATGAAAAATAAATATATTATAACACTTATTTCTATAAACACTATAATTGGAAAACCTATGGTAAATCTAAGTTTTTTAGTTTTATGTCTAAATGTATACATTCCCAATATACTTCCTATTCCTCCACCAAGTAAAGTAACTATAAATAATGTTTTTTCTGATATTCTAAAACTTCCATTTTGTGCTTTTTTCTTATCTATAAACATTATAAAAAATCCTATAATGTTTATTATTATTAAATATATAGTTATATTTTGTTGTGATAATATTTGATTTATCGTTAATACATCTTCAAACATTTTTTCTCCTTTTATTAGCCAAATAAACTTATTTGGTTGCTTATACTCATTCCTTCTAAACATCCTGCATTTTGCAACATCTCTATAACTGATTTTCCAACTTTTGAACGTATTTTTAGATCATCTATAGACATGAATTTTCCATCTTTTCTTGCTTCTACAATGCTCTCTGCTGCAACTGTTCCAAGTCCTTGTATACTATTTATTGGCGGACGTATTCCTTCTTTTTCCATTAAAAATTTTCTTGAATCTGATTTATACAAATCTAATGGTAAAAATTTTAATCCTCTTTCATACATTTCTAAAACAATTTCTAAATCTTCATACATATCTTTGTCTTTTGCAGTTGCCTGATTTCCTTGTAACTCAATTTCTTTCATTTTATTTTTTACTTTTTCTTTGCCATGACACATTATCTCACTGTCAAATGCTTTTGCTCTTATAGAAAAATATGCTGTATAATATGCCTTTGCAACATGTACTTTAAACCAAGCAATTCTAAATGCCATCATTACATATGCTGCTGCATGTGCTTTTGGAAACATATATTTTATTTTTTTACAAGAATTTATATACCAATCTGGTACTCCATTTTCTTTCATAAGTTTTTCTTGTTCCTCTGTTATTCCTTTTCCTTTACGCACAGATTCCATTATTTTAAATGCTGGTTTTGATGGTAATCCCTTTTTCATCAAATATGTCATTATATCATCTCTTGTACATATAGCCTCATCTAGTTTTATTACCCCTTCTTGTATTAAAGTTTGTGCATTATTTAACCATACATCAGTCCCATGTGATAATCCTGAAATTCTTAATAATTCTTCAAAAGTTGTAGGTCTTGTATCTAATAGCATCCCTCTAACAAACTTCGTACCAAATTCTGGTATTCCAAAAGAACCTACCTGTGAATGTATTTGTTCTGGTGTAACTTTTAAAGCTTTTGTTGAAGAGAATATAGACATAGTTTCTTTATCATCTAATGGGATTTTCTGTGGATCAATCCCTGTTATGTCTTGCAACATTCTAATTACTGTAGGATCATCATGTCCTAAAATATCCAACTTTAATAGGTTTTTATCTATGGAATGATAATCGAAATGTGTAGTTATAATATCTGAATTTGCGTCATCTGCTGGATGTTGTACTGGGCAGAACTCATAAATCTCTCTTCCTTTTGGAACTACAATTATTCCACCTGGATGCTGACCTGTTGTTCTTTTTATTCCTGTACATCCTCTTGCAATTCTCACTGCTTCTGCATTATTTATTGGTATATTATGCTCTTCATAATATTTTTTTACATATCCAAAGGCTGTTTTATCTGCTATTGTTCCTATTGTCCCTGCTTTAAAAGTTGTTCCTTTTCCAAATATCACTTCTGTATATCTATGTGCTTTTGCTTGATAATCCCCCGAAAAATTTAAATCAATATCTGGTTCTTTATCTCCATCAAAGCCTAAAAAAGTTTCAAATGGAATATCCATTCCATCTTTTTCTAAATCAGTATTACAATTAGGACATTTTTTATCAGGTAAATCGAATCCATTTTTATATCCATAGTCTGTAAAATCTGAATATTTACAATTAGGACATCTATAATGAGGCGGTAGTGAATTTACTTCTGTTATACCTGTCATATTTGCAACAAAAGATGAACCTACAGACCCTCTAGATCCAACTAGATATCCATCTTCATTTGACTTCCAAACTAATTTTTGAGCTATGATATACATAACTGAAAATCCATTTTTTATAATAGATTGTAGTTCTTTTTCTAATCTTTTTGCTACTATTTCTGGCAACTCTTCTCCATATAATTCTTTTGCTTTTGACATTGCAATTTCTTCTATTTGCTTTTCACATCCCTCAATATGTGGAGGACATTTTTCAGCAGATATAGGACTTATTGTTTCACACATATCAGCTATTTTATTTGTATTTGTCACAACTACTTCATATGCTTTATCCATTCCTAAGTATTCAAATTCTTCTATCATTTCATTTGTTGTTCTTAAATATAGTGGTGCTTGTTTATCTGCGTCTTCATAACCTTGTCCAGCCATTAATATTCTTCTATATATTTCATCTTGTGGATCCATAAAATGAACATCTCCTGTAGCAACTACTGGTTTATTTAACTTTTCTCCTATCTGTACTATTTTTTTATTAATGTCTTTTAAAGCTTCTTCATCTGGAAGTGTTCCATTTCTTATCATAAACATATTATTTTCAAGGGGTTGAATCTCTAAATAATCATAATCTTTTGCAATATTTTCTATCTCTTCATCTGATTTTCCTATAACAATGGCTCTATATAATTCACCTGCTTCACAAGCACTACCTAAAATTAATCCTTCTGAATATTTTCTATAAAGTGATTTTAATATTCTTGGTTTTTTATAAAAATAGTCCAAATGCGAAAATGATACTAACTTGTATAAGTTTTTTAACCCCTCATAATTTTTAGCAAGTATAATAGCATGATAAGTTGATAACTTTTTAAAATCTATTTGTCCTTCACCCAATTTATCTATATCTTCAATAATTTTTGCTCCTTTTTGTTTCAAGATATCTAACATAACCTTAAATACTTTTACTAATGTTAAAACATCATCTAAAGCTCTATGTGCCACTTCTACTTTTATACCTAATTTTTCTGCAATAATTCCTAATTTAAACTTTTTGTAATCTGGAAACAAATCTTTAGCAAGTCTTAATGTATCAATATATGTATTTTCTAATTTATATCCCAACTTTTCTGCATTATATTTTATAAAACCGACATCAAAGTCTGCATTATGTGCAACTATAACACTATCTCCTATAAATTCTAAAAACTTGGGAAGTATTTCTTTTATTGTTTGTGCATCTTTAACCATATCATTTGTAATGTTGGTAATTTTTATAACCTCTTCTGGTATTAATTTTTCTGGGTTTACAAAACATTCAAACCTATCAATTATTTCTCCATTTTTGTATTTTACTGCTCCTAATTCTGTTATTTTTTCTGTTCTAAACGATAAACCAGTGGTTTCTATATCTAAAACACAGTATTCTACTTCTTCTATATTTTGTGATTTCGGAAACGTTACTACAGGTACTTTATCTGGAACTAAGTAAGCTTCTACACCATATATTATCTTTATTTCTTTATTATCCCTTCCAATTAGTTTATGAGCTTCGGGAAAAGCTTGTACTACTCCATGATCTGTTATAGCAACTGATTTCCATCCCCACTTCATAGCTCTTTTTATAAGTTCTGTTGCTGAAGTCATTCCATCCATTTGGCTCATTTGTGTATGCATATGTAATTCTACTCTTTTTTCTTGTGCAGTATCTAGCCTTGTTTGCTTTTTCTTAGCAGGTACTTGTACTACTACATTTGCAATTATTCCAATCTCTTTTGCAAATGGGTCAAATTGTGCTGTTCCTGAAAGCTTTATAGCTTCTGAATTTTTTATTCTTTCTAATATATTTTTTGCCTTATCTGCTTCTACAAAAGCTTTACAAGTAACTGTACTTGTTGTATCATATACATCAAATAAAATTAGTATCTTACCATTTTTTAATTCCCTTGAATCTGTATTAATAACTTCTCCTTCTATAGCTACTTTTCCACTGTCTATTGATAAATCTTCTATCTTTACTAGTGTATCTTTAATATTAGCATTCCTTCCTAATATTAATGGAGTAACTTCTTGTACATCTTCCAATATTATTTCTTTTTTCAGTTCTTCTTCAACCTGTTTTATAGGTTCTTTATTTATATTTTCTGCTTCTCTTACATATACCTCTTGTTTTGCTTTTTCTATTGCAAATTTTTCTGTCATTTTTGATTTTTGTTCTAATATTTTTATTGTTTCTTCTTTTAATTCTTCTATATATTTTACTTTATACTTCTTATTATATAAATTTTGAAATATATTCTCTAATATATTATCAAAACTTCTTTTGGTTAAAAATTCTGCACCAAAAACTAGAAGTTTTACTGTTAATATATTATCTTTCAATTCAATTTTACTATTTTGTAATAATATAGCTGTTAAAGGATATTTATATGTTATATATTCTACAATATCTTTCCAAGTTTCTTCTATATTTATAGTTTCTATATTTTTTGTATAATTCATCTTAATTTCTATAATTTCTAATAAAAACTTACTTTTTATGTATTTTTCTAGTTTCAGTATTTCTATTATATTAATGACACTTTCAGATAATAAATTCATTTCTAATTTATTTGTTTTTTTAAATATATTTATTTTTTCTATTTTACATTTTTTAATATTATCTTCTGTTTCATAGTCATAAAATACTTCTCCTATTGTCTTTAGTTCTGTAATCATAAAAGCCTCCTTTGTGATTGATTATTTATATATAAAGATTAAAATACAAAAAATAAAACTATATTGGTTAAATCATTCTTAATATATCATTATAAGTTACATATATTGTTAGTCCAATTAATAATGCAAAACCTAATAATTGTATATTTATTTCTACTTTTTCAGGCAATGGCTTTTTTCTTATTGCTTCTATCAAATATATCACTACTTTTCCTCCATCTAATGGTGGAAATGGTAACAAATTTGTTACTCCTAAAGATAATGATACAAGAGCTAATATATATATAAAGTCTGAAACTCCTTTCGTATTTGCTACAACTCCAGATATTCCAATAGGACCTATTAATTGTTGTGTTGACACACTGCCTGAAAATAGCATTTTCAAATTATCTATTATAGAAGCACAAAAATCTATTGTATCCCAAAATCCATAATATACATTGTTTATAAAATTATTTTCTGCTTTTTCAAATTGTACTCCTAATATATAGGTATATAATATATTTGGTTTTACTTCTATATCTATAAGTTCTCCTTTTCTTTCTAATGTAAATATTATATTTTCTTCATTAGTGTTTGATATGTATTCTACTACTTTATATGGGTCATTATTTACATCTTGACCATTTATTTTTTTTATTACATCATTTGTTTTTATTCCTTTTTCTTCTGCTGGACTTTTAGGATATATTGAAACAATTTTAGTGGTTAGCTCATCTCCTTGAGTTCCTAAATATATTCCTGTATCTTTACTTGGTATTGTTGTGGGTTTTACTTTAACATTTATTTTCTCATTATTTCTTTTTACTTCTACATCAACCTCTTCACCTTGACTTTTACTCATTATTTCATCTATATCTTTTTTATTTCTAATTTTTTTACCATTAATTTTTGTTATTTCATCACCTTTTACAATCCCTGAATTTATTGCATTATACTGTTCACTTACCAATTCTATTTTTTGTGATGCATAATTTCCAGTAATCAATACTAGGCCAAAATATATTATTACTGCAAATAATATATTGACAGCACCTCCTGCTACAATTATTGCTATTCTTTTTGGTATGCTTGTTTTACTAAAAGAACCTTCATTATCTGAACGTTCTTCCTCTCCTTCCATACTTACGAATCCTCCTAAAGGAATAAGTCTAAGAGCATATTTAGTCTCTGTTTTCTTACTTTTCCATATAGTTGGTCCAAAACCTAATGCAAATTCATTTACTTTTACTTTACACAATTTAGCAACTAAAAAATGGCCTCCTTCATGTATAAATATCAAAAATCCTAATAAAAATATAACTTTTATTATTGTTATAAAAAAATTTATCAAATTCCTAGCCTCCTATAATAAACTTAAGAACATATATGCAAATGGTGCTATAAATATCACACTATCTATTCTATCTAGCATTCCTCCATGTCCTGGTATTAGATTACTAAAGTCTTTTATTCCTACATATCTTTTTATACTAGATGCTGAAAAGTCTCCTATTTGTCCTATAATGCTAAGTAATATCCCTATTAATACAATATATATGTATGAAATTCCCAAATTAAACCATGTATTACATACAATAGTATATAATAAAATTATAATGACAGAGCCTATTGTTCCTCCTATACAGCCTTCTATTGTTTTGTTAGGACTGATCTTACTAAATTTATGTTTTCCTAGTGTTTTTCCAAATATATATGCAAATACATCTGTTCCCCATGCTGAAAATATAATATACCAAATCAAAAAATTTCCATTTTCTAACCCTTTTAATAAAGGAATAAACATTAAAAATAGTGGAATGTAACATATTCCAAAAAAAGTTATTGAAATATCTTTAATGTTCGTTTTCATATTTGTTAAAATTATCTGCAAAAACATAAGTAATATAGCAAGTGGTATTAATACACTTACAATAGTTATTGCATATTCTAATGGAATAATGTGAATAAATGCTATTAATGAAGTGGCAAGATAACCAATCCATACAATTGGTTTTGCTTTTTCTTTAAAAGCATTAAAATATTCATGAAGACTTAGTGCTGCTATAATTGCAAATGAAATATCCACAATATATTTATTTCCCAAAATCAATATAATTGCTACAATTGGAAAACCAAGTAATCCTGAAATTATTCTTTTCATATTCATAAATTCTTCCTCTTTACTTTCCTTTTTTTATTGTTCTATTTTGATATTCATCTATTGCTAGTAATAAATCTTCTGGTTTAAAATCTGGCCAATATTTATCCATAAATATATATTCTGAATATATACTTTGCCATATTAAAAAACCACTTGTTCTTATTTGTCCACTTGTTCTTATTATTATTTCTGGATCTGGTTGACCTCCTGTATATAAATTATTACTTATTAACTCTTCGTCTATATCATCTATACCTATTTCATTATTTTTTGATTTTTCTACTATTTTTTTTGTTGCCATAACTAATTCTGCTCTTCCTCCATAATTAAATGCTACATTAAATACAATTCCTGTGTTATTTTTAGTTCTTTCCATAGCTCTTTTTATACTGTTTTGTAGCCCTTTAGATAAAGCTTGTATATTACCAATAACATTTATTTTAACATTTTCTGTATCTGCCCTTTTAGAAAAATCCTCTAAATAATTTTGTAGCAATAACATTAATGCACCAACTTCTTCTTTAGTTCTATTCCAGTTTTCTGTAGAAAATGCATATACTGTTAAATAATCTATTCCTATTTTATTTGCATATCTAACAATATTTTCTAAAGTTTGTGCTCCTGTCTTGTGTCCCAATTTAGGATCTAGCCCCTTATTGCGCGCCCAAGTTCTATTTCCATCCATTATAATTCCAATATGCTTAGGTAATTTATTTTGAACTATTTGTTGTATATTTGCCATAATATTATTCTCCATATTATATATATATAATTTTATTCTATTAATTTTTATACATTCATTATTTCTTTTTCTTTATTTAGTAAAATTTTATCTATTTCTTCTACTTTTTTATCTGTTATTTTTTGTATTTGTTCTTCTGCTTCTCTTAAGTCATCTTCTGTTATAAGGCTATCTTTTTGTTTTTTCTTAAATTCATCTATCCCATCTCTTCTAATTGCTCTTATTGCTACTTTTGCTTCTTCTGCTGTTTTTTTAATTTCCTTTACTAACTCTTTTCTTCTTTCTTCATTTAATTCTGGAAAAGATAATCTTATAATTTTCCCATCATTATTAGGATTTATTCCTATATCTGATGCAAGAATTGCTTTTTCTATTTCTTTTAGCATACTTACATCCCATGGCTGTATTACTATTAACCTAGCCTCTGGAACTGAAATTCCAGCTACTTGATTAATCGGTGTTGCTACTCCATAATAATCTACTTTTATCTTATTTAATATGGCTGGATTTGCTCTTCCTGCTCTTATTTCTGATAAATTTTCACCAAATACATTTATTGTTTTTTCCATCTTTTCCATAATATTATTATAATCCATAATTTTAATCTCCAATCTTTATATAAATTTTTATTTTACAATAGTTCCTATTTTCTCACCTTTTACTATTTTTACCATATTTTCTGGTTTATCAATTCCAAATACCATTAATGGTATTTGATTATCCCTACATAATGCTGTTGCTGTGGAGTCCATTACTTTTAAATCTTTATTTAAAATGTCTGTATATGATATCTCATCATATTTTACTGCATTTGGATCTAGTTTTGGATCTGCTGAATATACTCCATCTATAGTTTTAGCAAGTAGTATAACATCTGCTTCTATTTCTGCTGCTCTTAATGCTGCTCCTGTATCTGTTGTAAAATATGGATTTCCAGTACCACATGAAAATATAACTACTCTTCCTTTTTCTAGATGCTTTACTGCTTTTCTTTTAATATATGGTTCTGCTATTTGCCTCATTTCTATTGCAGTTTGAACTCTTGTACTTAGTCCTCTTGTTTCTAATGCATCTTGTAATGCCAAACCATTCATTGTTGTTGCAAGCATTCCCATATAGTCTGATGTAGTCCTTTCCATTTGATGTCCATATCTCCCTCTCCAAAAATTACCTCCTCCTACTACTATTCCAACTTGTACTCCTAGATCTACCAAATTTTTAACTTCATCACAAATATTCCCTAAAACATCAGCATAAACTCCTGTTTTTTTGTCCCCTGCCAAAGCTTCTCCACTTAATTTTAATAATACTCTTTTATATATTGTATTCACCACTTTTATACACTCCTTAAATATTTTTTACTATTTTAACATACTTAGAAATAAATTTGCACTACTTTTTTAGTATTTTATTATTTTTTATATACATTAGTCAATGATATTATATAAATATTTATTTATTTTATTGTAAAGTTCTAATTTTATTTATATAATGTTTATATGAAAAGTTTAGTTGTTGATGATAAATTTGATAAAAAGAAATTAAATAGTTTTTTATTTTATAACTTTAATGGCTTAAATAATACTACTTTTTACAAAGCTTTAAGAAAAAAAGATATTCGTATTAATCATAAAAGAATTAATGCAAATGTAGTTATTTCTTCTGGTGATTTAATTGAAGTTTATATTTCAGATAATTTATTATTTCATTGTGATAATGTTTTAATAGATATTGTATATGAAGATAATAATATTATTGTTGTAAATAAACCTATAGGTATAGAAGTTCTTGGTGAATTTAGTATAACATCTCTTCTACAAAAAAAATATAGTCATGATTTAAATATTAGGATTTCTCCTTGTCATAGGTTAGATCGTAATACTTCTGGCTTACTATTATTTGCTAAAAATAACTCTTCTTTAGAAATTTTACTAAAGAAATTCAAAAATCATGAAATAAAAAAATTTTATATATGTCTTGTTTATGGTAGTCCTCCTAAGAATAATGAAATTTTAACTAGTTATTTATTTAAGGATGTAAAAAAATCTATTGTATATATTTCTGATTTACCTAAAAAAGGTTATAAGAAAATAATCACTGAATACAAATTATTAAAAAAATATCCTAATAATACTTCTTTGTTAGAAATTAATTTACACACTGGAAGAACTCACCAAATAAGAGCACATTTAGCTCACATAAATTGTCCTATTATTGGAGATGGAAAATATGGTATAAATTCTATTAATAAAGCCTTTAAATCCAAAACACAAAAACTATATAGTTATAAACTTGTTTTTGATTTTAATACTTCTAGTGGTATATTAGATTATTTATCTAATAAAGAATTTAATATAGATTATAGTTTTTATATCTAATAATAGCCCCTCTATTACTTTATTTGTAATAGAGGGGCTATTATTTAAGGAACTCAATAGGAATTATGGTTTCTTTTTATAATGTCATTGTAAATAACTATCTTAAATTTCTCTAATTCTTCCTGTGTAAATTTTCCTGAAGTTCTAGATATATCAGCAGGAAGTACAGATTCTTCTCCTTCTAGAATTATATTGCCTTCCAGATCAGTTTCAATATACTCTCCCTCATGCTCTTTAAATTCGTACACATATCCCTTTAGTTCTCCACCTTTTTCTATTAGCCGTTTTGCATACTCCTTCCCCCATTGATGAACACTTCCATTTTTGTAATAAATTAGATAAGATAGTTCATATTGTTCACATTTCCTCATATGCTATTCCTTTCTGCTCCAATTTCGAAGCTAGCTACATTGTTAATATTTACCTTAATATATTATATCACAATTTTCAGTAAAGTCAAATGTTATGTTAATTGTTTTGTAAAATTTTCTTTATTTCTTCAAATCTTTTTATTTTTTGTGTAGTTGTTTTTATCATTGGTTCATCTGTTATATATAATTCACGTACATATTTATATGGTGGCATTGTTTTATTTATTTTCTTTATGTCACTCCATATAATATCTTTTAGTTTCTCTATTTCTATATTAGGATATGTTTCTTCTACATATTCTTTGTTATATACAATTTTTAGGCCTAAATCTAAGTCTTCTTCCTTAGTTGGTATTCCAAATATCATATTTTCTGATACATATGGTAATTTAGATACCAATAGTTCTAGTTCTTCTGGATATATATTTTTTCCATTCTTCATAACAATTACATTCTTTTTTCTTCCTGTTATAAATAAATATCCTTTATCATCTATATATCCTAAGTCTCCTGTATAAAACCACCCATTTTTCAATACTTCATTTGTTGCTTCTTCATTTTCATAATATCCCAACATAATATTAGGGCCTTTTGCTATTATTTCACCTATTTTTTCTTCATTTGGATTATCTATTTTAATTTCTACATCTTTTAGTGGAAATCCTACTGAACCATACTTTATATATTTATCATTTTCAGCAGTTAGTACAGGTGATGTTTCTGTAAGTCCATATCCTTGTATAGTTCTTATTCCAAAATCATTAAAATTTTTTGCCACTGTTTTATCAATTCCTGCTGCCCCGCTTACTGCAAGTCTTAATTCTCCACCTAAATTATTTATAATTTCTTTAAATACCTTTCTTCTAATGTCAATGCCAACTTTTAATAATATATTAGTTATTTTAGTAACTATTTTGATTAATTTAGTTTTTCCTTTTTTATCAATTTCTTTTAATATCTTTTTATTCATTGCTTCTAGCAGAAGTGGTACACATACAAATATTGTTATCTTATATTCTTTTAAATTTTGCTGTATATGTTTTAGTCCATCACAAAATGCTGTTGTGGCACCATTATTCATAAAAAATAATTGTGCTGTTGAACCAAATGTATGATGTAATGGTAAAAAAGCCAAATTTTTATCTGTTTTATAGACCTTTACAACTGCATTTAAAGAATTTATGTTTGATATTATATTTTTATGTGATAACATAACTGCTTTAGACACTGATGTAGTTCCCGAAGTGAATAGAATTACACTCATTTTTTCTTCATCTATTTTAGCTTCTTCATACTCTCTATTTCCATCATTTAATAATTTTTTTCCATTATTAATTAATTTTTCTAAAGATATAGCATTTTCTTCATCTTCCTTTTTATTCATAGAGATATAATATTTTATTTTTGTATTATTGTTTAGTTTTATTTTTTTCATAATCTCATCATATTTATTTTCAAAAATGACAGCATCTGAATAACTTCTTTGCAATAGACTTTCTATTTCACCTTCTGGTAAAGACTTATCTAATGGAACAATAACTCCTACACCACATAGTGTAGCAATATATGATATACACCATTCATATCTATTATTTGATATTATTGCAATTCTTTTATCTTTTAATCCTAAACTTATAAGGGCTGTTCCTAATGCTTTTACATCTTCATACATTTGTGAATATGTAATTTCTTTATATGATATATTTTCTCCTATTTTTTCCTTTAAAGTAAATGCAATATTATCTTTATATTTTTTTACTGTATCTTGTATCATTTCTTTAATATCTTTGTACTCTTTTGTTTCATATAAGATTTTATTTTTTTTCATAAAATTTATATCTCCTTTTATTATATGATATATATTAATTATATTAACATTGTTGTTTTAATAAATAACTATACTGTACGGTCAGTAAAAAACAAATTTAGTTAATATTTATATATTGACTTTAAATGTATAGAATTATAAAATTATAAAAAATTACAAGGAGGCCTATATGGAGGAGTTTTTTGATAAAAATACAAATATTTCAGTTATAAAACGTGATGGAAAAAAGGTCGATTTTAATGGGGCTAAAATTGCACTTGCTATAAAAAAGTCTTTTGATAGTGTTATACTAGAAGATGGAGAAAATCATAAATATAATCAAAATGATGCAAATAAAATTTATAATTTAGTTATTTTTGAAATTGAAAAAATGCAAACTGATAAAATAAAGATAGAAACTATTCAAGATCTAATAGAAGAACAATTAAAAATTAATGGATATGAAGATGTTTATCATTCTTTTTCTATTTATCGAGAAAATAGAAAAAAATCAAGAGAAGCTTTTTTCTCTGAAAAAAAACAACATAAGTTTTTAAAGGCTTTAGAAAATCTTGGCTTAAAATCTTCAAAAGAAGATGATATACGATATGAAAATACCAATATAACTACTGCTATGGAAACTATAATTCAATATGGTAGTACTATTTCTAGGGAATTTGCAAAATCTTACTTAATGAAACCCAAATTTGCAGAGGCTCATGATAGTGGAGATATCTATATTCATGATTTAGATTTTATTCCTACTGGTACTACTAGTTGTTGTCAAATTAATTTGTCTGAATTATTTGAAGATGGTTTTTTGGCTGGAAATGCTTTTTTAAGAGAACCTAATGATATTTCCTCTTATTCTGCCCTTACTTCGATTTGTATACAATTAAATCAAAATGATCAACATGGCCCTCAAAGTATATCTGCTCTTGATTACTATTTAGCTCCAGGAGTTTTAAAAACTTTTAAGAAAGTCTTTAAACAAATAGTTTATGATTACTTAGAATATACAAATTTTATTAATTTTATTGCAATTAATGGTATTGTTCGTGAAATAGATAAGTTGGAAAGTATTAATTTTGATATTACTATTTTTAACAAATATTGTAGAAGCTCTGATGAACTTGAAAGATTGTTTCGTATTTGTTATGATAAAGCTCTTGAAAAAACTAATAATGCCACTTATCAAGCAATGGAAGCTCTTATTCATAATCTAAATACAATTCACACAACTAAAGCTTATGAAGCTCCATTTGCTTGTGTGAATTTTGGAACTGATACTTCTTATGAAGGAAGAATGATTACTAAAAATTTTTTAGAAGTATTAGATGTAGGTCTTGGAAGAAATCAAACTCCTCTTTCGCCTATTTCTATATTTAAAATAAAAGAAGGCATTAATTATAATCCTACAGATATTAACTATGATTTATTTAAACTTGCTTGTAAAGTATCTGCCAAAAGATTTTTTCCAAACTTTTCATTTATTGATTCAAGTTTTAATAAATTATACTATAGAGAAAACGATTTCAATACTGAGGTCTCATATATGGGTGATTCTATCCGTATCCTAGAAAATACTGTTGATAATAACAAATCTATTTCTTCTAAAAGAGGAATCTTATCTCTTACTACTATTAATCTTCCTAGACTTGGCATTAAACATGGGATTATTTCAAATGAGCAATATAGCTTAGAAGCCTTTTTTGAAGAATTAGAAGAAAAACTAAATTTAGTAAAAGATCAGTTGTTAGAACGTTATGAAATACAATGTAATAAAAAAGTAACAAACTTCCCTTTTTTAATGGGGCAAAATATATGGATAGATAGTGAAAAATTAAAATCTACAGATAAATTACGTAAAGTTTTAAAACATGGTAATTTAAGTATTGGTTTTATTGGACTTTCTGAATGTTTAAAATTTCTTATAGGTAAACACCATGGTGAAGATAATGAAGCCCAAAAAATTGGCTTAAAAATCATTTCCTTTATGAGAAAAAAATGTGATGAATATTCTAAAAAGTATAACCTAAATTTTACTTTAATTGCCTCTTCTAATGAAGATGTCTGCAAAAAATTTTTAAGTTTAGATAAGGCTATATTTGGTAAAATTTTAGGAATTCCAGATGATGACTATTACACAACTTCTTTTCATATTTCTTCATCTTATAATATTTCTATTGATAAAAAAATAGCTTTAGAGGGGCCTTATCATGCTTTGACAAATGGTGGACATATTTCTTCTATTGAACTGCCAAATAATTCTAATATAGACGATTTTGAAAAATTTATTCGTGTGATGAAATCAGCTGATTTTGGATATTGTTCAATAAATTATAAAAAAGTATAGTTTATACTTTTACTATAAATAATATAATCAAATACCAAAAAAGTATTTGATTATATTATTTTAATTATTTGGTATTCTAATCACTTGGCCTAGATAGATTAAATTTGAATTTTTTATATTATTTGCATATACTAGTTTTTGTACAGTTGTATTATATCTTATTGCAATTTTATTTAGTGTATCCCCTCTTTTTACTGTGTAGTATGTATTACCACATCCATGTATCTCTCCATCTATTATTTCATCTATATTTATAATCAATTTTTGTCCTGTATAAATTAAATTTGGATTTCTTATTTTATTTAATCTTACTATATTAGCAATACTTGTTCCATACATTTTTGCAATTTTCCATAAGCTATCTCCTCTTTTTACTATATAATTTATATATGTTTCTTTAGTGTTATTTGAACTAGTTATAATTAGTTTTTGACCTATATAAATTAAATTTGGATTTTTTATATTGTTTAATCTTACTAATTCATTTACTGTTGTTTTATATTTTTTTGCTATTTTAGATAAAGTGTCTCCTCTTTTTACTATGTATATTTTAAGATCATTATTTGGTTTATCTGAAGCAGTGATTAAAATCTTTTGTCCAACATAAATTAGATTTGGATTTTCTATATTATTTAGTTTCACCAGCTCATTTACTGTTGTATTATACCTATTAGCTATACTTCCAAGAGTATCTCCTTTTTTTACTATATAATATTCTGTGTTAGTTTCATTTTCCTGTTCATTGTTATTATCTGTTTCATCTGGTGCAGGTATTTCGTCATTGTTAGATAAAAATATTTCTTGTGTAAATTTGTCTTTATCAACATATCCATTTATTCCTTGTATTATTCCTTCATCTGAATATTGAAATCCTATCCAATTATTCCATTTTCCATTATTTCCTGGAGTTTCTACTCCATATTGGGCAACCCATAATGGATAGTTATCTGCAAGTTCTTGACTAAATATAGTTCTTGCAGTGTATGTATTACTATATATGACCATTTCTTTTTTTGTTATTTCCTGTACTTTATTTAAAAATACTTTAGATATTTCATTTATTTCTTCATGTGTTAAATTACCAAATATTTCAAAATCCATAGCTAATCTACAATCTGGTAATTTTCCTGAAATTACAGATGAAAAAAATACAGCCTCTTGTATAGCTTGTTCTCTTGTTCTTGCTCTAACAAAATGATAAAATCCTACTTTTAATTTATTTTTCTTTGCATTTTCATAGTTTTTTTCAAAATAAGCATCTTTATGTGTTCTACCTTCACTTGATTTTATATATACAATATCAATTCCAGCTGCTTTAACTTTTGCATAGTCTATATTTTTTTGATATGAACTAACATCAATCCCCTCATATATTTCTCCACTTGATGGTCCTAAAGCATTTACAATATTTATTATAAATGCAAAGCTAAATATTGTAAGAATAACTAATATAATACATATTTTTAGTAATTTAGATTTCATTTCATCCTCCTACATTAAAAATAGTGATTAATATATTATATTAATCACTATTTGTTAATGTGTAAGGCCATATATTACTTATTTGTATGTTTATATATTTCTTTTCTTGCTATTTCATCACATCTATTGTTATATTCATTATCACTATGTCCTTTTACCTTTATAAATTCTACTTCATGTTTTTGGGTTAATTCATATAGTTCTTTCCAAATTTCTTTATTTTTGACAGGTTCTTTATTTGAATTTATCCAATTATTTTTTATCCAGCTATATATCCATTTTTGGTTAAATGCATTTACAACATATGCACTATCACTATATATTTTAACCTTACACTTAAATTTTAATAATTTAAGTGCCTCTACTACTGCTGTCAATTCCATAATATTATTAGTAGTATTTTTCAATGATCCTGATATTTCTTTTTCTACATTTTTATATATTAATATACTTCCCCATCCTCCTGGTCCTGGATTTCCTGAGCATGCTCCATCTGTATATATAGTAATTTCTTCCATATTTCTTCCTCCATAAATACAAAAAAAATAAAATTATGATAATTTTTTTAAACTATATTTGTCAAATTTTATTTTTTATGATATTATATCAATAATTTATAAAAAAAAGCAATAACGGAGGAAAAAATATGAATAAAGTTCTTGGAATAATAGCTGAGTATAACCCATTTCATAATGGTCATTTATATCATATAAATGAATCAAAAAAATTAATTGGAGCTGATTACACTGTAGCAATAGTAAGTGGTAATTTTGCTCAAAGAGGTGAAACTTCTCTAATAGATAAGTGGTCAAAATCTGAAATGGCTCTAGCTAATGGAGTTGATCTTGTTATAGAACTCCCTTTACTATATAGTATTTCTAGTGCTGAAAATTTTGCGGAAGGTAGCATAAAAATTTTAAATTCCTTAAAAGTAGTTGATTCTATTTCTTTTGGTAGTGAACTGTGTAATGTTAATACTTTGAACGATTTTGCAAATGTTTTATATCATGAACCTAAAGAATTTATTTCAGTATTAAATCATGAATTAGGAAAAGGCTTTTCTTATCCTAAGGCACGTGAAAATGCTCTACTTATTTATCTAAACAATATTAGAAAGTATGCTAATGTACTTTCTAGTCCTAATAATATTTTAGCAATAGAATATTTAAAAGCCTTAAAAAAATATAAGAGTAATATTACCCCTATTAGTGTAAAAAGACATAAGGTAGATTATAATAGTGTTGAAATCGTTAATGGTATTGCCAGTGCAACTGCTATTCGTAAAATTGTTCAAACAGGTGATGTCTGGAGCTTAAGGCAAGCAATGCCTAAGTCTTCTTTTGATATTATGTATGAATGTTTAAGATCTGGTAAGATTGTTCCTAGTCTTAATACTTTTGAGCGTGAAATTGTTTATATTTTAAGAAAATTATCTTTAGAAGAAATTGCTGATTTACCAGATGTTTCAGAAGGTTTAGAAAATTCTATAAAGAATGCTGCTAATTCTTGTAATACTATAGATGAATTATTAAATATATTAAAAACTAAACGTTATCCCTCTACTAGATTAAAAAGAATTTTATTATATGCTTTACTTGGTATAAGTAAAAAAGATATGTTAGAATCTAGAAAAATAGAACAGCCATACGTCCGTGTTCTTGGTTTTAATGAAAAAGGAAAAGAATTATTATCTGGTATTTCTCATGCTAATCCAAGACTTGATATTATAACTTCTGTAAAAAAATATATGGAAACTTCTTCAAATAAAACTTTAAAAACAATGTTAGAAAAAGATATTTTTGCAACTGATATTTATACTTTAGGTTATGAGTATGATTCTTGGTCTAATTTAGACTATACACATAAATTAATTGGTTCTTAATAAGATAACAAAAAAAGATATTTAAAAACTTGTGATGTTTTTAGATATCTTTTTTGTTATCTTGTAACATTTTATATTTTTTTGTCATATTATGAATTATAACTTAAAATAAGGAGGAGTTATAATGCGTAGAAGATGTAATAGTAGTAGAAAATGTTGTTTATGTAATTGCTCAAATTATGCTGATGATATTATGGAAGAATCATGCAACAATGTTTCATCTGCTTCTGAATATAATAATGACAATTGTGAATGTGGATTTGATGAAGAAGAGTCTGTATTTCCCTCTAATCCAATGTTCGCACAAAGTTATGTTCCATGGCAGACAATGGATAAAACCTTTAAACCATGTATCGGACTAAAAATGGGAACTATTTTTCCTGAACTTGTTAGCCCATATGAACCATGTCAATCAATAGAAGATATCGAATTTATTCGTGCTACAAATAAAATTAAAGAGGGGTGTAATCGATAATGGAAGAAAATATAGAAAACAGAAATTGCACATGTGTTTGTGAATGTAAATGCGAAAATTCATGTGATAATAATTTAAGAGAAGAAATGATGATGCAACTAAGAGCATATAAATTTTCTATAATCGAATTAGGTCTATATTTAGATACTCATCCAGATGATGAAAAAGCCCTTTGTTTGCATAGAGAATATTGTAAAAAAGCAAAAGAATTGTCAGATAAATATCAAAAAATGTTTGGTCCGCTTACAATATTCTATCCATGTAATAAGTGGAGATGGTTAGAAGAACCATGGCCATGGGAAAGGGGGAATTTTTAATGTGGACTTATACTAAAACTTTAGAGTATCCAATCAAAATCAAACATTCAAATCCAAGACTTGCTAAATTTATTATATCTCAATATGGTGGTCCAGATGGTGAACTTGCTGCTTCTTTAAGATATTTATCTCAAAGATTTGGAATGCCTGATCAAAAATCTAAAGCTATCTTAAATGATATAGGAACAGAAGAATTAGCTCACCTTGAAATGGTTGGTACAATAGTTCATCAGTTAACTGAAGGGTTATGTCCCGAAGAAATAAATAAGGCAGGATTGGGTGCATATTATACTGACCATGGTGTAGATGTCTATCCTCAAGCTGCTTCTGGTACACCTTTCACCTCTGCATATATTGCTTGTAAAGGTGATCCTATTGCAAATCTTCAAGAAGATTTAGCAGCAGAACAAAAAGCTAGAGCAACTTATGAAAAATTAATAGATTTATGCAAAGATGATCCAGATGTTATTGAACCTCTTCGTTTCTTACGTGAAAGAGAAATAGTTCACTTCCAAAGATTTGGTGAAGCACTACGTGGTATTCAGGATAAATTGGCTGAAAGAAAATTTTATATGAATGGTTGTAGTGATATTGATTCAACTCAAAATACTTGTAATTGTATGAATCAATTTAATAGTGTAAATAACTATAATCCTTGCACTACACCTTGTAATAATTGCAAATAAAATTAATAAGATAGGAAAAAACATATTCCTATCTTATTAATTTTTACTTTTTATTCCAACCTTCTTTATTTATTTGTCTTTGCCTTGCAATAGCTAAAGAATCTTCTGGAACATTTTCTGTTATTGTAGACCCTGCTGCTATAAAAGTATTCCTCCCTAGATTTACTGGTGCTATTAAATTAGTATTAGAACCAACAAATGAATTATCCCCTATAATTGTTTTACTTTTATTAAATCCGTCATAATTGCAAGTTATAGTTCCACACCCTATATTACTCTTAATTCCTATTTCGCAATCTCCCATATATGATAAATGAGGTATTTTTGTTCCTTCTCCAATAATTGATTTTTTTATTTCTACAAAACTTCCTATCTTTACCTTATCAGATAAATTACATCCCTCTCTTATGTAGGCATTAGGTCCTATTTCACATTCTTCTCCTATAATAACTTCTGATTTTATAGTAGTATTTGGATGAATGATTGTATCTATACCTATTTTAACATCATCATATATATATGTAGTATTAATATCTTCAATTGTAACCCCATTTTTCATATGTTCTGTATTAATACGTAACTGTAATGCTTTAGTTAATATTTGCAAGTCTATTCTATCATTGATCCCCAAAACTTCTGTATTATCTTCTATAACTATAGAACCTGTTTTTAATCCCTTATTATACATAATTTTTAATACATCAGGTAAATAATATTCATTTTGTGCATTATTATTATCTATTTGTCCTAATGCTTTTAGTAATTCTTCTATATCAAAACAATACATTCCTAAATTAAATTCTTTTATCTCTAATTGTTCTTCTGTACAATCTTTATGTTCTACTATTTCTTTTATATTTCCATTTTCATCATGAATCACTCTACCATATGGAATAACATCATTGTGTATCATTGTTAATATTGTTGCATACTCTTGTCTTTGAATAGATTGTACAATCAATTTCTTTAAGGTTTCTGGTCTCATAATTGGATGATCTCCATTTAAAACCAGTACTTTTCCTTTTTTTCCTTCTAAAAATTTTTTTGCCTGCATTACAGCATGACCTGTTCCCAATTGTTCTTCTTGTATTACATATTTTACTTTATTTTTTAAAACTTCTTGTATTTGTTCTCTTTGATATCCCACTACTGTAATAATTTCTTCTACTTCAGCCTTTTCTACATTTTCTATTGCTCTTTTTATAATTTCTTTTCCAAATATTTTATGTACTAATTTTGATTTTTTACTCTTCATTCTTGTGCCTTTTCCCGCCGCCATGACTATCGCTATTACATCCTCCATTATACTCCCCTCTTTCATAAGTAGTTCTTGCATTTTACACTATGATATTTTAGCATAAAAAAATATACAATGCAAATCTATAATATTATATAATATTATGCTTCATATTATTGTGTTATTTTTATATAAACTTTTATTTATTATTTAAACTCATATTATCTATCTATCAAAAATATCAAAATGTCTTTTATTAAATTTTTTTATATTTTATGCATAAAGCTTATTTTTTCAAATATACATTAGTAAAGTTAGATTTGTACAAACATTTTTTGAGGGGGTAAATTATAGATGGAAAATTTAAGCTTATATCAAGATATAGCAAAACGTACAGATGGTGATATTTACATAGGAGTTGTTGGTCCTGTTAGAACAGGAAAATCAACATTTATAAAAAAATTTATGGATTTACTAGTTATTCCAAATATTGATAATGAATATAAAAAGGAACGTGCTCGTGATGAATTACCTCAAAGTGCTGCTGGTCGTACTATTATGACTACAGAACCAAAATTCATTCCAAATGAAGCAATAGATATTACTATTGGAGATAATTTAAAATTAAAAACTCGTTTAGTAGATTGTGTTGGTTATCTTGTTAACAATGCAATTGGTTATTTAGAAGATGATGTTCCTAGAATGGTAAAAACACCTTGGTCTGAAGAAGAAATTCCCTTTGAGCAAGCAGCAGAAATAGGAACCCGAAAAGTAATTCAGGAACATTCTACAATAGGAATTTTAGTTACTACAGATGGTAGCATCACAGATATTCCAAGAGAAGACTACATCTCTTCTGAAGAAAGAGTTGTAAAGGAATTAAAAGAATTAAATAAGCCTTTTATAATTGTTTTAAACTCAAATGAACCTTACTCTGAGTATACAAAGGAATTAGCAAAAAAATTAGAAGATAAATACCAAACAGCAGTTATTCCAACAGATTGTGCTAATTTAAATAGCGAAGATTTAAATGACATATTTGCAAGAATACTGTATGAATTTCCTATTGAACAAATAAATATCAATTTCCCTAGATGGGTTGATGGACTAAATGATGAACATTGGCTAAAGCAAAAGTTATATTCAGAAATACAAGATGCCTTTAACAATGTAACTATCCTAAAACAAGTTGATTTAAGTATAACTAAAATACAAAAAACTGAAATTATAGAAAAAACTTTATTAGATGAAATAAGACTTGGTAATGGAAATGTGAACATTTCTATTAATTTGAAAGAAGAATTATTTTATCAAATCTTAACTGAAATTTCTGGGGTTACTATTTCTAATGAAGGTGATTTGTTTTCCATTATCACAAAACTTGCTCATACTAAGAAAGAATACGATAAAATTTCATATGCTTTAGAAGAAGTTAAAGCAACAGGATATGGCATTGTTACTCCTTCTATGGAAGAATTAATACTTGATGAGCCAGAAATGGTAAAACAAGGAAGCAGATTCGGTGTAAAATTAAAAGCTAAAGCTCCTTCTATACATATGATCCGTGCAGATATAGAAACAGAAGTATCACCTATTGTTGGAAGCGAAAAACAATCTGAAGAGCTAGTAAATTATTTACTTTCAGAATTTGAAAGTGACCCTAAAAAAATCTGGGAATCTAATATCTTTGGAAAAAGTTTGCATGAGCTAGTAAATGAAGGATTACAAAACAAATTATGTCGTATGCCAGAAGATGCCCAAGGCAAGTTACAAGAAACATTAGAACGTATAGTAAATGAAGGCAGTGGTGGACTAATTTGCATTATATTATAACTAAAAATAAAATTGACTTAGACTTTAGCTAAGTCAATTTTATTTTTAGTTAATCTAGTTTTTTAAGTAATGGTAACTTAATTTTTACTAAATCACTTTTAAATGTCTCTCTAATTATTTGTCTTAATCTTTTAATATGATATAGAATGAATTACACTCTATATTTACACCTCATTGGATATTTTTTTAATCTTGTAATACTCCATATACCAAACCAGCGCTTAAAACTTCATCCAATTTTTTTATTGTTTTCATATTTGGACTGGTTTCATCACATAATATTCTCCGAATTGTTTCTTGATGTAAGCCTGCTTTATTAGCTAGAGTTTTTGGTGACATTCCTGAACTTCTTATTGCTTCTTTCAATTTTTCATGCCTACAAGAAATTACAGTATTGCTTTTAGTTTGAGAATCCCTTATTTTTTTTAATGCTTGAGTCAACTTTTTCAGAGTTTTACTTGTAGGTTCTATCTTTCCACTTTCAATATTTTTTAGTGTCTTTACTGATATTCCTGCTTCATTGCTTAGTCGTTTCATATCTACCCCCAAATCAAGTCTTTCTTTTAGAATTTCTATTCCAATTGATTGTTGTTGGTCCTCTCCCTCAATAATCTCTTCCCAAGGAATACCTAAAAATTTTAGTACTATTACACTACAAATAGTCAGCCGTATTGGGTTATTTCCTTGTTCTAAGTGAGAAATTGTCCCTAATGAAACATAACATTTTTCAGCTAACTTAGCTTGTGACAGTCTCAATTCTTTTCTCTTCCGAATTATTTCCTCTCTTACATCCAACAAATTCTTGTCCTCCTTTTTCTACCAAATATTATATATATATTATATATCAATATTATGTAAATGTCTAGTAGTTTCAATTAACTTTTTTAAGTGTACTTAAATTATTAGATATTAGGAATGGCAATATCAAATGATGTAATATTAAGCATTATTGAAAAATAAAGCAATCAAATTCACTAGGAAAAAATTTCTTTGCTTTATTAAGTTCCTTTTATTATTTTATATGAAAGAATATATAAAATAATAAAAGGAACTTAATAAGAATGAACCCTGTACAATACAAAGTTCATTCTCAAGTTTCCTAATAGCAATCAAATGAATTTTTCTAAATCTTTTTCTAATTTTTTATTTCATCTTTCAATTGTTTTAGGTTTTCAATATACTATAGAGTGAATTACATTCTATATTTTACTTTATTTGCTAATATTGGAATTTATCATTTTGAATATTGTAATGCTATTTTTAGTTTTTCATATATGTTATCAGATATTAATTTAACTCCTAAAACCTTCTCTAATTTTTTTATTGTTTTTACTCTTATATTATCTTTACCTTGTAATATTTTATTAACTGTACTATAAGATACATTTACTTTATCTGCTAATGTTCTGGATGTCAT
>JAAWKA010000017.1 GCA_022797145.1 Clostridia bacterium
CTTATATTATAATATAAGATACATCATCTGTCAAGGTATTAGTAAGTAAAAATAATTTGACTATATTAGTTTACATCTTTTTATAGTTTTATAATTTTTTCCCAAGACATTTCCTCTTTTCCAAAATGTCCGTAATTCGATGTTTTTTTATAAATAGGCTTTCTAAGGTCTAAATATTCAATTATGCCTCTAGGTGTTAATTCAAATTTCTCATATATTAATTTTATAATTTCTTCTTCTGGAATTATATTTGTATTAAATGTATCTATATTGATTGCTACTGGTCTTGCTATTCCTATAGCATATGATAATTGTATTTCACATTTTTTTGCTAATTTATTTGCAACTATATTTTTTGCAATAAATCTTGCCATATATGCTGCTGACCTATCTACTTTTGTTGGATCTTTACCAGAAAAAGCTCCTCCTCCATGTCTACTATATCCTCCATATGTATCTACTATTATTTTTCTTCCTGTTAATCCACTATCTCCAAGTGGTCCTCCTATTACAAATCTTCCTGTTGGATTAATATAATATTTAGTTTTATTGTCCAATAACTCTGTAGGAAGTACTTTTTTTATTAATTTATGTATTATATCTTGTTTTAAAACCTCCAAATCAGTTTCTTCAGTGTGCTGAGTTGATATTACAACTGTATCTATTCTTTTTGGTTTATTATCTTGATATTCAACCGTAACTTGTACTTTTCCATCTGGTCTTAAATAAGTTATTTCTTTTGTTTTTCTTAAAAGTTCTAATTTATATGCCAATTTATGTGCTAGATAAATTGGTAGAGGCATTAATACATTTGTTTCATCACATGCAAATCCAAACATGATTCCTTGATCTCCTGCCCCTTCTGATAATATTTTTTCACCTATTTTTGTTTCTAAAGACTTGTTTACTCCTAAAGCAATATCTTTAGATTGTTTTGAAATGTTTATGTTTACTTTGCAAGTTTTATAATCTATATCCAATTTTTCATTATCATATCCAACTTCCTTTATAGTTTCTCTTACAATCTTTTCTATATCTACTTGTTTTTCTGAAGTTATTTCTCCTGTTATTAAAATTTCTCCTTTCCCTGCTACAGTTTCACATGCTACTCTTGAATATTTATCTTTTTCTAAATATGCATCTAGTATGCTATCTGATATATAATCACATAGCTTGTCTGGATGTCCCTGTGTTACACTCTCACTTGTAAATAAATAGTTCTTCATCTTTTCCTCCATATTAATAAAAAAGCCTCTGCAGTTAGCAAAGGTTTTCTTGTTTTATCATTATCCAAAGCTATTTGCTTTGTCGGTATTAGCACCTTATTAAAAATAGGTTGCTGTGGAGTCATAAAGCCGATTCTCTCGTCCACTCTAAATAATGTATATATTTTTTATATTAATTCTATTATTGCTCTTGGTGCTGAATCTCCTCTACGTGGTTCTACTTTTATTATTCTTGTATAACCACCCACTCTTCCTTCATATTTTGCAGCAATTTCATTAAATAATTTTGCTGGTAAGTCTATGTTTTTTCCTTCAGTATCTCTAACTTTATTTAAAGTTTTCATCATTTTTCTTCTTGCATTTAATCTTGAAGGTTTATCTTTTTGTCTTGAAATTGTTTTTTCTTCTTTAACAACTTTTAAATATTCTTTTCCATTTTTACTTGTTACTTTTTGTGTTTCTTTATTTCCTTTTGCATCTAATTTAGCTGTTATAACCTTTACATCAACCATTTCAAAATTATCTTTTTCTTTGATTGCTAATGAAATTAAACTATCTACTATAGACTTTATTTCTTTTGCTCTTGCTTCTGTTGTAATTATTTTTTCATGTAATATTAAGTCTGTCGCCATGCACTTAAGCATTGCTAATCTTTGGTCTGTTGTTTTACCTAATTTTCTATTTCTAGCCACTTATTTCACCTCTTTTTAATAATATTTCTATTCTTCATCTTGTGCAAAGTCTAATCCTAATGAACGTAATTTATGTGTTACTTCATCTAGAGATTTCTTACCTAAGTTTCTTACCTTCATCATATCAGCTTCGCTTTTATTTGCCAAATCTTCTACTGTAGATATCCCTGCTCTTTTTAAACAATTGAATGATCTAACAGATAATTCTAAATCCTCTATTGACATTTCCAAAACTTTTTCTTTCTTTGATTCCTCTTTTTCAACCATTACTTGTGTATGTTTTGTTGCTTCTGATAAGTCTATAAATAGTTCTAAATGACCTGTCATAACTTTTGCTGCTAAACTTAGAGCTTCATATGCTTTTAGACTTCCATCTGTCCATACTTCAATGATTAATTTATCAAAATCTACCATTTGACCAACTCTTGTATTTTCTACTGAATAGTTTACTTTTTTTACTGGTGTATAAATTGAATCTATTGGCAATACTGATAGGTCTTGGGTTTGCTTTTTATTTTTTCCTGCGCTATTGTAACCTCTTCCTCTATCTGCTGTCATTTCCATTTTTAAGTATCCACCTTCTGATATTGTTGCTATATGTAAATCTGGATTTAATATCTCTACTGTGCTATCTGTTATTATATCTCTTGCAGTAACTTCTCCTTCACCTTTAAAATCTACTCTCAATATCTTTTCTTCATTATCAAATGTTTTTAGTCTAACATTTTTTAAATTAACTATTATCTCTGGAACATCTTCTACAACATTTGGTATTGTTGAAAATTCGTGTACCACTCCTTCTATTTTTACAGTTGTAATTGCACTTCCTGGAAGTGATGAAAGTAGTATTCTTCTTAAAGAATTTCCTATTGTTACTCCATATCCTCTTTCTAATGGTTCACAGACAAATTTAGCATAATTATTTTCATCATCAATTTCTAAACATTCAATATTTGGCTTCTCAAATTCTATCATCTTTACCTCCCTAATTTAGAAGTTTGTATTTATAAGTTATATAACTTTTTATCTACTTTACTTCTTATCTTTATTCTACATAAGGTAATCATTTTATATATTGTTATTAAGATTTTATTATTTAGAATAAAGCTCTACTATTAAGTGTTCTTGTACTGGTAAATCTATATCTTCTCTTGTTGCAAGTCTCACTACTTTTCCACTTAGTTTTTCGGCGTCTTTTTCAAGCCATGCTGGTACTGGTCTTGCAGAATTTGCTTCTATATTATTTTTTATAATTGTTTTGTCTTTCTTTAGTTCTCTAACTACTATTATATCTCCTGGTTTTACTAAGTATGATGCTATGTCTACTTTTTTACCATTTACCTCAAATAGTCCATGATTTACTATCTGTCTTGCTTGTGCTCTTGAAGCTCCATATCCTAGTCTATATACTACATTATCTAATCTACTTTCTAATATTTGAAGTAAATTTTCACCAGTAATTCCTTTTTTATTTGAAGCCATATCAAAATATTTTCTGAATTGTTTTTCTCCAACTCCATAAAATGATTTTGTTTTTTGTTTTTCTCTTAATTGGGTACCATATTCTGAAAGTTTTGCTTTCTTTTGACCATGTTCTCCTGGTGCATAATTTCTTCTTGAAACTGAACACTTGTCTGTATAACATCTATCACCTTTTAAGAATAGCTTTTGACCTTCTCTACGGCAAATACGGCATTGTTCATCTTTATATCTTGCCATCTAGCCCTTTCCTCCTTTTTATTCTATTTATTTACTTTTTATTATATTACACTCTTCTTCTTTTTGGTGGCCTACAACCATTATGTGGTATTGGTGTTACATCCTTTATTGCACTTATTTCTAATCCAGCTGTTTGAAGAGAGCGTATTGCTGCTTCACGGCCAGATCCTGGTCCTTTAACAAATACTTCTACTGTTTTTAATCCATGTTCCATTCCTGCTTTTGCAGCTGTTTCAGCAGCTTCTCCAGCAGCAAATGGTGTGCTTTTCTTTGAACCTTTAAATCCAAGTTCTCCTGCACTTGCCCATGAAATAACATTTCCTTGTGTATCTGTAATTGTAACTATTGTATTGTTAAAACTTGAATGAATATGTGCAGCACCTTTTTCTATATTTTTTCTATTTCTTCTAGGTGTTTTCTTTGCTACAGTTTTTTTAGCCATTTGGTTTTATACCTCCTTATTTCTTACTTTTACTAACTAATTTTCTTGGACCTTTTCTTGTACGAGCATTTGTTTTTGTTCTTTGTCCTCTTACAGGTAGTCCTCTTCTATGTCTTAATCCTCTATAACATCCAATTTCAGTAAGTCTTTTTATATTAAGAGCAACTTCTCTTCTTAAATCACCTTCTACTTTAAATTTTTCGTCAATGATTTTTCTTATACTATTTACTTGATCATCTGTTAAGTCTTTTACTCTAATATCTGGACTTATACCTGCTTGTTTTAAAATGTTTCTAGAACTTGTAACTCCTATTCCATAGATATATGTAAGTCCTATTTCTACTCTTTTTTCTCTAGGTAAATCAATTCCTGCTATACGAGCCATATATTTTAGCACCTCCAAAATTATATTTGTTTTTTTATTTTTAGTCTTCCTATTTTAAATTGAAATGTATTCTATTTATTGTATAGAATAGTTTTAAAATATTGGACAATATATATAAACACAAAACTAAAATATAAACTTATATAGTTTATACAGCCGCTACATAGTCTTGTGTTAATATCAGATTTAGATTTTATTAGCCTTGTCTTTGTTTGTGTTTTGGGTTTTCACAAATTACCCTTATTTTACCTTTTCTTTTTATAACTTTACATTTTTCACATATTGGTTTTACTGATGGTCTTACTTTCATTTATTACACCTCCTATTATTGTCATGAATATCTATTTAATAAAGTTTAGTTTTAAAACTATTTTGCTCTCCATGTAATTCTTCCTCTTGATAAATCATATGGTGAAAGTTCAACTTTTACTTTATCTCCTGGCAATATTTTTATATAATTCATTCTAAGTTTTCCTGAAATATGTGCTAATATTTGATGCCCATTTTCAAGTTCTACTTTAAAATTAGTATTTGGTAGTGTCTCTACAACTGTACCTTCTACTTCAATTATATCTTCTTTTGACAAGGTTCTCACTCCTTATTATATGGTTATATTATATTTTTCCATAATTAGCTTATATAGTATATAACTTTTTTAAATAATTGTCAATATTTCTGGCTCTTTTTCTGTAATTAATATTGTATTTTCATAATGTGCTGCTAAACTTCTATCTTGTGTTACTATTGTCCAACCATCTTCTAATATTACTATCTCTGGTTTTCCCTCTATTATCATTGGTTCTATTGCAAGTGTCATTCCTTTTTCTAGTCTTATTCCTTTGCCTGCTTTCCCATAATTTGGTATTCCTGGTTCTTCATGCATATTTCTTCCTATTCCATGTCCTTGAAATTCTTTTACAACACTATATCCATTTTTAGTTGCAAATTCTCCTATTGCATGACATATATCTCCAATTCTATTGCCTACTTTCGCAAATTTTATTCCTTCAAAAAATGCTTGTTTTGTTATATCAATTAATTTTTTAGCATTTGTCGTTATTTCTCCAACAGCATATGTTCTTGCTGCATCTCCATTAAATCCATTTTTATATGATACCAAATCTATACTTATAATATCCCCTTGTTTCAATATAACTTTATCTGAAGGTATTCCATGTATAACTTCATCATTTATTGATGTACAAATGGATGCTGGAAAATTGGGGATTTCTTTTTCTCCGCTCGGATATCCTTTTTGGGCAGGTATTCCACCATTTTCTCTGATTGTCTTTTCTGCAATTTTATCTAATTCCAATGTACTTATTCCTGGTTTAATAGCTCTTTTTATTGCCTCATGTGCTAAAGCTGTAACTTTACAAGCTTCTTTCATTAATTCTATTTCTCTTTTTGATTTGATGTCTACCATTTTTAGTTGTTCTCCTTTATTTCCATTATAACTTCTTTTGCCACATCTTTTCCTAATCTATTAATTTTTACACTTACTTCTTCTGTTCTTAATACTCCTTGTTTTTGATAATATTCTACAACAGGCATTGTTTGATTATCATATATCTCTAGTCTCTTATTTATTGCCTCTTTACTAGTATCATCTTGTCTTTGTATAAGTGGTGCACCACATTTATCGCATATTCCTTCTTTAATTGGTGGATGCATCACTATATTATATGTTGCTTTACATTCTTGATTTGAACAAACTCTTCTTGTAAGTATTCTTTCAATTGTTTCCTCTCTTGGTGTTGTCAAATTTATTACTAAATCTATTTTTTTGCCATTGTGTAATAGTATTTCATCTAACTTTTCTGCTTGTTCTATAGTACGTGGAAATCCATCTAGTATTGCTCCATTTTTTGCATCTTGCTTTTCTAACCTATTTGCTACCATTGGTACTGTTATTTCATCTGGTACCAATGCTCCTTTTGATATATATTCGTTTGCTTTTTTTCCTAATTCTGTTTGTTCTTTAATATTTTCCCTAAACATATCTCCTGTTGATATTTGAGGTATTCCCAATTCTTCACTTAATATTCCTGCAACAGTTCCCTTTCCAGTTCCTTGAGCTCCTAACATAATTATATTCATATAACATTTCTCTCCCTTCATTTAACTATTATAGTTTACTACATAAATTTATAAATAGCAATATGATTTTTATAGTTTAAAATAAAAATATGAACTGAAAGCTCAGTCCATATTTTTATCTTTTATTCTAGGAATCCTTTGTAATGCCTCATTACAAGTTGTGATTCTAATTGTTGTACTGTTTCTAATGCTACTCCTACCACGATAAGGATTGATGTTCCTCCAAAGGCAACATTTAGTCCTGTAAATCTCATTAGCATTGGAAGTATTGCTATTAATGCTAAGAAGAATCCTCCAAACCAGGTTAGTTTTGATATAATTGATGCTAAATATTCTGTTGTAGGTTTTCCTGCTCTTATTCCTGGTACAAATCCTCCATTTTTCTTAATATTTGCAGATACTTCTGCTGGGTTAAATGTAGCATATGTATAAAAAAATGTAAATCCTACAATTAATAGTAAATATATTATTGAATTTGCTATAGAATATCCAATTGGTACTTCTGATGACGAAGTAGCTATTGAAAATTTATATATTCCTGCCCAAAATCCTGTTGCTGTATTTATATCTTTTATGAAAATTTGTAAAATCATTGCTGGAAATGTCATAAAAGATGATGCAAAAATAACTGGCATTACTCCCGCCATAGCAAGTTTTAAAGGTATATGTGTATTTTGTGCTCCAACCATTTTTCTACCTACTACTTTTTTTGCATATTGAACAGGTACTCTTCTTTCAGCTGTTTGAACAAATACTACCCCTGCAACTAAAACAATTGCTCCTATTATTATTGCTAATGCTATTAATAGTCCTGTTGTAGCAAAGATTCCATTGACTATTACTAAATTCCATAAAGTAGTAACAACTCCTGGTAAACTTGATATAATTCCAATAAATATAATAATTGAAATTCCATTTCCAATTCCTTTATTGGTTATTTGTTCTCCTAACCACATTAAAAGTGCTGTTCCTGTAACTAATGATAATACTACTAAAACTCCTGTCATTGTTTCTTGATTTGTAAATATTCCAGAAGTTCTATATGATAGATATATACCTAATGCTTCCACAACTGCTAATATTATTGTTAAATATTTGGTATATTTATTCATTTTTCTTCTTCCTTCTTCTCCACCTTCTTTTGCAAGTCTTTCTAAAGAAGGGATTACCATTGCTAATAACTGTATTACTATTGATGCTGTAATATATGGACTTATTGTCATAGCAAATATAGAAAATCTTGAAAATGCTCCTCCTGAAATAATGTTGATTAATCCTGCAATTCCATTATCAGATTCCATTGCTTCAGCTAATGCAAATGTATCTACTCCTGGTACAGTTATAAAACAACCTAATCTAAAAACAATTAATAGTACTAATGTCATAAATAACTTTTTTCTTACTTCTTGGGTTTTTAAGGCATTTTTTATTGTTTTAAACAATTAAATCACCTCTATCTTTCCACCAGCTGATTGTATTTTTTCAGCTGCTGTTTTTGTAAATCTTTTAGCTTTTACATTTAACTTTTTATCTAAATTACCTGTTGCTAATATTACTATTCCATCATTTATTTTTGAAATTATTCCTTCTTTTAATAATGTTTCTGCACTAACTTCTGTTGCTTCTGATTTATTAAGCATTGTTAAAGTAACTTCTACATAATTTTTTGCATGAATATTAGTAAATCCTCTTTTTGGTAATCTTCTATATAATGGTGTTTGCCCACCTTCAAATCCTCTTCTTACTCCTCCTCCAGATCTAGCTTTTTGTCCTTTATGTCCTTTTCCTGATGTTTTTCCTAGACCTGAACCAACTCCACGTCCTACACGTCTTCTTGATACTTTTACTGTTGCTGGACTTAATTCACCTAATTGCATTTAATTGCACCTCCTTAAATTTATTTAGCTATAACAGAAGTCAGAAATTAGAAAAATTTTACTAATCCTAAACTTCTCTATTTTTATTTATGTGAGATTATTAGTAAAGTTTTTCTAACTTCTAATCTCCATTATAATATTTCTTCTACTTTTTTTCCTCTTTTTCTAGCTATTTGTTCTACTGTTCTCATATTTGATAAACCATTTAAAGTAGCATACACAACATTTCTAGGATTGTTTGTTCCTATAACTTTTGTTCTTATATCTTTATAACCGGCAAGTTCTAATACTGGTCTAACACTACCTCCTGCAATAACTCCTGTACCTTCTGCTGCTGGTTTTAACATAACACTTGCACTACCAAATTTTCCAACATATTCATGAGGAATTGTTGTACCTACTACTGGAACTGTAATTAAATTCTTTTTAGCGTCTTCTATTGCTTTTTTTATTGCATCTGGTACTTCTGATGCTTTACCACTTCCGATTCCTACCTGTCCATTTCCATTTCCAACTACCACAACAGCACTAAATCTAAATGTTCTACCACCTTTTACAACCTTAGCAACTCTGTTAATAGCTACAACTTTTTCTTTTAATTCTAATGTATTTTCTTCCATTTAGGTTATTTACCTCCTTATTCATAATATTTTAAGTATTATGTAACACTTTTTAAAATTTTAATCCTGCTGCACGTGCTGCTTCTGCTAATTCTTTTATAATACCATGATAAATGTACCCACCTCTATCATATACTACTGTTTTTATATCTTTTTGTATAGCACGTTTTGCTATTAATTCTCCAACTTCTTTTGCAGCTTCTTTATTAGCATATTTAATTTTTACTTCTTTATCTAATGTAGATGCAGAAACTAGTGTATTTCCTGCTACATCATCTATAATTTGTGCATATATATTTGAATTACTTCTATATACGCAAAGTCTAGGACATTCTGGTGTTCCACTTATTTTTCTGCGAACACGAATATGTCTTCTGTTTCTTTCTTCTTTTCTGTTTATCTTTTTAATCATTTCTTTCTCCTTTCCTCCTGAAATTTTAGAACTAATTTTTTATCCTTATATTATCTTATTTTTTACCTGCTTTACCTTCTTTACGTCTAATAACTTCCTCAGCATATTTAATACCTTTACCTCTATATACTTCTGGTGGTCTTTTTGTTCTTATTACTGCTGCTGTTTGACCTACTGCTTCTTTGTCTATTCCTTTTACTATTATTGTATTTGCGTTTGGTACTTCAAATGTAATTCCTTCTGGTTCTTCCATTTCAACAGGATGTGAATATCCCAAATTTAATACTATTTTCTTACCTTGTTTTTGAACTCTATATCCAACACCATTTATTTGTAATTCTCTTTGAAATTCTTCTTTTACCCCTTTAACCATATTATTAATTAAAGTTCTTGTTAATCCATGTAAGCTTCTATTTTCTGGTTCATCATTTGGCCTTTTTACACTTATTACATTGTCTTGTAATGATATAGTCATGTTTTTATGTATTTCTCTTTCTAAGGTTCCCTTAGGACCTTTTACAGTAATTTTTTGTCCATCAACTTTCACTTCAACTTCTGATGGGACTGCAATTGGACTATTTCCTATTCTTGACATTTATTTTTCACCTCTTTATTTCTTTATTATTGTAACCCATTTATTTTCATAAATCGTTATTTAAACTACCAGATATAAGCTAATACTTCTCCACCTATTCCTAAATTTCTTGCTTCTTTATCTGTTATAACTCCTTTTGATGTTGATATTAAAGCTATTCCTAATCCATTTAATACTTTTGGTAATTCGTCTTTTGATGCATATACTCTTAAACCTGGTTTGCTGATTCTTTTTAATCCTGCAATTACTTTATTTCCTTTTTCATCATATTTTATTGTTATTCTTATTATTCCTTGATTATCATCTGCAATTTCTTCAAAAGATTTAATATATCCCTCTTTAAATAAAATTTCTGCTATTGATCTTTTCATATTTGAAGCAGGTATATCTACTGTTTTATGTTTTGAAGTATTTGCATTTCTTATTCTTGTTAACATGTCTGCTATTGGGTCAGTAATATTCACTTTTTTTACCTCCTTTTTATTTGATATCTAACTCTTTATTAGCCTTTAGCTACCAACTTGCTTTTTTTATTCCAGGAATTTCACCTTCATGTGCTAATTTTCTAAAACATACACGACAAATTCCATATTTTCTTATATAAGCATGTGGTCTTCCACATAATTTGCATCTGTTATATTCTCTAGTTTTATATTTTTGTGTTTTTTGTTGTTTTATTATCATTGACTTTTTAGCCATATTTTTATTTCTCCCTCCCTTTAAGCTTTAAAAGGCATTCCAAGAAGCTTTAATAATTCTTTTGCTTCTTCATCTGACTTAGCTGTTGTAACGAATATAATATCCATACCTCTTAATTTATCTACTTTATCATATTCTATCTCAGGGAATATTAATTGTTCTTTTATTCCCATAGAGTAGTTTCCTCTACCATCAAAAGAATCTGCTGATACCCCTCTAAAATCTCTAACTCTAGGTAATGCTACATTAAATAGTTTGTATGCAAAATCATACATCTTTGAACTTCTTAGTGTAACTTTACAGCCTATATTTACACCTTCTCTTAATTTAAATGCTGCTATTGATTTTCTAGCTTTTGTGATAACTGGTTTTTGCCCTGTTATTATGCTTAAATCATTAATAGCATTGTCTAATGATTTAGGATTATCCTTTACATCTCCTAATCCTATATTAATAACTATTTTATCAATTTTTGGAACTTGCATAACAGATTTATAATTAAATTTTTTCATTAATGCTGGGATTACTTCTTTTTCATATTGTTCTCTTAATATTTCCATATCTCTTTATAAACCTCCTTTCTATTTTAATTTTGTTCCACATCTTTTACAAATACGTGTTTTTTCTTCTTTTTCTATTTTATAACCTATTCTTGAAGGTTTATTACATTTTGGACATACAATGTTAACTTTTGCAGCATGTATTGCACATTCAATTGAAATAATTCCACCTTCTTCTCCTGCTTTTTTAGGTTTTACATGTTTTTTTCTAATATTTACACCTTTAACTATTATTTTTTGTGTTTTTGGTATAACTTCTAAAACTTCTCCTGTTTTTCCTTTATCATTTCCTGATAAAACTTGAACAGTATCTCCTTTTTTTATTCTCATCTATTTTCGCCTCCTTAATTTTAGATGTAAGTTCTTTCATTTTAACTTTAGCTATTTTTTGTTTACTAGAGTATTGTCTAGTACTTTTATTTCTTAAATTATAGAACTTCTGGTGCTAATGAAAGAATTTTCATATATTCTTTTTCTCTTAATTCTCTTGCTACTGGTCCAAATATACGAGTTCCTTTAGGATTACCATCTTCACGAATAATAACTGCTGCATTTTCATCAAATTTAACATATGAACCATCTGGTCTTCTTGCACCTTTTTTTGTTCTTACTACAACTGCTTTTACTACTTCTCCTTTTTTTACAACTCCACCTGGTGTAGCATTTTTAACAGAAGCAACTATTACATCTCCAATACCTGCATATTTTCTATATGAACCGCCTAAACATCTAATACACATTATTTCTTTTGCTCCAGTATTGTCTGCAACTTTTAATATTGATTGTTGTTGTACCATTTTAGCCTTTTCCTCCTTATCTTCTAATTTTCAATTTATAGAATTGGTAATTATTTATTACATTTTAATTTTATTTAATGACAGCTTTTTCCATAATTTCAACTACTCTCCATCTTTTGTCTTTTGAAAGTGGACGTGTTTCCATTACTTTAACTGTGTCACCTTTTTGGCATTTATTTTCTTCATCATGAGCTTTTAATTTATATGTTTTTTTAACAATTTTTCCATAAACTTCATGTTTTACATTTGTTTTAACTGCTACAACTATTGTTTTATCCATCTTATCAGATATTACTGTACCAATCATAACTTTACGAAGATTTCTTTCTTCCATACATTTACTCCTTTCCTTTAGAGTTTTATATTTTTAACTTATAATTATTAATTTTTATTAGCTATTTCTCTTTGTCTTAATACTGTTTTTATTCTTGCAATGTCTTTTTTTACTTGTTTTATTTTCATTGGATTGTCTAAACCATGTGTAGCTAAACTAAATCTCATTTTAAATAATTCAGTTTTTAACTCACTTAACTCTTTTTCTAGTTCTGGTGAAGACATTTCTACTATTTTATTTATCTTCATCATTCTCACCACCTATTTCGATTTCTCTTTTAACAAATTTTGTTTTTATTGGTAGTTTATTTGCTGCAAGTCTTAGCGCTTCTTTTGCTAATTCTTCAGGTACTCCTGCTATTTCAAACATTATTCTTCCTGGCTTTACAACGGCTACCCAATATTCTGGTGCTCCTTTTCCTTTACCCATACGAGTTTCAGCAGGTTTTTTTGTTATTGGTTTATCTGGAAATATTTTTATCCAAACTTTACCACCTCTTTTTATATGACGAGTCATAGCAATACGTGCTGCTTCTATCTGGTTTGATGTTATCCAAGCTGCTTCTAATGCTTGCATTCCATATTCTCCATCAGAGACTTTATTTCCTCTTGTTGCCTTTCCTCTATTTCTACCTTTTTGCATTTTTCTAAATTTTGTTCTTTTTGGCATTAATGGCATTATTTGTCTCCTCCTTCCACTTTTTGTTTCTTAGCCTTAAGAACTTCTCCTTTATATATCCAAACTTTAACTCCTATTTTTCCATATGTTGTATCAGCTTCATAGAAACCATAATCTATATTTGCTCTTAAAGTTTGAAGTGGTATTGTTCCCTCTTTATAAAATTCAGTTCTAGCCATATCTGCACCACCTAATCTTCCTGATACAGATGTTTTTATTCCTAGTGCTCCTGCTTTCATTGTTTTTTGCATTGACTGTTTCATGGCTCTTCTAAATGAAATTCTTCTTTCTAATTGAGCACAAATATTCTCTGCAACTAGTTGAGCATCTAAATCTATACTTTTTACCTCAATTATATTTAAATTAACTTCTTTACCTATCATTTTGTGTAATTCATTTTTTAAACTTTCAGCTATTTGCCCACCTTTTCCTATTACTAGTCCTGGTTTTGCAGTATATACATTAACTTTAATAAGTTTAGCAGTTCTTTCTATTTCTATTTTAGAAATACCACTAATAAATAACTTTTTCTTAACATATTCACGGATTTTATGGTCTTCTACTAAATAATTAGCAAAATCTTTTGAATTAGCATACCATTTTGAACTCCAATCTTCAATTACTCCAATTCTTAATCCACGTGGATGCATTTTTTGTCCCATTCTAAAAATCCTCCTTTCTTTCTACTCTTTTTCTTTTAAAACTATTGTTATATGACTGGTTCTCTTTCTTATTCTAACAGCTGAACCTTTTGCTGCTGGTCTTATTCTTTTTAGTGTAGGGCCTTGGTTTGCATATATTTCAGAAACATATAAATTGTTACTGTTCATATTGTGATTGTTCTCTGCATTTGCTATAGCTGATTTTAATAATTTTTCAACTATTTCTGATGCTGCTTTTGGTGTAAATTTTACAATTGCTAAAGCTCTTTGTACATCTTTTCCTCTTATTAAATCTGCAACAATTTTAACTTTTCTTGCTGAAATTCTTGCATGTTTAAGAGTTGCTTTTGCTTCCAATATTGTATCTTGATTTTCTTCCACTTATTTTCCCTCCTCATTGTCCTAGATTGTAGAGTTTAGAGATTAGTTTGAATTTAGTCTCTAATTTTTAACTCCTAAGTTTCTAGCTTCTAATTATTTTTTTACATTTGATGCTTTTTCTCCTGCATGACCTCTATAAGTTCTAGTAGGAGCAAATTCACCCAATTTATGTCCTATCATTTCTTCTGTTATATATACTGGAACATGTTTTCTTCCATCATGAACAGCTATTGTATGTCCAACCATTTGTGGATATATTGTAGATGCTCTTGACCATGTTTTTAGAACTTCTTTTTTACCTTGTTCATTCATTGCTTCTACTCTTTTTAACAATTCTGGGGCAACAAAAGGTATTTTTTTACTTGATCTTGACATGTATTATTTCCTCCTCTTTATTTTCTTCTCTTTACAATAAACTTATTAGATAATTTATTTTTCTTTCTTGTTTTATATCCAAGTGCTGGTTTACCCCAAGGAGTAAGTGGACCTGGTCTTCCTATTGGTGCTCTACCTTCACCACCACCATGAGGGTGATCCACTGGATTCATTACAGAACCTCTTACTGTTGGTCTAATACCCATGTGTCTTTTTCTTCCTGCTTTACCTATCTTTACATTTTCATGATCTGTATTTCCTATTGTTCCTACAGTTGCTCTACATTTTGTCATTACAAGTCTCATTTCTCCTGATGGTAATCTAACATGAGAATATTTTCCTTCTTTTGCCATAAGTTGTGCACTTTGTCCAGCAGCTCTTACCATTTTTCCACCTTGACCTGGGTTTAACTCTATATTATGAATTAATGTACCAACTGGTATACTAGCTATTGGCATGCTATTTCCTGGTTTTATATCTGCTTTTTCTCCTGATACTACTTTGTCTCCATCTTTTAATCCAACTGGTGCTAATATATATGCTTTTTCTCCATCTTCATATTGAATTAATGCTATATTTGCACTTCTGTTTGGATCGTATTCTATTCCTATAACTGTTGCAGCTATATCATCTTTTTTACGCTTAAAATCAATAATTCTATATTTTTGTCTATTTCCTCCACCTTGATGTCTAACAGTTATTCTTCCATATGAATTTCTTCCTGCTTTTTCTTTTTTCTTAGCAAGTAAAGATTTCTCAGGTGTTTTTTTGGTAATTTCATCAAATGTTGAAACTGTCATATTTCTTCTTGATGGAGTATATGGTTTAAAATGTTTCATTGCCATTTTTGTTTCTCTCCTTTTTATTTATTTTCCTGGTTTATTCCAGATATCTTATTAATTATGCTCCCATAAATTCTTCAATTGAATCTTTATACTTTTTAGATACTTTTACTTCTTTTCCACCTTTTGATAAATATTTCATATCTTTTGGGTTTGTATCAATTGTTACTATTGCTTTTTTCCAATCTGATGTTTTTCCAACATGTACTCCAACTCTTTTTTTCTTTCCTTTAACAGTAAGTGTATTTACTTTTAATACTTTTACATCAAAAAGTTTTTCTACAGCTCTTGCTATATCTACTTTTGTTGCCTTTTTATTTACTTTAAAGGTATACTTTCCTTCTTGTAGACCATCATTTGTTTTTTCAGTGATTATAGGTTTTATAATGATATCTTCTGGTTTCATTATGCGTACACCTCCTCTATTTTTTTAACAGCCTCTAGAGTTATTACAAGATTATTATATTTTAGTAAATCATATACATTAATTGTGTTTACTAGACTTGTTTTTACTCCTTCTATATTTCTTGCTGATTTTTGTATATTTTCATTTTTTTCTGGTAACATGATTAATGTTTTACCTGTTATTTTTAAACTTTCTAATGCATTTACCATATTTTTTGTTTTTATTTCTGAAAGATTTATATTATCTAATACAGTTATTTTATTCTCTAACACTTTAGAACTTAATACTGATCTAATAGCTAATCTTCTTTCTTTTTTATTTACTCTATATTTATAGCTACGTGGCTTTGGTCCTAAAGCTATTCCACCACCTACCCAATGTGGTGCACGAATACTCCCTTGTCTTGCTCTACCTGTTCCTTTTTGTCTCCAAGGTTTTCTACCACCACCAGATACTTCTGCTCTTGTTTTAGTACTTTGTGTTCCTTGTCTTTGGTTAGCTAAGTAATTAACTAGTACACTATGTACAATAGCTTCATTTGGTTCTATTCCAAATACTTCTTCTTTTAATTCTACATCACTAACTTTTTTACCTTCTATATTATATACATCTATTTTAGGCATCTTTTTTCCTCCTTCCTTCTATTTAGAAACTTTTACAGTTGGTCTAATTTTTAGTAATGCCCCTTTTGGTCCTGGCACACTTCCTTTAACCAATATTACATTTTTATCTAAATCTATTTTTACAACATCTAAATTTTGTATTGTTACTTTTTGTACTCCCATATGTCCAGGTAGTTTTTTTCCTTTAAATACTCTACTTGGTGTTGAACATGCTCCCATTGATCCAGGTCTTCTATGATACATTGAACCATGCCCCATAGGACCTCTATGTTGTCCATGACGTTTTATAACACCTTGAAATCCTTTTCCTTTAGTAGTTCCTTGTATGTCTACTTTTTCTCCAATTTCAAATGTATTTACTTTTATTTCATCTCCAACTTTTACATCTATTGAATCTATTCTAAATTCTCTTAAATGTTTTTTATAAGCAATATTTGCTTTTTTAAAATGTCCTTTTTCTGGTTTATTTATATGTTTTTCTTTTATTTCTCCATATCCCAATTGAACTGCATTATATCCATCTGTTTCAAGTGTTTTGACTTGTGCTACTATACAAGGACCAGCTTGAATTGCTGTTACTGGAATAATATTACCTTTTTCATCAAATATTTGTGTCATTCCAATTTTCTTTCCTATAATTGCTTTCATTTTATTTCCTCCTATACGTTTCACCGCATAAGTTATCTGTGAGCTTCCTATTTCTCGAACAGTTAACTTAACTATTGGCTGATATTGTTATCAGCTTGGTTTTGTTTTTCGATAATTATTATAATTTTATTTCTATATCTACACCAGCTGGTAAATCTAATTTCATTAAATTATCAACTGTTTTTTGTGTTGGATAAAGAATGTCTATAACTCTTTTATGTGTTCTCATCTCAAATTGCTCTCTTGAATCTTTGTATTTATGAGGACAACGTAAAATTGTTACAACTTCTTTTTTAGTAGGTAATGGTATTGGTCCTGAAACCTTTGCTCCTGTTCTTTTAGCAGTATCCACTATTTTTTCAGCAGACTGTTCTAAAATAACATGATCATAAGCCTTTAATCTTATTCTAATTTTTTCTGTTCCTACTACTTGATTTGTTGTTGCCATAGTATATTTTCCCTCCTTAAAAATTAATGTACCTTGGCAAGTTATAAACGCACCCTAGTGTTTCTTATCACACTAATTTATAAACCCAAGTTCTGCATGATTTTTCTTGGGATAAGTGCATAAATTAATAAAACTTACCGCCTGGTCTAAGCCAAGACATACTCCACGAAAGTTCCCTCCAATTTTATAAATTGTAGCTACATTTCGCTTCTTCGCAAATCTACATGCTTATATATTATACAATGCCCACTTCCCTATGTCAACATTTATTTCCAAATTTGTAACTTTTTTGTAATATTTGCTTTTATTGTTAATTTATTATATAATAGTATTGTAATTAGTTAGTATAAAGAAAGGATCGTTATTATGTATCAAATTTTTACTTTTCCAATTTTACAAAAAAATTTAAATTGTTCTATTAAATATGCCAATAGATTATTATCAGATTTTTTTAAAAATTCTACAAATATCAATTCTTTCCAACCTTTTAATATATTTTTACAAGGTCGGTCTTTAGAATTTCAGTTTTTTAGCACTAATAATAATGTACCTATTTTTAAAATTTCTACTACTATTGTAAATTCAAAAAAAGATAAAACTTCCATTTTAACTACTATTTCAGATGATATTATAAAATCTGTTTTATTATTATCATATATTTCTTCATTAAGATTAAATAATGTTATTTTTTTCAGTAGTAAAAACAGTATATCCGTAAAGGTTTTATTATACAAAGAAGAAGATTTACATCTTTATATGAATCATATATATGTTTTATATGGATTAAAGACTGAGTTAAATTCTAATTTATAAATTTCAAAAGATATGAGGTTATATACCTCATATCTTTATTTATTGATATTTTTCTGATTTATTAATATAATATAAACAAGGAGGATGTTTGATGTTTAAAAAATTTGTTAATCTCATGAAAGATGAAATTGTTAATTCTACTTGTGAATTGATTAAAATTCCTAGTATTTATTCAAATGATAATATTTCTTCCATGCCTTTTGGAAAAAACTGTGCTAAAGCTTTAGAATATATCTTAGATTTAGGTAAAAATTTAGGGTTTAGAACTAAAAATATTGATGGTTATTGTGGATATATTGAATTTGGAATTGGAGATGACTTAATAGGTATTATTGGTCATTTAGATGTTGTTCCAGAAGGAGAAAATTGGACCTTTCCCCCATTTAATGCCACAATTCATAATAATAAAATTTATGGTAGAGGTGCAATTGATGATAAAGGTCCTGTTATTTCCAGTTTATATGCAATGAAAATTATTATGGATAATTTTAAAATTAATAAACGAGTTAGACTAATTCTTGGTTTAAATGAAGAAAATGATTGGAAATGTATTGAATATTATAAAAAACATGAAGAAATTCCTAATATAGGATTTAGTCCTGATGCTGATTTTCCTTGTATCTATGCAGAAAAGGCTCTTCTTAATGTTCATTTAAAACAAAATTATTCCTCAAATAATGATATTGTAATAACTGACATAGATTATGGTAATAATCCTATCAATGTAGTTCCAAAATTTTGCTCCTTGACATTAAAAATAAAAGATAATTTGAACATTAATACTTGTGTAGAGCAATTAAATACTATTATAAGAAAATATAATCATTCTATTACAGTAAATTTGATTGATCTTAATCATATTTGCCTTTCTTCTATTGGTTGTTCTGCACATGCTGCTCATCCTGAATTAGGTTTAAATGCTATTTCAAATTTATTGGTAGTTATTTATGAATTTCTTAAATTATATAATATTCATATAGAAATAATTTCTAAATTTTATGATTATATAAATATGCAATATAATGGTAAAAATTTAAAAATTAATTATGAAGATGAATCTGGTAATTTGACTCTAAATGTAGCTAAATTTTTTGTTAAAAATAGTTCTCTTGTAATTAGTATGAATTTGAGAATTCCTGTTAGTATTGATATCTCTAAAATAAAAACAGCTTTTACCTCTTATTTTAAATCTTCTTGTATTGATGTTTATTTTGATGGTGAAAAACCTGGTTTATATATTCCAAAGGAAAATAAGTTAGTTTCTACTTTATGTAATATTTTTAATGAAGTAACAAATCAAAATAAAATGCCTATTGCTATTGGTGGTGCAACTTATGCAAGAGCTTTTCCAAACTGTGTTTCTTTTGGTGCATCTATGCCTGATGATAAAGATATGTGTCATCAAGTAGATGAGTTTATTTCAATAGACAATTTAATTTTAAGTTGTGAAATATATGCAAAAGCAATCTATGAATTAGCAAAATAGTTTTTATTAGCAAAAAAAATGACCTTTAATGGTCATTTTTCATTATACATTTATTATTCTGCTGATTCTGAAGTTTCTTCAGCTTCTGGAGCATCATAAGCTTCTAATATAGCTGTTTGAATTTTTTCTCTTGTTTCAGCATTGATTGGATGAGCTATATCTTTGAATTCTCCGTTTGGAGTTTTTCTACTTGGCATAGCTATAAATAATCCATTTTGACTTTCGATAACTTTTATATCGTGTATTACGAATTCATTATCAAAAGTTACAGAAGCAACAGCTTTCATTCTGTTTTCTGAATTTACTTTTCTTAAACGTACGTCTGTTATTTGCATTTTGTGCACCGCCTTCCAAAGTTTTAAATATTATCGTACATATATATGTACAATAATATTATTCGTCATAAAAAATTTTTTTCCTTCTATTTTTTACAAAAACTAATTATTTTTTATTTTTTTTAAATTATTTAATTATTTTTTATTTATAATGCATAAAATTAACACTTTTTATACATAATACATAAAATAATATTGAAAAAATTTATGCATAAGTATATAATCTATATGTTGTTTAATAATAATTTAAGGGGAGCGTATCGTTTTGGCAAATATTGATAATATAAAAAAATATAAACATATACATATGATTGGTATTGGTGGAGTTAGTATGAGTGGCATTGCAGAAATTCTAAATTATTGGGGAATTAAAGTTACTGGTTCTGACCTTAATAAATCAGAAATTATAAATAAGTTAATTAATAATGGTATTAAAGTTAAAATTGGCCATGATTTAGAAAATTTGTCAACTTCAGATGCAATTGTTTATACTGCTGCAATAAAAAATAATGATCCTGAAATTTTAAAAGCAAAAGAATTAAATATTCCTACTATTGAGCGTTCTGACTTTTTAGGTGAGCTTACTAAATCCTTTGAACATACCATTGGTATATCTGGAACTCATGGAAAAACTACTACTACTTCAATGGTTTCTATATGCTTTTTAGAAGCTAATATGGACCCTAATATTCAAGTTGGTGGTATTTTGAAACAAATTAATGGTAACTATAAAATTGGAAATAGTGAATATTTTATTATAGAAGCTTGTGAATATGTAGAAAGTTTTTTAAAATTTAGTCCTAAATCAGAAATCATATTAAATATAGATAATGATCATTTAGATTATTTTCAAAATTTTGAAAATATAAAAAATGCTTTTGTAAAATATGTAAAGCTATTGCCTTCTAATGGTCTACTAGTATTAAATGCGGATGATAGTAATTGTTTAGATTTAAAAAATCATACAAATTCTACTGTTCTTACTTATGGTATTAAAAATGAAACTGCTAATTTTGTAGCTAAAAATATAAATTTTGATAATAATGGTTTTCCTAGTTTTGATGTATTAAAAAATAATAATTTTTATTCAAATATAAAATTATCAGTTGCAGGTATTCATAATGTTTCAAATGCTTTAGCATGTATTAGTTTGTGTGATTACTATGGAATTTCTTCTGATATAATAAAAAAAGCTCTTCTTTCTTTTACAGGTGCTCATAGAAGATTAGAGTATAAAGGTAAATTTAATAATATATCTGTTTATGATGATTATGCTCATCATCCAACTGAAATATCTGCTACTTGTAAAGCTTTATATAATAAGGATTTTAATGAAGCTTGGGTTATCTTCCAGCCTCATACTTACAGTAGAACAAAAAATTTAATTACTGAATTTACAGAGGCACTTAGTAATTTTGATAATATAATTATAACTGATATTTATGCGGCTAGAGAAAATAATACTTATAATATATCTTCTAAAGACATAGCAGATAGACTTAATTCTTCTAGAAAAGTTAATTGTCAATATATAAAAGATTTTAATGATATAGTATCTTATGTGAAAGAACATGCTAAGCCTAATGATATTATTTTAACACTGGGTGCTGGAAATGTGACAGATATTGGACCTATGTTATTAAACTAAATTTCTCCCTACCCTATAAAAAAATTCGGTAGGGACTTTTTTAAGTCCTATCCGAACACTTCTCATTTGTTTTATCATTAAATCTGCAAATACTCCATATCCAGTTTGTGGATCATTTACTAACACATGTGTTAAAGCTCCTACTACTTTTCCATTTTGTATTATTGGACTTCCACTCATTCCTTGTATTATTCCTCCAGTTTTTTCTATTAACTCTGTATCTGTTACTTTTATTAACATACTTTTGTTGTTAGTATTATTATTTTTATATATTTTTTGTATCTCTACTTGATATTCTTTGGGTTTGTTATCTTCTAAAGTACATATTATAGTTGCTGGACCTTGCTGTATTTCATCTCTTGAGGCTATTTCCATTGCATTTTTAGGATCTATGTTTAAGATACTCATATTTTTTAGTTTTCCATATACTCCAAATTCAGTATTTTTATATATTTCTCCTATTGATATCTGATTTTCTATACTTCCTTGTATCTTTCCTGGTATTCCTTTTGCACCTTTTGTTATTGATAATATTTTAGTAGTTACAAAATCACCGTTTGCTATATCTAATAATTGTTCTGTATCCACATCTAATATTCCATGTCCTAAAGCAGCAAAATTTTTTGTTATTGGGTCATAAAAACTTACAGTTCCAACTCCTGCTGCTGCATCTCTAACCCATAATCCTAGTTTATAATTATTATCTACTGATTTTATAGGAGTTATGCTTGTTTGTATTGCTTCGCCTTTTCTTACATATTTTATTTTTATTTCTTCTCCTTTAGAACTATTTACATTTTCTAGTAAATCCTTTGTACAAGTTACTGTATTATTATTTATTCCTATTATCATGTCTCCTTCTTCTATTCCAGTACTTTCATATGGTTTATATTTAATATTATCTGTCCCCTGTATTTCAGACATTCCTACTACTAATACTCCACTTGTATATAATTTTAGTCCTACTGCATTTCCCAGTGGTATTACTGATGTTTTTGGTATTATATTTACAGTTATATCTTTTAAAGGTATTTTTCCAAATAATTGTAATTTTAAGTCTAATTTTCCAGTTTCGCTTGTGTTTGTTTCTATTTGTGTTGATGCTTGAACTGTTTCATATTCCTTTATATTTGTTTTATCCTGGAGTTTTATTCCTAATACTGTATTTAATTTTATTTTTTCTCCTTGAAAAAGTACTATATTTTTTGGTATTGATGTTATATTTGTTGCATATATTAAAATTAATAATAAAAAACTAATAATAAATATTTTTTTGATGTTTTTCATGTTAAACCTCACTTATATATATTTATTATTAGTTTTTCCATTTTTATTTTTTTAAAACAGGAAATTTTTATTTATCTTCTAACATTTTTGTCACTCTATCTAGATTATATCTTTCTCTTGCTAGTGATTGATAATATATCCTTTTTATTTTTATGTCTAAGTTAGATATTTCTAACTCTTCATTTAGTGAATTTATAATACATTGATAACATCCATATTCAGAATGTTTATAATAATAATGTATTTTATTATCTCCATCTATTCTATGTTTGGTAAAATCTACTTTTTTATATGCTTGAATATTGGCTCCATTATTAATATTTGTTTTTAATATTGGACAATTTGGCTTATGATAAGTATTTTGGTTATCTACAAAATTTATTCCTGTTGGACTTATATATTGTTTATTATTTGTGCTTGTTGCTATTGCATAATTATTATATATTTTGGTTGCAACTGGCATTCCTTGCATGAAACTTACTATATTTACATTTGTTAGTATTTTTTCCCAGTCTGTTTCTTTTAGTATTGGTAATTGAAAATTTGAATTTGTCCCTAATGCTGCTGAATGTTTATTATATACTGCGATTGCATTATTTAAATTTTCTTGTATTGATATTTTCATTATTTCTCTTTTATGTTGTGTAAAGTTTGAAAATGCAAGTTCTGGATTATTGTTTGAACTTATATCTAATATTCTTCTATTATCGTTTTGAAATTCGTCATATTTAGATATATTGTCACTTTTTATAGCATTTTTAGGTATTACTGCATTTATTATTTCTGGCTGTGATTTCAACCATCTCGAAAAATTATATGCTTCTTTATAATATTTTATTGCACTATCATCTTCATCTCCTTCTTGTATGGTTGTATATATCTTTTCTAAATTATTTAGCATAAAAAATCTTCCATCTGCCTCTTTATATACTTTTTTGTTGTTTACATATTTATATGGATATTCTTTATATACTATATTGTTATTTGAATCTTTTATTGCTATATTTTCTTTTAAATTTTCTTTTTGTATTTTAATATTATTATCTAGTATTACTTCATTATCTGATATTTGTACTCTATTTATATCTATCAAGTATCCTGATTTAGATATATATTGTGTTCCATTTACATATCCATATATAGTAATATAATTATCTAATGAATAATTTACTACTATATCTGTAGAGCCATTTACATATCTTGTAGCATAGTAAATATATGGTTTCAAAATATGTCTGTAACCTGTATTTCCTTGTTCGTCTATATATTCATGTGGAGAATATATATAGTATCCATCATACATAGTAAATACTATTGCTGGTATATATGGTATTATTTGTGTTGAACTTGCTCCTGAAATTCCTAATCCTATTGCTAAACTACTAAAAAAGGTGTTAATTGTAGCTTTAATATCTCTTCTTATAGAGTCTGCATTGCTAGAATAATTATTATTCATAGTATTTAATTCAAAGGCAACTACTGAATCATGTGTTGCATCCAATAAGGCAGTATCGTAACGTTGTTGCAATACTGCTATATCAATTTGTGTTCCTATGTATGCTGATAAGATTAAGGTTATTGGTATTATTATGATTGAAAATATAACTGTCATATTTTGTAATTTCATTTTTTATCACCTTTTCTTTATAGCTAAACTTTATCTGTTGTTTCCATTTGTCATTACTACTCCTCCATGTTGTGCTGCAATTTTATAAGAATCGTTTCCACTTATACTATAAAAAAAGTTTTTAAGCATTTGTCCTATTGTAGTATTAGTATTTTTTACATTTACAGATATCATATCTCCTTCTTTTAGTGTCATTGTATTTGTAGTACTTTCTCTTAATTTTTGTTCTATTTGTGAGGTAAACTCAGAATAGTATATATTCTCACCTATTTTATCTTGTGTAGTTTGGGCAGTTTTCTTTCCTGGATTTTCATCTAAAACTTTTACTTCCATTTCAATATCATAGCTATTTCCTGTTGTTGCTAATCTTTGTACATAGGCATCATAATTTGTTTGGGTTATTTTTCCTGTTGTACGAATATTATCAACAAATTCTACTGTTGCTGTTTGTACTCCTAATTGTGATATATCATCATTTCTTTCTGATATTGACACTAATGGAAATACAAACATTAAAGTGGCTGCTAAAAATATGGCTACAATTGTTATTAATGTGTCTCCCATAACTTTTCCTCCTTTTTAAGGTTGCATTATATAAATTATTTCTAATTTTTTGTTACCTTTTATTACTTCTATACTTTCTTCTCCTGTTTCATCTTGTAATGTTCTTCCACTTGTTTCTATTTCAATAAATTTTTCTTTAAATTTTCTATTTTGGTATTGTTTCAAATTTTTTCCGTAATATGTTGTTTTTTCTTTTGTATAAAAGCCATTTGTAATCATATCACAATTAATTCTATATACAGTATCTTCATCTGGATTTCCCATCCAAGGAGCAACAATGTTAACATTAGATGACCCCTGTACTTTTCCTCTATATAAGTTAGTATCTACAAATTTCATGATATCTATATTAGTATTTAATTCCTTATTTACTACTTTTTGAACTTGTTCTAATCTTGTTTTTACCTCTTCATAAGTTCTTTGTGCTTCATTTGCTATATTAAAATTATATGAATTTTTATTTTTTAATACCTCATTCCAATTTCCCATAAATCCTTCTGTGTATAAATCATATCTAACTATTGGTTCTCCATTTATATTAAATATTGTTACTGCATATTGTTCTTTTGCATATCTGTGGATTGTTGGAAGTATAGTTTCAAATCCAACAATTCTATTTTCAATGGCATTATAATCCTCCTGTGTTGCATATTCATAAAACTCTGTTTTATCATTTAATCTAAATAAAACATCTGATGTTGCTCTTGCTTGTCCAATAACAGAAAAGGTTAAAGTTATAGCTATTGCAAAAACTAATAATCCAAAAGCTATTTTTATAGCATCTACTGCATTTTCCATAATTTTACCTCTCCTTTTGTGTTAATTTCATTTTAGTTTGATGATGATACTAAATTTACTTTTACGTTGTCAATTAGTCCTGTTCCTACTCCAGCTGAGTCATATACAACTTCTACATTATATAATGCTGATGAATTTATAGTGTTTCTTTCTTTTGATAGTTCTTCTGATGTCATTAATTTACCATTATATTTTACTTGTTTTTGTTCAATATCAGCATTTGTTTGATTATTGGTTATTATTACACCAATTAAAGCTTTTACATTAGAACCTCTTACTTTTGTTCCTGAATATGTGTCAAATTGATTGTTATACATTTGTTTTTCATTTGAACTCATTTGAGCTACTGCTTCATCAATACCTCCTTGTGCTCCTCTAAATACCATCATTCCAACACCAATTAATAATATTGCAATTAATATTGCTCCTGCAATAATTAATGCTTTTGATGCATTTTCCATAATTATTTCCTCCTTTTACATTTGTTTTTATTTATATATGGTTAGATTAATTTTTAATCTAAAATTTAATATCTTATTCTTCTAATTGTTCAAATACTAATTTTTTTATTCTTTTTGTAGTATCGTGATATTCTATTTTTGAACATTTAAATTTTATTAAATTAAAATTTTGTATAAAGCCTATAGTTCCTACTTTTTGTATTGTTTCCATTTGAACTGTTTGAATGTTTTCCCCATTTATCATGTTTAATTCTATTTTTATTGAATTTGTAGTATTTTCTATATAAAATCCTTTTTCATCTTTTACTATTTGATTTTTTTCATTTGTATCTATAGCTTTATTCATTAAAGTTACTACATCTGTTCCCCATATTTCTTTATCTAAAACTAGTTCAAATTCTTTATTTTCTTTTTTTATGTTTTTTATCGTTTTTGAGTTTTCTATTACTGCTATACTTGTAACAATTATAATAACAGTCAATATTGTTATTATAACAATTAATGTTTTTTTCATCTAGTCTCCCTTTTATTATACTATTTTTTATTTATTTTATCAACTTTTATCAAATAATATTAAAATAATTTTTTTATTGTCTAATTATGGCATAATTTATATATTTAGTTGTATGTCTATTCTATTTACTAATGCTGTTTTTTTATCGTATTTTACTCCTGTGCATTTAAATGTAGATTTTTTATCAACTGAATACTGTTTTATAAATTCATTTGTAATTTTTCTATAATTTTCTTCTTGTGTGTCCATAAGATATTTATTGGCCATATTTGAATAACTTCCAACTCCTGTTAAATTCATGACTATCGCATTTTGCGTTCCTTCTGTCTGCATTTTTTTATTATTACTTCTAACTAAATTTGATATTGTTACTACATCTTGTGCTGTTAAATTAGCATTTTTATCATATTTTTCAAATGGTGCATTAAACTCTGCTACTGTCTTTTTTTCTATATTTTCATTTACTGCTTTTGAAAATCCTCCCATAGAGCGGAACATAAAAACCATCAATATGAGTAGTAATACTCCAAGTAAAACTCCTCCTGTGATTATTAATGCTTTTGATGCATTTTCCATATTCTCACTCTCCTATTTATTCATCTACTCTTCTTTCTATAAATAACATATAATATACTCTCCCTGTTATATTATGGTATTTTATTTGTTTGCAATCGAATACTCTTCTTTTTAATTCTGTAAAAACTGCATTATTATTTTTTATGTTTAAAAAATCTTTTAAAGTATATCTTATATTTGGTTTTAAATTAGTATTACCTTCTTGTATTTCATCTATCATTTCAAATTCAATTTGCATTAAATAATTTGGCTCATTTTGCTGTGCTACTCCATATTTTTTATTATTACTTTCAGCTTTATTCATAACAGATACAATATCTGTTCCTCTTAATAAGTTTCTATTATATGCTTCATATTCTTTATTAAAAATGTCTAGCTGTTCTGCCACTTCTATTTTTTGAGAACTTCTTTGATTATCACTTGCAGAATTTAATACATATATAAGTACTCCTAATATTACTATGGCTATTAATACACTTCCAGCCATAATTAAGGCTTTTGATGCATTTTCCATCTTTACCTCCTTGTTACATCATTCCTGTCATTGAATTAAATGCTTCTGTCATGCTTAACATACCAATTACTACTAATGGTATTATCAGATATCCTACAAATAAACATACCATTGGTGCAAATCCTATTGCTTTTCCTATCATTCCTTTTTTAGATATTAATCTTTCATTGGATTCTTTTCTTTTATCTTGATAATATGCTCTTTCTGTGTCTAGTTCATCAAAAGCTTCTTGTATTGGTATTTTTTCTACTGCTGCTTGTAAACTTTCTATTATACGTATAAATTGTACATATGAAACATCATTTTTTAATTCGTCTAAGGCTTCCCATGCTCCACTTTCATAATTGTTCACACATTTAGTTATTGGTTCTTTAAAGATATTTGCATATCTTTCTAACCATTCTAATATGATTTCAACATTTATTCTTTCTATTTTCATTAGCATAAGTATAATTGTTTGGAATTGCATTACTTCATCTTCCATATCCAGTTGTCTCATTCTTATTTGGAACATTAGCATCCAAATTGGTGCCATATATCCAATTGTTGCAAAAATAAAGGCAAGTAAAATCTCAAACCATTGTAAATACTCACTATTTACTATTTTTAGTTTTGTGTATATTTTCTCTGCATCTGTTTGTATTTCTTGGTCTGTTGCATCTTTATAATATGGTGAATATCTCATAGCAACTTCTATTTGTTCTTTTGTAGTATCTATTTTCCCTTTAAATTTGTCTAAAAAATAATTATGTTTTTTTGTTACTGCCATAGCTTTTTTTTCATCTGCTGCTGACATTTGTCCTAATATATTATAGTCACTTTCTGGTTGTTCATATATATATCTTATTGTTATTTGATGTAATTCAAAAAATAAAAATATTGATATTATTGCTGTTGAGATAGTTAAAGTAATTCTATTTACATATAACCATTCTATTTTCATTTTAGAAGCTGCATTTTTTAATAAAGTAGTAATTTTTCTATTTTCTTTTGTCCCTTTTCTTGGTATGAACAAATCTATTATTTTTTTGGCTATTCTATTTTTATATATTTTTGATTGCCATGGATTTTCTGTATTTTTTATATTAGCATTTGTTGAAGAATTGTCTTTTATTCTTCTTATTAAAGTATAACATATAAATGTTAATACTAATATAAGTGTTTGTACAATTAGTCCAGATTTTCCATTATAAAATTGAGATGTAAAACTAAATTGTGAAACTGCCCAATTTTTAACTGGCTCTAAAAATAGAATTGGTACTGCTGCGATTACAGATAAACTTTGAAATACATAATCTAGTTTATCTCTTTTTAATATTTCTATTTGCATTTCTTGTGTTATGTTATTTAAATTTTTTAAATATAATGATGCCCCATTTTGATCTTTTCTATCTCCAAATTCTCTTGTTAAGTATGATATTCCTGCGAATTCTTTTAAATAGCTATTTGGTGCAATGTCATAATATTTTTCAAGTTCTGCTTCTGGATCATCTGATATTAAAATTTCATATATTTTTTCTGCTTGACGAGAAATTTCCAGTTCATCGTCTTGTGCTACTTGATATATTGCTTCTTCTACCATATTTGATTCATGATATGCATGACGAATTTCTGTAAAAAAATCTATTTGTTGTTTTAATAATTTGTTATCTATTTTATCTACCATTCCATCTATTATTGTTTCTACCATAAATAATTCAAATATCAATAAAATAGACATTAATAATGTATTATTTTTTGTAAATAATATTATTAAAATTGTAAGAGGCACTATTACAATCAATGCATTTGTTAGTATTTTTGTAGATTGTCTTCTTGTTAAGTATTCATCTTCTATGTTTATAATTTCTAGTCTTCTTCTTAATTTTATTAAATATCTCTTTAATCCTGGAATTTTTATGTATATCATATATAATTTTTGATATATAACATCTGCTGAAAAATTATTTATTTTATTTCCTGAACGTAATGCCATTGCATGTTTTACATCAGCTTTATTCATTCTTCTCACAAGAAGGAAGTATGCAATAATGATTAATACAAGTAAGCCTGCTACTCCAATTAATCCATAAATTATAAGATTATTTGACATTTATGTATGACACCTCCCTTTATACATTATTCTTGTGTTTCTTCTCTAAATCTTCTTGTTTTTCTTATTCTGTTTCTTTGTATTCTTTCTGTTTCCACTCTGTTGTTTCTTATTCCCCAATTTTCTTGTATAAAATCATCAAATAGTTCTACATCTGATGCATCCATATTATTACGCATTTCTTTTATATTTGTATCTGATATTTTATTTGTTAATACATATTCACCATCTATATATTCTAATATATTTACATATTTGTATAATTGTCTGTCTGTAACTTTGGTAAAATAATGTGTTGCATTATCAAAAAATTTATCCATTTTATTTTCTAATGTTGCTACATTTTGATGTTCAAAAGTATATTCATTTTTGTTTTCTATTGGTATACATTCTGTCACTCTTTCAATATATCTTCTTCCTCTAAAGTCTTTAACTAGATGTATATCAAAGTTTAATACTTGTACTACTTGTTCTTCTGCTGTTTTTTCATCTGTAAATACACCTGTTCTTAACATAGAGTTTCTTAATGCTGTTATCAAGTTTGGAAATGTTTTTGCATGGTGTGTAAATAATGTAAATTTTGATGCAACTTGTGCTGCTTGTATCATCCATGATGCAACTGGGTCTGTTGCAACTTCTCCTATAATATTAACTGAACCATCAGTTTTCTTTTGTACATCTAAGCCTTCTTGTCCAGATATTGTTTCTGTTTCTCTAAATGAAAGTACATTTCTTGTTGGATATATTTTTCTTAAATGTAATTCAAATGCTGTTTCTTGAACTCTTATATTCATTGTTTCATATATATTTTCTATCATTCCCATAAGCATAGTTGTCTTACCACAGCCTTGTTCTCCTGTAATTGATATAATTCTTGCACCTTTTACTAGAAATTTTAGTAAATCAATTGCTTGCTCTTTTCCTGGAAATACAATTAGCTGTTCTAAAGTAGCTCTTTTTACATCAAATTTTCTTACAAAAAATGCCCATGTTTCTGAAAAAGATGGTCTTACTACAACAACTCTTGAGCCGTCTTTCATTTCATTTATTTTATAACCATTAGTATCAGATAACTGTCCTGGATTATTATATTTATATATATTTTGACATACTCTTTTTAATTCACTTTCTGTCCCAAATGATAAAAATGCAAGTCTTATAGACTTTCCTTGAAAGAATATCCATATACTATCACATGCTCTTGGTACTTTATTTTCTAAAACTTGATCTAAATAATCTCCATCTGTTTGTGCTACTTGACTTAAAAAAGATTCTGGAAGTCCAGATACCCCACCAGATACTCCATCTATGTTCATGTCTCTTATTTCATCAATACTACTATATCCTTTGTAATGTTGGTATATTCTTTGTACTACAATATTTAGTTTATCTGCAAAAGATAATAATAAATTTTCTTTTTCATAAATATTATTTATTTCATCCCCTGTTATTACATAAGATGGTTTTGCTTCTCCTGATATATATTTCAAAACTGCCAAATTATATTTTTTTATTAATTGTGTTAATGCTTCATATGCAAATTCCTTTTTATACATATATATTAAAATATCAAATTTATCTTGATATGTTAATAATGATGGTATATCAAAAGATATTGCTTTTGATATGTTAGCTTCATCAACTCCATATTCTTTTAATAATATGTCATATATTAATTCTTTTACATATTTTTTGTCATTAACATCTCCATATGTACAACCTTTTAAGGCTTTTTTTAGTTCATATTTTTTCTTTTTTCTTCTTTTTAATTCTTCTTCAGAAAGTCCAATATCATACAAATTTATTTTTGTTATTTCATCTAATCTTCTTTTTACAAATGCTGTCATTTTTTCTAGTGTATAAGTTTTGTCATCTATTTCTATTGATTTTTCTGCTTCAGCTTCTTTTCTTTTTTCTATAGTTCTCATTATTAATACTATTGCTCCTAATAGTACAACAATAATTAAGATAATATTTATTAGCATATTAGGTTCCTCCCCCTACTTTACATTCTCATTTGCAATTCTTGTAATTTATAAATTAATATTTGTACTGCTTCTCTTACAGCTTTCATAAACATTCCATTTCTATCTGTTTCTTCTACATTTCTTATTTTTAAAAATAGTTCAGCTACTTTTTGTTCATTTGATGCTTCAAAATATAAAGTATTGTATGGTATTACTGATATGTTTCTTTTTACTCCTGTATATCTTGCTATGTTTTTTACGCTATATTTTGAATAAGTGTCAAATCTTCCTATATTTAATATCATGTTATCTTTTGAAGCCTTTGAATATTTATTTTTTAATTCTATAAAATCATTTATCATTTCTATTTTTTGTTCTACTGTTACTACTACTACATCTGAAATTGATAATATTTTCCTGTTTATTTCATCATCCAATCCTTTTCCTATGTCTACAAATACCATATCATATGATTTACTTGCATTTTGTATAATTTCTCTGTATTTATCACGCATATTCAAATATTCATCTTTTCCAGTCCCATCTGCTGTATTTTTATATCCATATAATACTTCTAATCTATTTTTATATATAATTTGTGTATAATTTTGTATGATTTCTGGTGATAGTCTACCACTTTTTGCAAGTTTTGAAATCCCCTGTATTCCAGTGTCTACAGCTATATTGTCTGTTTTTATTATTGTTCTTAGTATTTTTCTATTTTTATCTGTCTCTCCAAAACATAATTCCAAAGCATTGTCATTAAATCTTGTTGATATCATTAATATTTTGTAGTTATGTTCTATAGCCATGTTGGTAGCAATAGCTGCCATAGACATAGTTTGTCCTGTTGTTTTTTTCATATTACTCCAAAATGTTATAATTGCCATGTTTTACACTTCCTTTTCCATAAGTTTAAATGCTTTTTTTATTTGTGCTGGAGATAAGTCTTTTGCTATATCTTCTGTGATGTAGGCAAGGCTTTCTTTATATTGTGAACTTAATTTTCTTAATGATGGTCTTGATATTCTTTGATTTTCTATAATAACTGTTTGATCTCCTGTATCTAACGGAAAATATATAATGTAGTTTTCATCCCAGTTTATTTTAGTATCTAAGCTTATATAGTCTAAGTATTCATTATCTTCTTTTGAAATTTCTTTAGAAAATAGTACTTTTGTTAATTTTACTGTTTCTTTTACTTGTGATAAAATTTCAATTCCTTTTTTTAATGAATACATATCAAAAGAAGTAATAAAATATTTTTTATCACAAGATTGAATATTAAAGTTTTGATAATTTTTAGCACTATCTACATCTATTAAAATAATATCATATTCTAATTCTTTTTCTAATGGTATTCCTATATATTTTTTTATATCTTCATAATTTTCAAATCCAACAGAAACATCTATTTCATCAAATTCGGTTATATATGATTTAGTAGGATTTATAGCAGGTACTACATATCTTGCTTTTTGATTTACTGTGTTATCTATAATTAATACTTTTTTACCTAATGTTTTTAATGCTTTTGCTAAGTATATAATTAAATCTGTTTTGTCAAATACCCCTATAAACCCTATTTTTTTCATACTATCCTCCTATTTTACTGTATAGTTCCAGCATTTAATGAATCTAAGTATTGTTTTCTATTTTCTTTTGATTTTGTAATTTCTTGTTCTATATTTGTTTCAATATTGTCTTTAGCTTCTTCTGCATAATTGTTTAATTGTCCTTGTATGTCTTGTGCTCTTCTTTCTCTTAATTCTGCTGTATATCTTTCTGCTAATCCTTTTTTAGCTTCTTCTGTTACATTTTTGTCTGCATTTATAAGATTAATTACATTAGAACTTGGTATATATGTTGGAATTGCATTTTGTTGATTTCCTGGATCTACATATGTAGTTGCATATAATTTTGAGCCTTTCATAATATATGCTTCTACTATTGCATTACTCATTGCTAATGTTTCTTGCTCATACATGTCTATCCATATTGTGTCTTCAGAAATATTTTTAATACGTTTTTTTGAAACAACAATAAAATCTTGTCCATTTGGTAATGTTAATCTTATATCTATATAATCATCTATATTCAAATATTGTGGTAATACTACCATGTTATATTGTTGCTGTCTTAAATCTGCTGTTGTTTTTTCTGATTGTTCATTTACAATAGATTTTGATAATACAGTACCTTTTGAAATATCTATTTTTGCTATTGTATTTTCTGTTATAGACTCCATTCCTATATAATCACTTGGTATTACTGTCTTTAATACACTTACTTTTTCTAAATTTGACATGTCTATTTTTCCACCTGATTTAATATCTGTTTTGAATACATAAGCTTGTACTGTAGCTGCTTGGTTTGATTTTTTTTCTTGTTGTAATTGATTTAATTGAAAAAATAAAAATGCTATAACAACAGCGCCTATTAAAAGACCTATTACTATACCTAATAAAATTGAATTTCTTGCTTTTCTTTGCATTGGATTTGTTGCCATTTGAAAATTCCTCCTTAAAATTAAAATATGACAAAATATCACTTTTTATTTTATTGTACATCATTTTGTACCTAAAAACAACATTTTGTAATCTAGTAATGTAAAAATCATGGCTATGTAATATTTTCGTAA